>DAOOGN010000006.1:0-59617 GCA_035415725.1 Anaerolineae bacterium | reverse complement strand
GCGGGCTGGCAGCGCAGCCCCCCTGGGGGGGCTTTGTATGTTGAGCCGTGGGCTTCAGCCCTCGGCCTCTCCTGCCCTCGGCTGGGAGGTATTGGACGATTGATTGACTTGCGGTAAAATAGATATCCACATTCACTGCCGTATTGCGCTGGTGTGGGTCGAACAATCCAATGAAAAAACTGCCGCATGCCTCAACCGAAGATATTCTCAGCACGCAGAACTTTGTCGTGGCCGCGGTGTGGGCCGAGGCAGAACGGCTGCGTTTGCTGCGTTGTATTCTCCCCTGGATCGGCATGGCGCTGGGGGGTGGAACAGGAGGCGCCTTGATCGCCGCTTTGAGGCATCCCCGGGCGTGGCAGTTGTGGGTGATGGTGGGCGTTATGGTGGTGAGTATGAGCGGATATGTCCTGGCGTTGCATAAAGCGCGACGCGGGCAAGCTGTGGTCGGCAGTTACCTGGTCATCGGCGCTGTCATGATGATCGGGCTGGCGCTGGCGTTGCTCTTTACCGATCTGATCGTCGCTTTTGCTATTCTGGGACTGTTGATTTCTCTTTTGGGGGGCGTCTTGCTCTCTTCAAAGACAGGTTATAATCTTGCGGTCGTCATGCTCATTATGATGGTGGGGCTGTTTGGCTGGACGCTTGTCTCACCTTACCTCTGGGTCCCCTTGGATCTGGGCCGTCAGGCGGAGCAAGGGATTGATCTCATCGTCTTTCTGCTGACGATGTTCCTGGGAACCTATCTGGTAGCGATTAGCCAGGAAGGTACGCGGATGGCCTTTGAGCGTCTGGTCGAACAGTCGAACAAGTTGAAAGTCGCCAACAAAGACCTGGCCCACGAAATCCATGAGCGTAAACAGGCCGAAGCGACACTGGCGCAACTTAACAATACGCTGGAAGTTCTGGTGACCGCACGCACGGCGGAAGTGGTGGCGGAGAAAGAGAAAAGCGACGCGATTTTGCGCAGTGTCGGCGATGCGATTAGCGTGACCGATTTGGATAGGCGCATCCAATATGTGAACGAAGCGTTTGTCGCATTGACGGGCTATGACAGCTCTGAAGTCATTGGGTGTTCCATGGACACATTGTGGGTTCAAGAAACCGGCGAATCCGATCCCCGTTTCCTGCCCTTCACGCGTTCAACCGATACATTCACCTCCCGTGAAATCACCCTGCGACGCAGAGATGGCCGCACTTACGATGCGGCGTTGACGGTCGCTCTGCTGCATAACGCTCAGGGCGAGCGCGCCGGCTACGTCTTCAGTCATCAGGATATCACCAAATTCAAAGCTCTTGACCGGGCGCGCACTCAATTCATCACCAATGTCTCTCACGAATTGCGCACGCCCGTGACAAGCATCAAACTATCCGCGTATTTGCTGCAGGTCGAACGCTCTCCCGAAAAGGCGGCGGTCTATCTACAGGCTTTGGAGCGCCAGTCGGCGCGTCTGGAAAATCTGATTCAAGACACTCTGGAGATGGTCTCGCTGGATAGCGGGCAGGGCGTCACGGCATGGGAGCCACTCCCTTTGTCGACCATCATCGGCGAAGCGGTGACGTGTTATCAACGCCAGGCCGACGCCCGCGCGATCACCCTGCTGGCGAAGCCGGTGCCTGCCGGGTTGCCTGTGGTCAAAGGTGACTCATTCCGCTTGATGCAGGCGTTGAAGGAGGTGCTGGAAAACGCGCTGACATTCACGCCGCCCGGCGGGGCCGTGACCGTCGAGACGGCCCTGACCGCAATGCACGGCCATCCCTGGGTGACGCTCACCGTGCACGATACCGGGCCGGGCATCCCGGCGGAGGAAAAGCCGCGGTTGTTCAGTCGCTTCTTTCGGGGGCAATTGGCCGAGTCGGGACACATCCCGGGCACAGGACTGGGTTTGAGCATCGTTTACGAGATCATGCGCGCCCACGGCGGCGACGTGACCGTCGAGAGCGAAGAAGGCCAGGGCAGTGCCTTCACGCTGTGGCTGCCGGTCGGCTAGTTTGGGCATCCTGGATGATCTCATCGTCACACATCACGATCACATCGGAGGTAACGCTATGACTGAACACGATTCTATTCACATCAAAATTGCCTACATCGGCGGGGGAAGCCGCTATTGGGCCAGGATGGTGATGACCGACCTGGCGCTATGCCCGTCTCTCACGGGCGAGATCGCGTTGTACGACATCGACTACCAGGCCGCGCTGCGGAATGTGGAGCGCGCGAAAGAGATTTACGCTCACCCGGATGCGCGAACCACGTTCGCCGTCCGCGCCTGCGAGACGTCCGCAGAGGCGCTGGCGGATGCCGATTTTGTTTTTCTCTCGATTTTGCCCGGGCCGATGTGGATGTTCGCCAACGACCTTGACATTCCGGCGAAGTACGGCATTCTGCAAACCGTGGGCGATACTACCGGGCCGGGCGGCATCAGCCGTGCGCTGCGCACCGTGCCTACCTATGTCGACTATGCGCACCAGATTATGGAGCTGTGTCCCGATGCGTGGGTCATCAACTACACCAATCCGATGACGTTGTGTACCGCCGCGCTTTATGCTGCCGAACCGGACATCAAAGCGTTTGGTTGCTGTCACGAAGTCTTCGGCACGCAGGAGATGCTCGCCGGGTTGGTCCACGGCTACCTGGATGTGCCGCGCCCGCAGCGCCAGGAGATCAAAACCGACATTGCCGGCGTCAATCATTTCACCTTTGCGACACGGGCGACATGGAGCGGGCTGGATCTCTTCCCGATCCTGGAGGAGCACATGGAGCAGGAAGGCTTCTGGACGGATCGCACGCCGTGGTCTCTCCAGGCGCAGGAACACGGCTTGTGGTTTTCCTCGCAGAAGCTCATTGCCTTTGACTTCCTGCGACGTTTTGGCGTCCTCGGTGCAGCCGGCGACCGTCACCTGGCGGAATTTGTACCATGGTACCTGATTTCGGAAGAGAATCTGCATCGCTACGGCGTCATTTTGACGCCGTCGAGTTACCGGCTGGGAACATGGCAGCCGCCCCAGAATGCGCCCGGCGTTGCCGCTCGAACCGACAGGGAGGAGACGAGGCTGTTGCGTTCTGGCGAAGAGGGCGTCACGCAGATGTTAGCTCTGCTCGGCGTGGAGCCGCTCGACACCAACGTCAATCTGCCGAACGTAGGGCAACTACCCAACCTTCCTCTGGGCGCCGTGGTTGAGACGAATGCGCAGTTCCGCAAGGATAGCCTGGCGCCGGTCGTGCCCAAACCGTTGCCTTTTGGGGTGGAGACGCTTGTGCGCCGTATCATTGACGTGCAGGAATTGACGTTGGAGGCGGCGCTGACGCAAGATAAAGACCTGGCCTTCCAGGCATTGCTCAACGATCCACTGTGCCACATCAGCGTCGATCAGGCATGGGCAATGTTCAACGAATTGCTGGAAGCCAACACGGAGATGCTCCCCGGCTGGGACTAGGCCGAGGCTAAAGCCATCGGCTGAGCCCACGAAGCCTTGCGGCTGGCGGCGCATCCCCCCGGGGAGCTTTGTTGTTGAGCCGTGAGGCTTTAGCCTTCGGCCATTCTTAGCCCGCCGTCGGCTCAGTCTCGGTCGGCTCTTCTGCTTTTTCTGCTTCTGCCGTGGTGCCGTACTTCTCGCGGATGTCGGCGATGAGGGTGCGCACAGCGGTAATGCTCAATGTAGCCACGAACCCCGGCAACGCGGGCAAAAGGATGGGGACCATAAGGCTCAACGCGGTCGCCAGCAGGGTGACGAGCAGCAGGATCAGCGTCGTCAGAGGGCTGACGAAGGTGAGAGACAGGCCGTTGCGCAGGATGGTGAGCAGCTTGGGTGCTTCCAGTTCGATGAGGAAAGCGTGAGCGTAGAATGTGATGCCGCTCCACACCAGCCCAACGAGGATGAAAATGGGCCAGGTCCACGCGATGAGGTTGTCAGGAAGCGGCGAGACCGCCGGCGTGACGTAGAACCAGACGTTGCTCAACAACACAACGTAGCCGGCTATGAGGATGAGCGTGAGCCATAAAGAGCGGAGGCCATATTCTTTGATGGCCTGCCAATACAGACTCCAGTTGATCCCCAATCCACGCACGGCACGATGCGCCACCATCCATATCCCCATCAGCGCAAACGGCAGTGGAATCACGAGGACGGCGGTGACGAGCAAGATCGCGCCGGTCGCAAAGAAGAACAGGATCTCTTCGTAGAAGGCTTTTGCCGCGGGGACGATCAGACGAAGCGCTTGCATGGGACTGTTCCGTGGGGGATTCAGCGTGTACCTTCGATGGCGACTGTTAACTTCACCATGAAGGTGTTGTCGGTGGGACTGATGCGCACGCGCACACCTTGTTGCGTGTCAAAGGCTTGCCTGGCCGTCATGCCGGTCAACACGATTGTTTCTTCTGGAGAATAATCCATCCATTCCTTTGTTACCCAGTTCCACACCGAGATTTCCGCAATGCCTTTGAGCGAGGAGAGAGTGCCGGCTTCGGGGGCAGGCGACAGCGCTACGGTCAGTTTGTCGACATTGGCGATATCCAGATAGGCCGGCAGGACATATTCAAAGGTCGTGTCGGGGGCGTTCCCGTAGGCGATGTGGGTATAGGCATCGACCCAACCATTTGTCGTTTTGTCAGCTATGTTTTCCAGCGTTGCCGTGATGCTGCCTTGAGGCTGCACGGGACAGGGAATGCTGTAGATCAAGCAGCTTTCTTGAATGAGAGTGCCGCCGATGTCGTCGGCGGGGAAGGGCACCGTATCGATCAAACCGGTGAGATAGCACGCTGTCGCCGTGGGTGGGGATGATACATTGGGGAGTGTGGGCCACGTCGGTGTACCGTATGACGAGTAGTAATAGGAATTGGAGACGCCACAAATGGCGGCGGATGACCCGTAAAGCGCCGATGTCGCAGTGACCGGTCGGGAAATGGCGACGGTAGTGGCCGGAGAGATGGCTTGTGTCAACGTGATGTTGTAAGACACATTTTTGCCCATCCACAAGGCCACGTCGTGCAAACTTGCCTCGCTCCATATTTCGCCGGTGAAGTAATATATCCCTTCCTGAAGCGTGATGCTCAGGTCGGATTCAATAGCCGGACTGTCGTACAATCCTTCTGTGCCCCAGGTGATGACGCCCAGCAGATGGTGGGTCTGGATCGTTGCGCCGTCATCGTGGTAGGACACTTCCACGGGGAAAGGCTCGCCTTCGTTGTACCAGTTATCCGTGCGTAAACTGCCGGTCATGGGGCGAGGTGTGCCGGCAGTATTCCAGGTCAGGTTGCGGATGCGCGGGGCGTAGATAGCGGTTCCCTGAACGACCCGCGCCGGCAACGCGGTGTCGGGCACGGCGATGATGGCGATTTCGTGGACAAGAGGGAAAGTGTGGGAAAAAGCACTGCTCAATCCCACGGCCAGGATGATCACAGCGCCGATAATCCACGTGGGAATAAAGACCCAGGCCAAAATCGGCTTGCGCAGTCGCCGTACCAGGATCAAAGTTCCCGGCCCTATGAGGAAAATGTAAACCGGGAAGAGGAGCAGCCATCCCCAGAGTTTAGAGAAAAATGTATACGGAATTTCCAGCATAGTGGACAGGTTGGGGCTGGCGGTAGAGAGTATGCTGCCTGTAAGGGGAGTGGCAATGGCAGGGACCGGATCGGTGCTCCACAGGTTGACAAGCCAGTTCGCACTGCCCGGCTGCATCATATCCCAGCCGACGACGTCCACATACCCTTTGCCGACCGTCCCGCGTGCGGCGACGATGGCGTCTTCGACCATCGCCAGGGGAACGACTTTCGCCTGGGGCAGCAACGTGACGCCGGCGACATCGTTGAGCGTTGCCTCCTTCAGCGGTAAGGCGGCAAAGATGCGTGCATCGCCCGGCGCAGCTATGCGCAGAGGTTCCGCCAGGTTCGACAGCGTTTGTTGCAGTGCCGGGCCGCCCCCTACAATGAGATGACCGCCCGCGCCCACCCAGGCCAGCAACGCTTCCTGTTGTTCCGGTGTCAGACTGGCCGTGTCGATGCCGTTGAGCAGCAGCACATCGATGACATCCCAGGCCATCGGCGTTTCGGGCAAACCGGTGAGGTCGGGCAGCCACATGAGGGTAGTGGCGGCGTCGGAGGGAGCCGTTGCCAGGATTGGGCCGCGCGTGTCGGCGCTGATGACTACACGCTTGCTCTCGCCGGATCCGCTGAGAGAGAGGCGTACTTGTTGCTGCACGCCCGTGGCGTCTTGCAAGGCTACAGTCGGCATGGCGTCCTTGACGAAGAGCGGCACGCGGTATTGTTTGTAGGAGTGCGCGGGCAGTTCCAGCGGACGGCGGTAGGTGACCTGGTTCCGGTCATCGTAGATGATCAATTCACCTTGCCAGTCGGCACCCTCGTTTTTCAGGCTGACACGCGCTTCGGTCCACAAATTCTGCCGGATATACCCTTCCCAGGCGATGGCAATGTCCATTGTCAGCCCCGCGGCGTTCGTTGGTGGGGCGGATTGGCAATTCGTCCTACCCGCCCTGCTCATGAGCAGAACGCCTATCAATCCCAACAACACGAAGCGGATCGTTTTGTTCATTTCATCAGTCCAAGCCACAGGTCCAAAGTCGAAAATCTCTGGACAGGATTTACAGGACGATATTCTGTCTGAATAAGATGTGGGTATTCGCGCATAGGGCAGATTGTAGCAGGAAAGAGAGGTTCGTCAATCTGTTCTTGGCCGGTGGGCCGCGCCGGGAACAGGCGCCCCCGGTCATCGGCGATGATTGCGTCGACACCGATGGAATCCATACCCCATTGCACTAGCTCCGCCTGCCTCGTCATGGACTTAAGTCTTGTCGTCACCAGAAACAGGGTTAGAATATGTGACAGTTGATCTAAATGGCGGGGTAACTGTTCAGCCGCCCGTGCCAGGTGGCGAATGGGGTTTGAGGGATGGTGCATCAGAAGAAATTGTTTCGCCAGGTTGACGAGTACGGCGTGGCACAAATAGTTCCCCGGTTAAGGCTTGCCGGGGATCGTCAAATCCCGGCGTAGCGCGCCAGAGCCGCGGATCTGGCGCGCCGCTCCGAGCTGTGGCTATTTTCAAGGGAATTCGTCATGAAGGGGGCGGTTCACCAGCGGTTGAATGAAAACTTTTTACCCCGAAGAACGCGCAGGACACAAAGAATCTGTGTTTTTCTCGGTGAACTCGGGGTGCTCTGGGGCTATTTTATACGAGGAGACATCTATGGCAATCAAAGAAATTATCTTGCCCATGTTGGGGGAGACGATGAACGAGGGTGTCATCGTCGAATGGATGAAGGCGGTGGGGGAGCCGCTAGAACGCGGCGAGACGCTGTTTTCGGTGGAAACGGACAAGGCGGTGCTCGAAGTGCAAGCGACAGCGGATGGATTCCTGCGCGAAATTCTGGCACCGGCCGGCGAGCGCGTGCCTGTTCTGGCGAAGATCGCTCTGATGACGGATACGCCGGACGAGCCTCTCGAATCGGCAGATGAGCTCATCGGTGCGTCCACGGATGAACGGGGGCGCGACGCCTTGGCTGGGCAGCACATCGACGCCTCTACGCGCCTGTTTGCTTCTCCACGTGCGCGAAAACTGGCCGAGGCGCAGGGCGTCGATCTGGCGGAGATCGTCGGCAGTGGGCCGGACGGGCGGATTGTGGAGAAGGACGTAGCCGCCTACATCGCCGCGGCGCCGAAGGTGACGCCGGTCGCGCGCCGCCTGGCGGAGAGCCTGGGCGTGGATGTACGCACCGTCACCGGCAGTGGAGTGGACGGTAAGGTAACAAGGGCCGATGTGGAGAAAGCGCGTCAAATCGTTGGTGAGTCGGCGGGTCAGGAAATCGGCGCACCGGCGCCGTCTGCCCCGGTCGCGCCCCTGCCCACACCGCCCGTTCCGGCGCTCCCCTCAGTCCCGGCGAAAACGTTGGCGGAGACGCCGATGAGTGGGGTGCGCGCCATCATCGCGCAGCGGATGTATGCGAGTCACCAGACGACGGCGCCGGTCACGCTCAGTGTGGAGGTCGATGCGACGGCGTTCGCGGCGTTGCGGGAAAAGCTCAAGGTGCGCCTGGCGCAGGAACTCGGTTTCAACCTCAGCTACAACGATCTGCTGATGGTCATCGTGGCGAAGGCTCTGCGCAAGTTCCCCGCCGTCAACGCGCGACTGGATGAGGCTGCCGGCGTGATCCGCCAATTGGACGAGGTCAACATCTGCCTGGCGATGGACACCGGGCGCGGTTTGATCGTACCGGTGGTGCGTGATGTGGACCACAAGGGACTGCTGGATATTGCCCGCGCCACGAACGACCTGGTGCAGCGCACACGCGTGGGCAAGGTACTGCCCGACGAACTGGTCGGCGGGACGTTTACCATCACCAATTTGGGGATGTTCGACATCGATGCCTTCACGCCGCTTATCAACTTGCCGGAAGTCGCCATCCTCGGCGTGGGACGCATCCAGGAGAAGCCGGCCGTCTATCACGGTGACATCTGCATCCGCAAGTTGATGTGGCTGAGCCTGACTTTCGATCACCGCCTGGTCGACGGCGGTCCGGCGTCGCGGTTCTTGCAGTACATCAAACAGTTAGTCGAAGACCCGGATTTGCTGTGGGTGTAGCTGACCGAGCCGTGGACGCGACATAGGTGGGCGAGAGCGTCTCGACACATCTGTTCGGAACTGTCGCCATTGCTGGATACTGGAAGCTGGTGGCTCGATTTGCAGCCGAATCAAGCCACCGGGGATGGAGAGGCCGCTCTACAATACCGTCCCATCCAATTTCAATCCCAACACCTCATATTTTTGCCGCCGTGAAATTTTGTCGTTGCGCAATTCTCGATGGGCATAGATGGAGACATCTTTCGCCAGCGCCTGCGGCACGACGATGACGCCGTCGCCATCCGCTACGACAATATCGCCGGGGTGGACGAGCACGCCGCCGACGACCACGGGGATGTCGTAGGCGTCGAATTGCAGGCGGCCTTGCACCATCCCTTGCGAGACGATCCTGGACCAGAAAGGAATCTTTTGCAGGATGATCTCATCGGTGTCGCGGACGCCGCCGTTGCTCACATAGCCTGCCGCGCCCTTGAGGACGCCGTCCAGCGTGTTGTTCGATCCCATCAGCCCGGCGTTGACGCCGCTCTGGTCGATGACGCAGAAATCGCCTTCTTCAATGGCGTCGATCCACGGGTAGGTGCAGACGTTGTTGTAGTACCAGCCTGACCACGTGCTGTATTCATCCGGCGTCATTGTGGGAATGGTGCCTTTGTAGGGCAGATAACGCGCCGTGCGAGCGATGCCCACGGCGCGTGTTCGCCACAGCGGGCGAATTTCAGGGATCATCGAGCCTTGATGGTGCTGCATCATCCAGTCCATGCCATCGCGGACATCTGCCACACGTAGATCGGAAAACAATGCCAGTAGTTCTTTGCGTTCTTCTTTTGAAAGCGCCATGAAAAAAACCTCCTTATGGGTATAGGGTGCAATTTTTGCACGTGGTAATCTACATTGTCATCCCCTTGAAAAATCCGTTGACAGATTCTCCTGGCCGTTGATGGGACCGGCCCCATGGGAACTCCCGTTATTATAGCACGACTTGGGCCGAAATTGCGCTATTCTGAAAAAGAAGTATAGTGCGGCAAATCTTGCGCGCGAGCGTGAGCATAATGAAATGCAGACGAATGATTATCTGACTACTCGACTAACGACTCTTGGAGCAAGCCAATGACAGAGAGCACCTTGATGGGCGTGGACATCGGCACATCCAGTACCAAGACGGTCGTTATCGGCCTGGATGGGGCGTTGTTAGGTATGGCCGCGCGAGAATACCCCGTGGAGACGCCGCGTCAGGGGTGGGCCGAGCAGAACCCGGAGACGTGGGTGAGCGCTGCTTTGGACACGCTGCGGCGCGCTTTGGCGGCGGCGTCCATCTCGGCGCATCAGGTGCAAGCCATTGGACTTTCCGGGCAGATGCATGGGACGGTGTGCCTTGATGCGCACGGGCGTGTCCTGCGTCCGGCAATCATCTGGGCGGACCAGCGCTCGGCGGCGCAGGTAGCCGAGATCGCGGCGCAGATTGGGCGCGAACGGTTGGCCGCATGGACGGCGAATCCACTGGCGACCGGCTTTATGTTGGCGACGTGGCTCTGGCTGCGCGAACACGAGCCTGATGTTGTGGCGGCGACGGCGCACCTGCTGCTCCCTAAAGACTACGTGCGTTACCGTTTCACCGGCGAGATCGGCACCGAACCGAGCGATGCCTCCTCAACGTTGCTTTTCGACACGGCGCATCGTTGTTGGAGCGCGCCGCTGCTGGATGGGCTTGGCCTGGATGGCGGAGTACTCCCGCCGGTGGCGGCATCGGCAGCGGTCGCCGGCGGCCTGTTGCCAGAGATCGCGGCGGCGACAGGCCTACGCCCCGGCACCCCCGTCATCTACGGCGGCAGTGATCAGGCGATGCAGGCCGTGGGTCATGGCGTCGTTGCGCCGGGGGTGGTCTCATCGACGATTGGCACCGGCGGGCAGCTTTTTGCGCCTATCGCGCGGCCGGCCTACGATCCCCAGGCGCGCTTGCACTGCTTCTGCCACGTTCTGCCCGCGATGTGGCACCTCGAATCGGCGATGCTCGCGGCGGGCCTGGCACTCCAATGGCTGCGTGACAAGGTGATGCCGGACCTCTCATATCAGGATTTGGCTGACGCTGCGGCGACCGTCGCGCCCGGCGCAGAGGGATTGTTCTTCCAGCCATATCTGGCGGGTGAGCGCACACCGCACATGGACCCTCACGCACGCGGCAGTTTCGTCGGGCTGACGCTGCGACACGGACGCGAACACATGGCACGGGCGGTCATGGAAGGCGTCGTCTTCGGGATGCGCCAGGGTCTCGAATTGATGCTCGATCTGGGGGTGACGCCGGAGCGCATCATTGCCTCAGGCGGCGCGATACAGCATCCCTTGTGGCGACAATTGCAGGCGGATATGTTCAACCGGCCGTTGTACCAGACACGGACGGTCGAAGCATCGGCGGTGGGGGCGGCACTGCTGGCCGGGGTGGGAACCGGCCTCTACGTGGATGTGGCGGATGCCGTTGCCCAGGCGGTGCACTACGCTGCGGAGGTGGTTACACCTGATCCGGAGAACGTCGCATGTTACGCCGCCCTTGCCGATACATTTGCCGCGCTCTATCCCGCGCTGCGGCCCACCTGTCATGCTTTGTGGTTGTAATTGTGGTGAACTATTCAACCACCCTTGCCAGGTGGCGAATGGGGCTTTGGGGAGGCCTCCTTCTCCCCCACAAACGGGGAAGAAGGAGGCGGAAAAATGAAATCCCCCTTCCCCCAGAGAAGGGGGCAAGGGGGATGGGCTTATAGAAGCACGCCTTTGTCATCCAGCGGATCGCCAGATCCGCGGTCCCTGCGCGCCGTGCCGTACTAGAATGGCCGGGGAGCGATGCCGATCAGATAGCCGAACTTGGCTTTGAACTCGTCCAGTGACAGATTGGTCTGCGCGGCCATTTTACCGAGAAGGATTTCGTTTTCGGCGTCCTCCGGTGTGAGACGGATCATGAACTTGCACGCCGAGCGGAAGACGAAAGAATCGATATTGACCTTGCGGACTTCTGTGCGCCCGGTGGTCGGGTCCATCATTTGTTCAAAGGGGATGGGTACCATTTGCCCTTGCTGGATGGTGATCGTCGCATGACTGCCCTCGTTGAGCAGGAAAGTGACGGCGGCCTCGCCTAGACTGCGTGTGTAGTCGATGTCGTAGGCGATAGGGTCGGCGCAGCGCAATTCGTAGCCCATGTCGATGTTCACAATGCTGGTGTCGACGCCGATGGTTTTGAGCTGTTTGTGCAATGTATCCTTGAGAATGTGCGAGAAATCGACTTCTGACAGACGGATATGGCCGTGCGCGTCGCGCTCGACGTTTTCCAGCCCCTCCATATCACCGGGAAACATCTGTTCCACTACGCCCTCGGCTACCACGGCCACGCCATGGGGTTTATCTTCGGCCTGACGTTTGATCACCGTCGTTGTGAGAATGTCGATGACTTCTTGCAGGCGAATCTCACGGTCTTCCCACTCTTCGGGGATGAGGGTGAGCGTTGCGCCGGAGCTTTTGCCGATGCCCAAGGCCAGATGGCCGGCCTTGCGTCCCATCGCCACGACGAGATACCAACGCTGGCTCGTCAGTGCATCTTCCATCAGATTCATCACCAGCCGCGTTCCCAGTTCCCGCGCCGTTTCAAAGCCAAAAGTGGGGATGCCTTCCGGCAGCGGCAGGTCGTTGTCGATGGTTTTGGGTGCGTGAACCGTCTGGATTCTGACGTTCATGTGCTCGTCCGCGTAGCGCGCGACCCGATAGGCGGAGTAGGCGGTGTCATCGCCACCGATGGCGAGCAAACAGTTGATGCCCGCGTCGATGAGCGTGCGACTGCACATTTCAAGGTCCTTGTCCAATTTCGTCGGGTTGGCGCGCGAGGTGCGCAGAACCGACCCACCGTCACGGTGGATGCGGCTCACATCGGCAATGGTCAGGGGTTTGCCGACGATGCGGCCTTGCATGAGGTACTTGAATCCTTCGTACAGACCGAAGACCTCCATCCCGTTGACGATGGCTTCGATGGTGGCGGAGTGGATCACGCCATTGATCCCCGGCGCCGGTCCCCCGCCGACCAGAATAGCGAGTTTTTTATTTTTTGTCTTCACCATATTCCCCCTCTGAAAATGCCTTAAAAACCCGGTTCTTCAGGATTTCGTGGGGTCAAATAAGAAGCCGGCCACGGATTGCACGGATTGACATACAAAGTATAAAAAATCAGTGCAATCCGTGTCATCCGTGGCAAAAACCAAAGCTGTTTTTCCATCACCACGCAAAGTCCCAGAGAACCCAAACCTTCTGAATACGCCACAGTATAACGCAAGGTTGGAAAATCGTCAACAGAGTTATCGGTTGCCGGTTTTGAATGACCCGTCAGACTAGCGACTGATGACTGAAAACTGACGCTTATCTTCCCATCCAGCCGCCGTCGACGATCAACGTGATGCCGTTGACGTAATCCGAGGCAGCGGAAGCCAGATACACGATTGCGCCCTTGAGGTCTTCCGGCGTACCCCACCGCCCGACAGGGATGCGCGCCAGAATTTGCTCACTGCGGATGGGATCGTGACGCAGTGCCTCGGTGAAATCGGTGTCGATATAGCCGGGGGCGATAGCGTTGACGTTGACGCCCTTGCCGGCCCATTCGTTCGACAGCGCCATCACCAGTTGGCCGATGCCGCCCTTGCTTGCGGCGTAGCTCGGTACGGTGATCCCGCCCTGGAAGGTGAGCAGTGAGGCGGCGAAGATAATCTTGCCATACCCGCGCGCTAACATCTCTTTGCCGAATTCGCGTGTGATGATGAATGGCGCGTTGAGGTTGGTTTCGATGACCTCGTCCCATTTGTCGTCGGGGTAGTCCGCCACCGGCTGGCGGAAGATCGTGCCGGCGTTGTTGACGAGAATATCGATGGGCGGACATTCGTCCTTCACCCGCGCGATGAAGGCGTAGAGCGCCGCGCGGTCGGCGAAGTCGCAGGTGTAGCTTTTGAACGTCCGCCCTAAGGCGACGACATCCTGCTCCACTGCGCTCCCCGGTCGGAGGGTCAGGCTCACGCCGACGATGTCCGCTCCGGCTTCCGCGAGCGCCTGGGCATAGGCGCGCCCAATGCCGCGTCGGCAGCCGGTGACTAAGGCTGTTTTTCCGTCAAGTTTGAATTGTTCAAGGATATTCATATCTTTTCTTTTTGAGTATCTATTCAGGCCAGTCAAGCTGGCACAGCGACTTATTTCCTAGAAAATTCTGCAACCGTTGTTTCCAACGTATGTCTTTGATCTCACAGGACTTACGCAAGCCTGGCTCGAATCAAGCGGCGGAGGATTTGTAGTGACGCTTAGGAGCTAAGAACGGCTGAAGCCGTCACTACAAACGGAAATTTGCGTAAGTCCTACTCATTCATGGTGCAGCTCCTCTCGTGTAACTCTAATGCGTTCAACAAAAATTGATCTCTCACCGCCAATCCAACAAGGTGATTCCCCCATCGTCCACCAACGGGATGACGCTTCCATCTTGTGGGGCGAGCAGGTCAATGTTGTTGAGATAGATGAAGGCGATCTGCTGTCTATCGGGACTCCAACGCCATACCGGCAGCTCGATGCCCGTCTCGCCCGGCGTGTCGAAACAGAAGGCATTGGAACCGTCGCGGTCGATCAGGCAGAGCTTGTGCGGGCTGATGTCGCTCTGGTAGGGGACGAGTGCCCGTCCGAAAAGCAGGGTGTTCCCCGCCGGCGCGTAAACCGGCGTGGCCCACATCCCCGTCTCCGCGGCGAGTTCGGCGCTGTACGCCCCCGTCACTGCGATCTGCCACACGTCGAAGATGGGGCTTTCCTCCGGGTCGTCGATGTTGGGCGATGGCGCATGGACGACCGTGGCGATGAAGTTGCCGTCGGGCGACCATGCGACCGCGGGGTTCCACGCCCAACTGCTGTAGGTGCGGTAGGGAGGGAAGGTGAGCAACGGAACACGTTCGGCCTGGCGGAGGTTCACCACACCCACGCTGTCGGGCTGGGAATAGGCCAGCGCTGCGCCATCGGGCGACCAGGCATAGCGCGTACCCCACCACCCGTATCCCCCGCCTGCCTCGGCGACGAGGATTTTGCGCCGGGTGACGAGCGTGAATTGTGCGGTCAATTGCGCCGTCCACAGATCGTTCTGCCCGCGCCAGCCAGGCGCCGGCTCGATGATCTCCGCCGTTGTCCAGGCGATGGATTTGCCGTCGGGATGCCAGCCGGCCCACAGTACATCGCTGACATTGAGCGGAACCGGATTGGGATCGGCCTCGGCGGTGCGGATGAGCCACAACTCGTTGATGTGTTCCGCGTTGGTGACGGCACGGGTGAAGAGCAGTTTGGACGCATCCGGTGAAAGGCTGAAGACGCGCCCGTCCAGATCGCCCAGCGTGGTGACGCGGCGACGCGCACGATTGCTGCCGCGCAGAATCCATGCATCCTGGTTGTTGAGGTAAGCCAGGGTGCCGGTGATGATGACCGTTTCGACTTGGGGGCGCGTGCCCACGAGGCGGATCTCGTCCTGGGGCGGTTGGGTGACCGCTTCTTGCATCAGCGTGCGCTCGATTTCCACGCCATCCTCAAACGTGAGGCGATAGGCGCGTTCCAAGACGCCGGCCTGCCCTGCCTGTAGCAATCGCACTTCTCCTTCGGGAACGGTCGCGTCGCGCACCACTTGCCGTCCGAAGGGGATGGTTTCGGTGAGGGTCTCGGTCCGTTGTACCACGCGCACGACGGTGATGGTCATCCCCTGACGCAGCGCGGCAGTCTCCGGCGGCGTTACCCGATCCAGTTCGCCTAAGGTGACGCCTTCGGCGGTCAGGAGGTCGCGCACCGTGTCCAGGGCGGTGACGATGATCCGCTGTTCGCCATCGACGACCAACGTCACGCGGTTGGGTTCGAGGGGTGGGGGCGACCCGCACGCCGCCAGCAGCGTCCACAACGCGACCAGCACAACGCGATATAAACGGTGGTATTTCGCTTTTGGGAATGTGAATGGACTCATGCCGTGTTTTATACAACGGCATACGTCAAACGTCAAACACGTCTTATGGGGAGACCGGCCACAGCTCTTCAAGCACAATGATCAGATGGATGAGTTCTCTTTTCCCTGTTTACTGTTCCGTAGTGAGGGCGCCCCATTGGAACGTATGGGCGCCTTCGAGAGGACGGCTCACGTCCCAAAAACCTGTCCCGCCGGTCACGCCCAGGCGGGAGGGGCGATTTTCCGCGTCGAAGTACAGGAAGGCCGAACCGTCAGACACCCACAGAGCGGAACCATCGTTTGGGTTGAGCAACGCGATGGGATGCACGGCCTCGTCGGGTCCCAGGAAGTAAAGGCCCGGCGCCGGGCCGGGGCAGCCATCTCCGCAGCCACGATGGACGAACGCCACCCACCCATCGGGCAGGGCCAGCGGTGACGCAGGATGCAGTGCCCACTCGTCGAGGGCGCAGATCTCGTAAGGCATACTCATCGGTGTATCGCCGAAGGGCGGCTGTATCTGGAAGAGACAGCCGCGCTGTGGCGTGTCGGTGAACAGCCACAGGCTTTGCGCGCCCCAACTCAGCCCGATGGAGCAGTCGGCGACACAGGCGACGTCGCCGATAGGGGTGACTTCTCCTGTCGCTACATTGAGCAACCCCAGGAGCGTCCCTTCCGTCGTCCGGGCTTCCAGGATAAGCCAGTGGCTATTGGGCGACCAGTCTTTGAACTGCCAGGGTGGCGTTGCTGTGGGCGGCAACACCAGCCGTGGTACGGGTTTGTCGATTGCTGTGAGCCACAAGCCCGCGCTATCGGTATAAGCGACGAGATTGCCGTCCGGCGCAAGGTGGACACCGGCACAGCCGGCATCCCCGGTGCCGGTGCAAAAGCCCAACATGCGCTGTGCCTGGCGCAGATCGGTCAATTCGATGGCGAAGACGGTGCCAAAGTGATTGCCATCCGCGGGCGTCTCGGCTGTGGGGCGGATGCCCCACGCCAGGTAGACCAGGTAGCGCGCGTCCGGCGTCACATCGAAGTAGAGGCCCTGCTCATCGCTCAACCGCCCGGCGGTGGGAACGTGCGTATGCTGCCACTGAGCGCGGTCGAACACGTACAGTTTGTCGGCGTCGGTGACGTAGAGGACGAAGCGTTTGTCCTGGGTCACCCGGTAGGCGCGGACTGTCTCGCCTGCGACGGCGACGGGGATGCTTTCCGGCGCGCCGCCTTCGGCGAGCCACATCCAGATTTTTCCATCGCGCAGGAAGTAGAGATCCGTGGGCAGGGCGGGCCAGCCTGGCAGTTCCACAGGCTGTGGTGGCAAGAGCAGACCGGGGGGCAGCGTCGGCGTGGGAGTCGGGGTGAGGGTGGGCGTAGCCGTGGGTGTCGGCGTGGAGGTAGGTGTGGGTGTGGGGGTGGGGAGCACCGGCGTGCGTGTGGGTGTGGGGGTAGGGGCAGGCGTGGGGATGGCACAGCCGGTGACGGCCATGATGATGAACAAAAGCGCCAAGCTAAACAACACGAACTTTTTCATTGTTGATATGTTATCCGCCTGTTAATGTTCGGCTGACAAAATCCTCGGCGGCCTCCCGGGTGGTAATCTCCCCGGCGGCCTGAGCTTCGTGCAGAGTTTCCAGGAGGCGTCCGAGTTGTGGCCCCTGCGGCACACCCAACGCCATCAGGTCATAGCCGTTGAGGAGCGGGGGAGGCGCGATGACCTCGGTGGAGCGCTCGAAGTAGGAGGTGAGCAGGACGTTGGCATGGCACAGCAACGCACGCCAGTGATTTTGAGGCAGACCGTGTCCCCAAACTGCCATAGCATCGGCCAGCGCCAGCAGCACGACGCCCACCCCGGCATCCCCGGTGTCACGATAGAAACGATACGCAGCCCGCCTCGTGAGCGCCGCATTGATATTGGCGAGTCGCATATGTTCTGCCACCAGGGTGACGATGAAGGCATTGGCCTTTCCCGGAAAGCGTAGCGCCTCCAAACGCTCTGCCGTCGCTTGCGCGCCGACTTCCGCGTGGCCGTAGAAGTGGCAGTGTCCTTCCTCATCGACGGTACGGGTGGCGGATTTGCCCACATCGTGGAACAGCGCGCCCCATTTGAGCAGATCGGCGCGCAACATATCCACGTTTACCGGGGTCTCCAGATAGCTCAACAGGGGGGACTGAAATGGGAGCAAGGCGTCGGCCAGCATGGGCCACGTCCAGGGGGGAACGGGCACATAATTTTCGGTGGTCGGAGGACGCGCTTCTCCCTTAATGAGAGCCAGTATCCCTTCTATAGCGGCAATGGTTGCCAGCGTATGGAGGTGAGCATTCGCGTAGTTATGCGGGTATGTTTGTAACACGGTTTGCAGGGCTTGAATTTCCGGCAGGATAGGGTTCAGCAGGTTGAAATTGCTCAAGGTTTGCAGGTTATGCGCTGCCGGAACAGCGTGCAACATTCGCAGAAGTTCGGTGCGGATACGCTCAGGAGTCGCGGTAATGATGGACGACGCCTGGGTACGCATCGCCGCTGCGGTGTGTGTGTCGAAGCGAAAGTGCAGGGCGTTCGCCTGGCGCACCGCGCGCAGCAGACGCACCGGATCATCCTTGAAACTGGATGGTCCGGTCATGCGGATGATGCCCGCGCTGAGGTCGGCTTGCCCCGTGGTTGGATCGATGAGTATCCCATCAAAGGTCAGCGCCATCGCGTTGATGGTGAAATCACGCCGTCGCAGGTCTTCTTCCAGCGTGGCGCCACGCAAGGTGGCGAAATCCAATGTGGTTTGACGGTGCGTATGAGGGTCGGTGACGATAACGCGTCCGGTATCTCGTTCTTCATCCAGGGGGTAGTAGGCGGCCTTTATGACATTGGCGACTTTGCGTGCCATCTCGCGTCCGTTTTCCGCCACGGCGAAATCCCAGTCGTAGAGGTCGCAGCCCAACAGCAAATCACGGACGGGGCCGCCGGCCAGCCATATCCCCTCCGCAGGGAGGATGGTCTTGAGGTGGACCAGTGGCCACTCTGGCAAGGGGATGTACGGTGGATGAGGTGCAACCCATGCCAGGCGCAACCGCTCTTTGGGGCGCGTCGCACGCGCAGCGCAACGTGCCTCTTCGCGCGTCATGCCGACGCCGGCAACGGCAGCGGTTTCTGTCAAGGCGATCCATCGCCCGGCATAGAGACTGAAATCTGTCATGAGTATCCTATAAAAACGTGTGCGGCACGCCCAGGAGCGTACCGCACGCTGATCCTACGTTCGCGCTGGACTAAACGCGGGTGAGATACTGCCCACTCCGGGTGTCGACGCGGATTGTATCACCGACATCAACGAACAGAGGCACCTGGACTTTCAATCCGGTTTCACAGACGACGGTTTTACTGGCACCCGTCGCTGTATCGCCGGCCACGGCGATTTCGGATTCGACAACGTTAAGTTCCACAGAAGCTGGAAGATCGGCATCCAGCACCTCATTCTCCAGAATGGTGAGGCTGACTTCCATGCCCTCTTTCAAAAATCCGGCTCGATCGTCTATGATCTCGGCCGGCACACGAAGCTGATCGTAGGTCTGAGTGTCCATAAAGTAGAAGGATTCGCCATCTTCATACAGATATTGCGCGGTGCGGCGCTCGACGGGTGCTTCTTCAAAGCGGTCTCCCGAAAGGAAGTTACGGGGGATGGTAGTGCCGGTACGTAAGTTACGGAGTTTGGTGCGAATAATGGCGTTGCCCCGACCCGGTTTGTAATGTTGGTACTCCAGAACTAAATACAGTTCCCCATCTAAAATAAAAGTTGTTCCCTTGCGAAGCTCATTTGCATCGATCATACGGCCTCCTCTATACAGACTATCAACCCCGCATTATAACCGCGGTACGATTATCGTCAAGGAAAATGAGATGGGGGGATAGAGTATACTGTTCAGCCTGGCACTAACTATCTGCAAAAACCCACCCCCAAAAATCCCCTTCCCCCCACGTTGGCGCGGGGGGAAAGGGATAGGAGGTAAAAGTTGACCATAAGACCCCATTTGATGCTTAATCTTCAGCCATGGCGCGGAAATCTATGCCGTTTCTTAGTCGATGGCTGAACAATGACGTGATTTTTATAGTATAATTATTCCTAAAGATGGCAAAACCTTGTTGCAAATTGTATTTGTGTGTATAATAACTATGAATACAGAAGAAAGGAGAGTTCAGATGAGTCGCAAATCGATGCTTGTGATTTTGGCAGTTTTTGTGGTGTTCTCGTTGATGGTGGCCGGCTGCAAGAAGTCCGCCACACCTCCCCTGGAAGGTGAAGGCATCCAGGCTGAGGACGAATCTGCCGCTATGATGAAAGAGGCTCAATCGAATCCCACGGTAGGGGCGACCGAAGTGCTGATAACGGCAGAAGCCACGACGTCTCCCCTGGCTGAAGTGCCGCCGACGCCGACTGAGATCGTGCCGGTGGTCACCGAGGCCGTGCCCCCGGTGACGACCGAAGTTATAACGCCCACTGTAGTCGTCGAAGCGACGGTGGCGGCGACGGCGGAACCGGTCACCCTCAGCACGCCGGGCAAGCATGTCGTGCAGGTAGGAGAGAATCTGTTCCGCATCGCGCTGCGCTATGGTACGACGGTAGAGGAGATTGCCAAGGCCAATGGGATTACCAACGCGGCATTGATCTACGTCGGGCAGGTTTTGACCATCCCCGGGGGGACGCCCGGTGAACCGCCGTCGCCAACGGTCGTGCCGCCGAGCGGTGGAGAGACAATCCACATTGTGCAGCCCGGCGAGAACCTGTTCCGCATCGCCTTGAAGTACAACTATAGTCAGTATTACCTCGCCAAGTATAACGGGATCGCCAATCCTTCGTTGATCTATGTTGGTCAGGTCATTCGTATTCCTTAATGAGAGGACTTACGCCAATTTCCGTTTGTAGTGACGGCTTCAGCCGTTCTTAGCTCCTAAGAGACGCCTGAAGGCGTCACTACAAATCCTCCGCCGCTTGATTCGAGCCAGGCTTGCGTAAGTCCTGAATGATTTAGGTGTATTGCAAATAAGTTGAGTAGCGGTAATCAGGCAGTGATCAGGAGAAGTTGAGTCGACGTAGGACGTTCTCACTCCAGTGCATGATGCATGAACGCTCGCCCGCTATTAACCAGAATTTAGATAACGCGGGCGGTGTGTCTTATGTGTCAATACCTTCGCCGGCGTAGATCTAAAGCTGCTTCAAGGAATTGATCTATTAAACAGTAGTAGTTACGCTATTTCTCCACCCAACTCATTTGAAACATACCCAAACGAATTTAGCCGCGTGTTCAACATCTTGTTGACCAGTACAAAAGCACAGAAAATCTCAGCGATCTCTGCGCACTCTGCGGTAAACTCTCTTTCTGTAGCACAAACCGCGCCACTACTATATTAAAGTTGGACAATCAAGATGTATATTCCTGATCTCGAAGCATTTGATTCCCGGAGCTGTCTAAAAGTAAGTGGTGGGCAGGATCGTTAGCCTGAACAACGAACGGGTGCGGCGGGTGCAGGCGCTAGAGCGCAGCACTCGCCGCCGTTATCAAGAGGGCCTGATGGTGGTCGAAGGCTTGCGTCTGGCGCAGGAGGCGCTCGGCGCGGGCCTGCCTGTCCATGAAGCCTTTTATACTGAAGCTTTTGCTGGAAACGTTGCGGGCAAATCCCTGGTTGATGCTTGTACGGCGCAGGCTGTATCTTCCTGGGAAGTGTCGTCGGACGTGATGCAGGCGCTTTCTGATACTGAAACACCCCAGGGCATCCTCTTGGTGATGCCCATCCCCGCTCTTCACTGCGGTGAAGATGCCCCGTTTATTTTGATCCCCGATAGCATCCGTGATCCCGGCAACCTGGGTGCCATGTTGCGCACGGCATGGGCGGCGGGTGTTGCGCAGGTTCTTGTACCGCCGGGCACGGTGGATTACACCAGTCCAAAGGTTGTCCGCGCGGCTATGGGAGCGCACTTCCATCTGTCGCTGCGCCGGACGACGTGGGACGAGATAGGCGCCGCCGTCGCCGGGGCCGACGTGTGGCTGGCGGAGGCCGGGCCGGGAATGCCCTACGACGCTGTGGACTGGCGGGGGCGCGTCGTGCTCATTGTTGGCGGGGAGGCGGAGGGCGCCAGTCCCGCCGGGCGCGCACTGGCTGCCGGTCGGCATGTGGTCATCCCCATGGCGCGGGGGGTGGATTCGCTCAACGCGGCGCTGGCATCCGCCATTGTGCTCTTTGAAGCGGCACGGCAGCGCGGGATAGGCCGACCCAGTGGGGATGGTTGCTTCACGCCTTAATCCTGCTACAATCGAGGCATGAAGCGCTTCCGGTGGGTGTTGATAGGGCTGTTGTGTCTGGCGTGTAACTTCGTTACATCTGCCACACCCCTGCCGCCGACGGTGCCGTCCTCTACCTCTCCAGCTCTGGCGCCACCAACGGCATTATGGACTCTTTCTCCTCAGCCTCCGACGGAACCCCCCTTTCCTACATCCACAGTTGGTCCGCCAGAACCTGGATTGGAGGCGGCTAGTGTGCACCTGTTCCCGTGGCCGTTATATGTGGGGGATTGGGTCAGCGCCAACATCAATCCCCGTCTGCCGGAGGATGTCGCCGGGCCGTTGACCCTCACCTGGACGGTGGATGCCGGTGAGATATTGACCACGTCGGTTGACTATGGGGGATTTGATGACCGCTTACAGGCGCGCTTCTACTGGGCCTGGCAAATCCCGTCGACGACGGAAACCATCCCCTTCACCTTCACGTTGCTGCTGCCGCCCGATTACCCCGACCCTGATTGGACGGACAATACCCTGATTGTATCCGTCACACCTTTGCCGGTCGAGGAAATGCATGAACCGGAGCCGGAGGCTCATTGGACAGCGACAGAATGGCCCGGTTTTCGTCTGCACTATCTCACCGGTTCGGCGGCTGAACGCGATTTATCTTTCATTGAGGCCGCAGCCGCAGAGGCTTATGCAGATGTTACGGCGCAGCTCGGCCCGGCAGGGATGCCGCTGGACATCTATTTTTTGGACCGGGTCATCGGGCAAGGGGGGTATGCTTCCTCGGAATGGGTTGCCATTTCTTACGTTGATCGACAATACGCGCCGGTCAACCTGGGGCTGGTGCTGCGGCATGAGTTGACGCATCGGCTGGATGGGGCACTAGGATGTACTGTGGCGCCGTCCATGGTCCGTGAGGGGCTGGCAGTTTATGTGGCCGGGGGGCATTACGAACGTCGTCCGATTGTCCACACGGCTGCGGTGATTGAGACGTCGGCGTATTATATCCCTTTGATCCGCCTTGCCGATAACTTCTACACGCATCAACACGAGGTCGGGTATATGGAGGCCGCGGCTTTCGTGTCGTATCTCGTGGAGAACTATGGTTGGCCGGGCCTGGCAACGTTTTGTCAGGCTGCCGCGGGGAACGAAACGGCCGGCGGCGATGTGGCATCGCTCGATGCCGGTTTGCAGGCGCTCGGCGAGGACCCGTTGTCGGTCTTCCAGTCGAAGTGGGAGGCGTGGTTGCCTACGCCGTCGGTGACGTCCGCCGATGTGGCGGCGTTGGCGGCGGAATTGCACTTGATGGAGACGCTGCGGGCTTATCAGGCTGCTTATGATGTCGGCGCACACTTTCTGGAGGGGATCTTGTTCGATCCTCAGCAGGGCGCCTCTCGGAACATCACAGCGGATTTTGTGCGCCATCCGCATGAGGTCGAACCCGTGACGCTGGAATTACTGCTGAGGATGGCGCATGAGGCGTTGAACCGCGCTGATGTCGTGTCCGCCGAAAATCTGCTAGCTGCCGTTGACGCAGTGCTCGTCGACGGTTTCCCCGACGCCGGATTGGCCGCCGATGGACGGGCGATCGTCGCGGCAGCGCTGGCGGAGGGATATGAACCTTATCGTCTGGTCGTGCGTGAAGCCGGGCAGTATGAGGTCGATGTTCTCGATGCTGCGGCGTGGCCCGCACAGCGTGTTCTGCGGGCCACATTCACCGGCGGCGCGTGGTCATTGAATTGACTTGAAAAAATATGAGGTGAGGTATGGAGCAGAGCTGCTATGAGATCACATCGACACCTCTGGGACCGGTGTGGGTTTGCGCGACGGAAGGGGGTATCTGCGGTTTGGGATTTGGCGCGTACCCAACAGAGGCTGAAGTGCGCCGCATGGCGCGCTTTGACATCGCACCGCCAGAGTCAGAGAGCAGTGCTATGTTGGAAGCCGCCGTCGCGCAACTGGCGGATTACTTCGAGCGGCGCTTGCAGGTGTTTAACATTCCCCTCGATCTGCGCGGCACACCGTTCCAGCGGGCCGTGTGGGCGGAACTGTTGACCATCCCCTACGGTAAAACGTTGACCTACGGTGAGGTGGCGATAGAAATCGAACACCCGCGGGCGTTCCGGGCGGTGGGTCAGGCGAACGGCGCCAATCCGGTGGCGATCATCGTCCCCTGCCACCGGGTTATAGGGCGGAATGGATGGCTCACCGGCTACGCCGCGGGCGTGGAACGCAAAGCGGCACTGTTGCAGTTGGAGCAGGCCGGATTACAATTGCGGTTTTGATAGCCCCCCTTTTAATGGGGCGCCGTCACCGCGATAAAAAGTGCATCCGCTTCCGGGTCCGACGCCACGGTCCAGCGTGTTCCATCGTCCAACTCATATACGCCTGTGCGCAGCACGTGGTCGACGTGCCTATCCTCGGCGGGCAGTAGAAAGACGTGGCGCTGGATGATGAGATCGCCTGGCTGCCAGGTCTGGGGGGAGACGCCAAGTCCATCGGCGATCCCTTTAACCTCCCCGGTTTCGTCGAGTAAATGTCCCATAATCGAGAACGGGCGGGATGGCGCTGTGTCGGTCACACGCCACCATGTTTCGACATCGAGCCCCTCTTCTTGCGGGTAAGCCGCCGCTCCCACAAAAGTGAGTGCCCCTTCCAGAGCGATAGGAGCCGGGGTGGTCGGTTTTGTGGATAGCTCCGCAGGCGCTGTTTCGGCGCGCGCAATCCAGGCGGTGGACGACGGAATGGCAGGATCGGCGGCGGGCGCGTAAATAGCGAACGCCGGCTCGGTGCGGTACATACGCTGGCGGTAGACAATGTTCAGCGCCGCGAGACGCCGGGCGATAAACGGGTCTGTGGCAGGGGGAGCGGCATAATGCAAGCGCGATTTGAGCGTATCTTGTAGCCATGCGCCGTGAAGGACGTAGCGCCCGGCTGTGGCACTGCCGGGGATGATCCAGCTCTGGGTGCAATCGAAGTCCACGCGCCGAACTCCCGTGACGCCGAATCCGGCGGCGATCGCGGCGTCATCCAGCGGCGCGACCGGTATACGGCACTGGGCGACCCAATGGACGGCGACCTCATCGGCGGTAACGTGGTAGTAGTGGAACGCGTTAGCGATTTGCGCATCGGGCGCACGCCAGCGGAACCAATCATACATTTCAGGATCCACCAGGGGAATGCCGGCGAGCGGCGTCACACTGATGGCATAATCGCCGGGCGGCGGCGCGAAGCGTGAGGGGAAGACGGCAGGCGTGTCGCCGCCCAGGGGTGTTAGCGCTGTGTAGTGGACACCGTAGATGGCCGGATCGTAGAAAACAAAGGCCGAGAGGCGTAGACGCTCAATACCTTCTGTTTCCTGAAAGTGCGCCAGCGCTTTATACCCTTGTCCCCAATCAGTGTTGGAATCGGCCAGATAGCGCCAGCCGTTGTGTGCTCCACCGGCCATCGCGTTGAAAAACGTGAGGGGGTGTGGATAAACGCGCAGTAGCCCGAAGAGTTGCCAGGCGAATAAGAAGGAGTAGGCAGTAAGAAGTAAGGAGTGAGGAGTAAGGAGGGAGGAGTGAGGAGTCGGCAGAGTTTTGAAATTGGGAATTGAAAATTTATGGCTTTGTGCTTCGTATTCCGTACTCCATACTCCTAAATACGCCAGTCCCACATAGAGAAAGGGCAAGAGGGGCAGGAGGTGCCGGTAGCCGATGTTGAGTGGGCTTAAGAGGCTAGAAACGATGTAGAACAAGGGAAACAGGAACATGGTTTGCACGTTCCAACGTTTCAATGTTGTGACATTTCGATGTTCCGCCGCCCAAGACAGCATCGCCCCAAGCGCCAGAAGGAGGGTCGGAAGGGGCGTCTTGAGGGCAAAAGCAGCCGGGAAGTACCACCACCAGCCGCGCATGCTATTTTCACCCCACAAAAACGCCTGGTGACCACCGGCTGTATGTTCGCGTAGACGTAGAATGGGGATCATGTGCGCCGCGGCAGGCAGCGGAATGGAGACGCCGGGAACATCGCCGACCTGGAAGCCGTACACACCCCAGAATGTTAGCCCCGTCAATCCGATGACCAGAAGACCAAGTCGAAGAATAGGTCCGCGATGGGGCGCCTTTGCCTGTCCCAGGCACACCAGACCGGCAATGCCCAATGCCGGGACGAGCAGTGCGGCAGTCAATTTAGTCGTCAATGTCAGGCCAAGCACGACGCCGGTTAGCGCCGCGCGACGCAGCGTTGGACGGCGCAGAAACCTGTGGGCAACAAAAAGCGCCAGCAGAATGAAGGTTGTGGCGCCGAGGTCCGTCCCGGCGATGGCGCCGTGGGCTAACAGGTTGGGGTCGAGCGCAGCGAATACCACCGCCAACAGCGCGCCACGCTCTCCCCATAAATCCCAGGCCCAGCGAACGATGACAGCCAGCAGCAACATGCCCAGCAGTATTCCCATCACCCGCGCCGGGACCAACCAGCGATCGGTCGGTTGGTAAGGGTACAACAACTGCTGCGCCATGTGAATCAACGGTAGGCTTTCCGTTGTCGGTTGCGCAGCCTCACTCCAGGCCGATAGCGTTGTCGGATCAGGCAAATCCCGCAGGGGGAGCAATGGCAGCGCTATCCACAGTTTGATGAGCGGCGGATGCTCTTCCACCAAGCGGTAATCCCCGGTGCGGAGGATCGTGTAGCCGCTGGCGATGTGCAATCCTTCATCAACTGTGATGGAAGTCGCGCTGCCAATGCTGGTCGCCAGTAGAAAGTAGGCGAGAAGTGGGATCAGGACATAAAAGCGACTCTTTCGGGAACTCACGGCCTATCGAAATTTGACGATCACCGGCGTATAAGTCTCTGTAGTGCATCCACTGCTTGTGGGGCGGCGGGACAGCGGCACGAAGATTACGGTGTCGCCAGCTTGTATTCCCCCGATGACAGCTTGGTGGTCGATGATAGGAGTCGTATTCAGCTCCGTGTAGCGGGTGAAAGTGCTCGGATTCGGCGACTTGGCGACGACGGGCAAGTAAGTGCGGTAGGTAAGTGAGATCAGAATCGTGGATGAAATGGGCGCCTGGTAGGGCACGATTTCGTACCGTACCTGAGTGGATGCCGGGGACTGGGTTTTCCATTGGATGGTCAACGAGTCAGTGCTTGTGGTGGTCTGCACAGCGTAGATAAAATCTGACGGTGACCACGTGCTCGGCGCCGGCAGGCGGTTGTTGGGGAATGTGGTTTGCACCAACTCGGCGGCGTCCCAGTACGTGTCATAGTAAGGCTGCTGAGGGCCGCTTGGGGGCTGCGGCGATGCGTAAAGGATGGCGGTCAAACGATCACCGATGGGTTCGGCTTGCACGGTGAGTTTTTCCCACACGAAGAGTTGGGTTTGCTCGGCGGACCAGGCCATGTAGGATGGAAAGGAGAAAAAGCCGCCATCGTCGCCCGGTGTCAATTGCGTTCCTTCGGGGTCAAGCCCGACACGGGCGTGGGGCAGTGCCCCTTCTACCGAGTGGTTGCGCCCGTAGGCGGATAATTCATAAGGAGTGCACTGCGTCAATCCTGTGACCACCTGGTAAATGCCGGCTTGATAGGCCGGCCCCCATTTGAAATACACCTGGGCATGGAGTCCTTCATAATGAACTCGCGCCGTGCGTGTATCATCATATTCTGGCATCACTGAATAATAGTACCATAACCGCTTCCAGTACGGAGCGACGTAGTGGTTGGGATAATACCACGGGTAAGGTTGCATCTCCATATTGCCGTCGATGAGGAGATTGGTGGCCGTATTCTCGACTTGCGGGATCGGCGGCACCGAGGCGGCTGCGGTTGGCCTCGTCCGCGAGGACGTGCCGATACTGGCCGCCAGCGTTAAAACGATGACAAGAGCCACAAAGACATGAACGATGCTTTTCATAGAGATTCTCCTTTCAGATGTTGATATGCAGTTAGGACTGCGTACTGCTGATGAATAAGTTTCCCCAGTGGCTCATCGGGATGGATGCCGCTGACGTCGGTCATCACGGCTTTCAGCCCCTCGGCAGTGATACGCCGTTGCAACTCAACGGCCAGGGGATCGTCCGCATAGTCGTAGCAATAAGCAGCGGCCATGGCGAGACTGAGCGCGTCGGGGATGAGGCCGGCCTTTTCGACCTGGCGCGCTGCTCCTACTAGCCGCTCCTGGGGGCCGAGTTTGCGCAGTGGATCGCGCGCCAGGCGAACGACCGTATCGGCCAGGGCGCGATTGGCGAAGCCCTTGAGCAGTTCGGCGATGAAGTCGTCCAGCTCGGCGGCCTCCATGCGATGTACCGTAAGAAAGCTGCCCCGCACCTCGGCGAAGGCGCGCGTCAACACGTCGTAGATAAACGGGTCTTCGAGCGCTTCTACGCTCAGATCATGCCCGCGCAGGTAGCCTAGATAGCCAAGGATGGCGTGTCCACAGTTATGCAAATACAACTTGCGTTCAATGTAGGCGGTGAAGTTGTCGGCAGGGATCAATCCTACGATCTCCGGCAGGGGGCCGACGAAACGTGGACGGTTCACCGGCAGCTTTTTGTACGCATCCGCCACGATCAGGCTGTAATCTGCGGCCCGCATGGCGGGTGTGGGTTTGGGGATCGTGCGCCCGATAACGACGTCCACGAAACCCACGTGCGCCTCTGCATAGGCATGGTACGCGGAGGGGACGTGTTGCAGCACCATCGCCCGGAACGTCGCAGCGGCGTTCTGCATATTTTCGCCGATCAGCACATTGAGCGGCGATGCTACCTCGCGTTCAGCCCGGCAGACGATGCCTGCCGCGATGATCGGCGCAATGTCGGGCAGTGACCGGACGCCGACGGCGGTGGTGATCAGCGATGTCTCGGCCAATGTCGTCACCAACGTCTCATCCGCCTGCGAGTACAGCGTCCGCGTCACGGGAATGTTAATATCTTGGCTCCAGTCGTTGTCGACCAGACGCAGTGTATAACCACCGCGTGCGTTCAACGCAGCGATCAACGGCTCATCGATCTCTACAAACGTGAGGGCATAGCCAGACTCGCTGAGGAGTTGTCCCAGGAATCCCCGTCCCACACAGCCCGCGCCAAACATAACCACTGACTTCATCGTCGTCACATTATTCTCTTCTGCCCTGGAGTTTGTCCGGAATTTTCAGCAGGTCGTGTGCACGGAGTATGTCTCTGTGCTTTTGTAGTGGTCCGCCCCTCGGCTGTAGCCTACCGCAAACTCAGGCGTGGGCGGGCACGGTCAGAGACCGGCCCGAGCTTCATAATAATTTGTCCTATACCCGACCCTCGGTAGTAAACACAGCGACGATTATAACATAATTGCGAAAATTGTTGACTTGAAGGTGAAGTATGATAGACTGCCCTGGTTATGAGCCGAAGGGTGAAAGTGCCGATTTTTCTGGCAGGCGCGACGCTGCTCTTCTTCTGGCCGGTGTGGGTGGGCGGCTATCGCTTCCCCATCGGCGGCGGCGACCTGTGGGGACAGCTTCATCCTGTCTGGTCCTACGTGGCGTCCTGGCTGCGGCGTGGCGTCATCCCGCTGTGGCATACGGGGATGATGGTGGGGGATCCGATTGTCGCCGAGGGGCAGTACGGACTGTTCAACCCGCTCAACTGGCCGCTGTTTTTACTCAGTCCCGTCCCGGCATGGGCCGTCTCGCTGCGCGGAATGGCGACCCTGTGGCTGGCAGGCGTGGGGATGTACTTCTACCTGCGCCATTCCCCGGTGTGGGGATTACGCGAGACGGCGGCGATTAGTGGCGCGCTTGCCTACATGTTCGCCGATCCCTTTGTGGCGCACCTGGGACACCCGCAGTTCAACGACGCCATGGCCTGGCTGCCGTGGGCGCTCTGGGCCGTGGATCATGCGCTGCGGCGTTCACGGCATATCCCGCTGGCCGGCGGCGCACTGGCCTGTCTGGCGCTTTCGGGACACGGACAGGCAACGCTTTACGGCGCGCTGACCGTGGGGGGGTACGCACTGTGGCAGGTGTTTGCCGCCGGACTATCACACGCACTGCGTCGGGGCGGACGGCTGGTACTGGCCGGCTTGCTCGCTGTGGCGCTGGCGATGCCAGCCATGCTGCCGGGATTCGAGCGGTTGCCCTACACCGAGCGCGCCAACGTTCCTCCCAACCTCGGCGAATACGAATTCCATCTGGGGATGTGGCGCGACTTCATCACGCCGCTCTTCCACGGGCGCAACAGCAAGACGTTTTGGGGGCCATGGGATCGCGTGGAGAGCGGCTATGTCGGCATGGTCGCTCTGGGACTGGCGCTGTTGGGATTGCTGGGCCGTCCGCGTTGGCGCACGGCGTTTTTGTGGATCACCGGCCTGCTTGCCGTCCTGTTGGCGCTGGGGACGCAGGGGCCGCTTTACCCTTTGCTGGCGTCTCTGCCGCTGTTCGACGCGACGTGGAAAACGGGCCGCGCCATCTACGTGCTCTCGTTTGTTCTGGCGCTGGCGGCGGCGGAAGGCGTCGAGAAGTTGCTGGACAAGCCGCGTTTTGCCTGGAGCGCCGCCATGCTGATGGCCGCTATAGGGATCGCGCTGCGTGCACCGGCGTGGGCGGCGCTCGCGCCGAATGTCGCCGCTGTTTCTCGCGCGCTGCTGGGACTTTACCTGGCGGCGGCTGTGCTCGTGTCTGCCGCGTTGCTCGGGCTGGGGCTGCGGCGTTGCCATCTCTGCCGCGCCGCATTGGTCGTGCTCGCCTTGACCGAATTGGTCGTCACCGGTGCGCTGGCCGATGTGGAACCGGCGCCGCATAGCGCAGACGATCCGCACCGCGCGGCACTGGCGTATTTGCGGGCGGACGACGGGTGGTTTCGCGTGGATGTCGATGGCGAAGCGCGGGGCTTGTGGTCGCCGGCAGCGCTGATGGCGGCGGGCTTCGAGGTCCCTCAGGGAACCGGTAATCCGATGGAGATCGTGACGTACAATCAGTATTACTGGGGCATTCCACACAAGGGGATGCCGGCCTATCGTCTGCTGGGGGCAAAGTATATCATCGTCCCCAAGGGCGCGTTGCCTGGCGGGGATGGGATATGGCCCGTGTTTTTCGGTGACGCGCTGGTCGACATCCACCTGAATACAAAGGCGCTTCAGCGCGTCTGGCTGGTTTATCACACAACGCCGGTGGACACCCTCGAAGCGGCCTATGCCCAGGTCTTTGCCGTCGATTTTGCGCCGGACGTGGCCGCGACGGTGCTCAACGGTCCGGCGTTAGAAACACCGGGCAGTGGGCGCATCGAAGTGCTGACTTACGGCCCCAATCGCGCGGCGTTCTACGTCGAAACGAGCGCACCGGCACTGCTGGTGTTGAGCGATTTGCTGTATCCGGGTTGGCAGGCGACGGTCGACGGCAAGCCGACGCCGATTTACTCCACCGACGGGCTGTTCCGTGGGGTGATTGTCCCGGCCGGCGCGCATCGTGTGGAGATGCGTTATTTTCCGTCATCCCTGCGCTGGGGCCTGGGGCTGATGGGCATGGCTCTGGCGGTGCTCGGGTGCATTTTGGCGACGAATTTTCACGCCTCCACCCGAATGGCGACATGATTCCTCAGGATTTCGGGGGGGCGAGAAACCGGCCACGGATTTACACGCCGAGTATGAAAAATCAGTAACTATTTAGCCACTACCGTTACTTCGTCAGGTTTACTAGCCTGAATAGATACAAAAATCAGTGCAATCCGTGTCATCTGTGGCTAAAACAGAAATGACCAGGCGACGAACGACTATCAGACTGCATCTCGACGCGAGCAGATATGGCATTGAATGTTAGACGCGGAAAGCGTACAACGATCTCTCGGCCAGTTTGGGGGATGGCGCTGCTGCTGTTGCCGGCGTTTGCGCTGCGGGTCTGGGAGGTGGGGGTGGCCGATCTCACCTTCGACGAAGTGGCCACGTTTTTCGTGGCGCACCGTTCCATCGGCGCGATGATCCGCTATGTGATGAGCGCCGTCCGTGAGCATCCGCCGGCCTATTATCTGCTGCTGTCTGTGTGGATGCGCCTGGCCGGAACAAGTGAGTTTGCGTTGCGCTATCCCTCTGTTCTGATCGGCGTGTTCACGGTCGTGTGGAGCTTTCGCGTGGGGCGGCGGTTAGGACCACGCGGCGGCTGGTGGAGCGCCGTGCTTTGCGCCGTCATGCCGTTTAGCCTGTGGGTCGGGCGCACAGGGCGCATGTACGGTCTGGTCCTGCTGCTCTCGTTGTTGGTGATGGAAAGCTGGCTGCGCTGGCTGGAGCATCCCGATTGGCGGCACTGGCTTGGCTTTGTCGTCCTGTCGTTGATAGCCGTGATGACTCATTACTACCTCGTGCTCCTGTGGCCGGTGCAGGCGCTCCTGTTGCTGCTGCTGCCGCGCGCCACCCGCGCCATTCGCCAGCCGTGGCTGGCGACGGCGGTGGGTATCGGCGGGATTATGGCGGCTTTTGTCGCCGTTTCGCCGGGCATCCGTGCCATGGCGCTGGACATCATCCGGCGGTTCCCGGCTTCCCCGCTGCGCCTGCGCGAATGGGGCGTCGTCTTTACCGATCTTTACGTATGGGGTTATCGCCCGGAGTTGGTATGGACGGGATGGGTGGGTCTGGGACTTACATCCGTCGGCTGGCTATGGTTTGCCCGTCGTCAACCGTTGACCGGTATGCTCTTTGCGGTTTGGGGTATGGTTCCGCTATGGCTGGCCTCTCTCATCCCTGAAAACCTGGAAACACGCTATCTCACACCGATTTTCCCGGCGTTGATGTTCGGAATCGCTGCCTTGTTGACACGCTTGCGCGGACGCTGGCTGCCCCTGCTTGCGGTTTGTGGATTGTGGGCTTTTGCGGTGTGGCGTGTGCCGATTTTGTATGCCGACCCGGATACGACGTTCTCCACCCGTGTGCAAACCTTGCACACGGCGGCAGAACCCGGAGATGCCCTGGTGATGAACGGCCCGTGGCCCGCCCTGCTTCTGCACTATTATCCGCCGCCCGATTTCATCCAGGTGTATGCCGTGCCGTCTGCTGCGCCGCCCGGCTTTGCGGCGGACATCGACATCCCACGGCTGGAACAGATCGTCCGTGACCATTCGCGGATCTGGGTTTCTTACGGTGTGATCCATTGGGCCGATCCGCAGTATAGTGTGAGCCGGTGGTTGGCGGAGAACACCTACTATGTCTACGAGCGCGCGGGGATGGGGCTGTACCTGTCGCCGGTCGAAGGTATGGTTGAGGTGCGCGCAGACCTTGCTCTCGGTTCACGGGTGACGCTGCGTCGCGCGACGGTAGACCGGCAGGCCGGACCGGTCGGCGCTATGGTGCGGGTGGGGCTGGCGCTGGAGGGACAGCGGCTCGACCGTGACATCGGCCTGACGCTGGGACTGCTGGATGCCGCAGGCAATGTTTGGCAGCAGCGTCAGCTTGGCCTGGGTCCGTTGCATCAATCGTCGTCCGCCGCATTGCCGGATCGGTGGAACGAGCACTGTGGACTTTGGCTGCTGCCCGGGCTGCCCCCCGGCGATTATACGCTGGCGCTTAAGGTGGAGGGGGAAGACATTGTTATGGGTGACGCTGCCGCCGATCATGGCTGGATTCCTCTCACGCCGTTTCACATCGCGCCGGGCGCCACGCAGGCGGAACTGATTGATCTCCTGCCCCACTATGCTGACGTTACGCCTGCCTGGGGCGGAAATCTCACGCTGGTGGGCGTGCAACCTTACAGCGAGAACGCCATGCAGGGCTATCCCACGGGATTTTATCTGTGGTGGCAAGCTGGCGGGGCCGTTTCTGCGACGCAGGTGAAGGTGCGTCTGGTCGGGCCGGAACGCTGGGAAGCGGGGGCTTTCGCCCTCGGACCGGAGTTTTATCCGCCGGGCGTTTGGCAGAAGGGCGATGTCATCCGCCAAAACGTTGTTTTCCAGCTCCCTGACGACCTGGCGGCGGGTCGTTACCGGGTGCAGGTGCAGCCGCAAACGGCTGACGGTGCAGGGGCTTCCGGCGGCGAGTGGGCAGAGCTTTTCACTTTCAACATCGAGGCACGGACGCGCTACTACGTGCCGCCCTTGTCGATCACACGGCGGGACGTGCGCTTTGGGGAAGTGCTGCGGTTACGCGGCTATCGTCTTGAGCGGGAAAGCGCACACCCCGGCGAGAGCATCGCGCTAACCGTCTACTGGCAGGCGCTGGAGAAGCCGGCCAAACTGTACGCCGTCTTTAACCATCTGCGCGCAGCGGACAATGCGACGCTGTGGCACGGCGACTCCTGGCCCCAGGCCGGCTTGTACACCACCGATCACTGGAGACAGAAGGAGGTGGTCGCCGAAGCGTACACCATCGTCATCCCTGAAAACGCCGCGCCGGGGGAATATTCGCTGTACACCGGCGTCTACGATCCACTGACCGGCGACCGGCTTGCGGCGACGACGCCGCGCGGCGAGCGTTTGCTCAACGACGAGTTGGTTTTACTCACGCTTACCGTGCAACCATGATCAAAGGGATGTGTCTGCAACCGGCCTGGTTATGGGGATATGAAACGTTACTCTGTTAGCAAGAGCGCATCCCACGGGATCGCCGTAGGCATCCTGCTGCTCGGCGCAGTTTTACGCCTGGCGGCCTTCGATGAGACCCTGATCAACTCGGATCAGTCGGCAATCCTTGACGCGGCGTTCCAGGTGGCGCGGTTGAAATACTTCCCGATCATTGGAATGAAGTCGTCGGTGGGGGTGATGCAAACAGGCGTCGTGCCGTTGCTGGCGGCTGTGCCGCTGTTCTTCGTCAAGCGCAGCATCGCCGTGCAGTGGTTTTTCTCGGCGTTGGATTGGCTCGCGCTGGCCTGGCTCTATCGTGCCACCCGTGACACGTTGGGACGGCGCACTGCGTCGATCACGGCGCTGCTCTATGCGACGTCGCCCTGGGTCGTGCTGTACGCGCGCACAATCTGGTATCAGACACTCGTGGCGGCCTTGGCGACGACGGCGTTCGCCGCCATCCTGGTCCTGGGGAAACAAAATAAGCCAAAATCCGGCGTATTGATTCTGGCGATGGTCAGTGCGACGTTGATGAGCATGGTTCATCTGGTTGCCGCGCCGTGGGGCGTTGTGCTGTTCGTGCTGTGTGGGGTGATCGGCTGGCGACGGCGCTGGTGGTGGCCGCTGGTGGCGGGCCTCGGGGCGAGCCTGGCGGTGACTTTACCCTATCTGATGCACCTGGTGCGCTCGTCGTTTGACGAAATAGCTTTTTTGTTGCACACTGCGGGGGAAGGCGCGGGGCTAAACACGGCAGCCTTCCGGTTGTCGCGAGAGTTGCTGTCGGGCATGGGGATTATCGCCAATGCGCATGGCGATCTGTGGGATCGCTCCATCATCCCCTGGGACACGGCGCCGGCGTTGCTGTCGGCACTGCTGGGAATGGCGTTGGTCTGGGCTATCGTGCGCGTGATCACCGACCGGCGTGATCGCCCGTGGCTGCTTTTCACGCTGGTGTGGCTATTTGCCGTGCCCACGCTGTTTCTGTTCTCGGATGTCCACTTGCAGCACTTCTACCTGATGACGCTTTTTCCGGCGCCGTTTGTGCTGCTCGGCGCGTGGATCGCCGGCACCACGGGATGCAGTGTGTCCCGCATGCCGCCGTTGCTTGCCAGATTGGGGGGGATCGTGGGGCGGCTTGCCACGGCCCTGCTGGTTTTGATCGCGCTATGGTGGGCCAGTTTGTGGCTGGTTCGCATCCGGCTGGAGGCGCAGGGTCAACTGGAACGCCCCACACGCGGCTGGCTGCTGGATCGCGCTGCGGCGACGGCGGCGCAGTATCTGCGGGATGAGCCGGAAGGTCAGGTCATCGTGCTGGCGCGATTTGGTGGAGAGATGTCGCCATTTGAGTGGTTGCGCGGTTACGCGCAGACTGACGCTGTGCGCGTCGTGGACACCGATCAGGGGATGGTGATTCCTGCCGGACCCACGTGCTATCTGCTTGGGCCGGAGGTGTCGGTGGATGTGCTGTCGCCGGTTGCCTCTGCTGTCACTGAGGTCCCGGGCATGGCGATTCCCGCCAACCCACCCTGGCGCTTCTATTGCAAAGCGGCCTCCGTCGAGAGTTCGCTGCCGCTGGCACAGTGGGAAAACGGTTTGAGTCTGTTAGGGACGTCCATCACGGGGGAATGGCGCGCCGGTGGACATCTCAAGATCGTCCACACATGGGACTATCGCGCTGTTAAACCCGGCCCCTATCATTTTTTCAATCACTTGCTATTGGATGGAACTCTTGTCGCCCAAGTGGACGGCGGCAGTGTGCCGCACTGGTACTGGCATGATGGTGACACCTTGTTGACGTATTTCACGCTCGATCTGCCCGCGGATCTTCCGCCGGGGAACTACGTCTTGCGCGTCGGGATGTATACATGGCCCGACATCGTGCGCGTGTTGATGGTCACGGGCGAGGATGGCTATGTGCTGACCATCCCCCAGGAGTGACGTGCGAAGGGCCACCATCTGTCGTCATGGTTTGCCGCTGCTGCTCATGCTCGTCTATATGGCACTGGGGATGTCCCAGGTGACGCACGCCTCCATTACCTTCGATGAAGGCCCTCACCTGGCAATCGGCTATGCCACCCTGCGCACCGGCGATTTCCGCCTGCAACCGGTCCACATTCACCCGCCGCTGGCGAATGTACTGGCGGCGGCGCCGCTGCTCTTGCAATCTGACTTGCCCGATCCCCGTTCCATCGACGGGTGGGAGATTGCCAGTCTGTCGGCGATCACCGACGGTGTGGTATGGCAATACGCGGAACCGGCGCGCATCGCTACGGCAGGTCGGGTTCCCCTCCTGCTGCTCAGTGTGTTGTTGGGAGCGTTGATCTATCGCTGGGCGCAAGACCTCGGCGGATGGCGTGCCGGCTTGTTGGCGCTGGCGCTCTACACCTTTGATCCCAACTGTATCGCCCATAGCGCGCTCATCACCACGGATATGCCGGTGGTGTTTTTCAGCGTGGCGACGTTGTATGGGGTGAAGGGCGAAGGGCGAAGGGCGAATCAGCACAGCATGGGGCGACTTGTCGCTATGGGGGTTTTGCTGGGGCTGGCGCAACTGACGAAGGTGTCGGCGTTGATGCTCGTGCCGGTGGTGGGGTTGCTGCTGCTGGTTCAAGCCTGGCAGCAGAATCGGCACAACAGCGCAGTGGCGAATGATGCATTGCGAATGACGAATGACGTATCACACGTGGTGTTTCACGTGTTGCGCGCCTGGGTTATGGTCTTCGGCGTTGCGGCGGTCGTGGTCTGGGCCGGCTACGGCTTCCAGGTCGGTTATGTCCCGGGCTTTCCCTTCCCACTGCCGGCGGCGACGCACATACGCATTTTCCAATCTTTGCGCGAGCATTATGAACTGGGACACCCTACTTTTCTGATGGGGCAGGTCAGCAATCGGGGTTGGTGGTGGTATTTTCCGGTCGCATTCGTACTCAAGACCCCGCTGCCGGTGCTGATCCTGGCGGTGGGGACGGCCGTGCGTTTTACGGTGAAGTGTTTTCACGTTTTCACGTTTTCACGTTTTCAAATGGCACGTTGGATAGGACGTTGGCTTCCCGTGTTTTTGTTTCCACTGCTCTATGCTATTTCCAGTTTATTGAGTTCCGTCAACATCGGCTATCGCCATTTGCTGCCGCTGTTGCCGTTTCTTTACGTGGGAATAGGAGTAGGAAGTATGAAATATGGAGTACGGAGTAGGAATCGTCAATCCCGAACCGGCTCTGGCTCTTTATTCCTTACTCCTTACTCCTTACTCCTTACTCCTTATTTTTTACTTCTTGCCTGGCTCGCTATGGGCACGATAGTCCTTGCGCCACACTTTTTGACCTTCTTCAACGAGTTTGCGGGCGGGGCGCGAGGGGGGTATCGCTACCTGGTGGACTCCAATCTTGACTGGGGGCAGAATTTGTGGGATTTGCAGCAGTGGATGACCGGGCACGGTGAGGATCACATCGACTACGCGCATTACAGCCCGGCCCGGTTGGATGTCTACGGCATCGACGCGGATTTCTTGCCGCCCGATCCCCGGGCGGTCGCCTTCGCGCCGTGGAATCCTGCGCCGGGGTTGTACGCTATCGGCGCGACGGTGCTGCAAGGCCCCTATGCGCCCGACATCAACACGTATGCCTGGTTTCGCACGCGCGAGCCGTTGGCGCGTTTGGGCCATGCGTTGTGGCTATACCGCGTATCGCCACGCGAGGCGCCGGCGTGGGCGGCGCTCTGCACAGGCGTTTCGCTGTCGGCAGAGACGGTGGAACAGCGCTTGGGGGTACACACACTGCGCGTCGTTCAGCCGGATTGTGCCCAAGCGTTCATCTATCCAGCAAGCCGGCAAGCCGGGGTGATTATTGCGTCGCCGGGCGCCGAACCGCCGCCCATGTCACAAGTGGATGTCATCTTGCGCTCTCCGACGGGGGAAGCAGGCCCCGTGGTCTATCGGTTGTCAGGGATGCCTCCTGTCCCCGCGAGCAGCGCCGAGGGCATAGATGTCGATGGGCCCCTGGAGTTTCTGGGCTATACGCTTCACGCGAATACCGTTGTGCCTGACAGTGAGATCGTCCTCCAAACGTTTTGGCGTGTTCGTGAGGTGCCGGGGCGTCCGCTTTCGCTGATGGCGCATCTGCTCGGCCCGGAGGGGACCGTTGTGGCAGTGGGGGACGGGATGGGCTTCCCGATTGAGCAATGGCAGCCTGGTGATGGGATCGTGCAGCGGCACGTCCTGGCAGTGCCGGCGGATGCACGGCCCGGCACGTATACCGTCATCACCGGCGCGTACTGGCTGGATACGCTGGAGCGGTGGGGCATGACCGACGCAAGCGGGAGAACTGACGATGCTTTGCTCCTCTACAGGTTTGAGAGGCACGACTGATGCAGCATAAAATCCCTGTGAGTGTGCAGCGTGGCCTGGCCATGATTTTGTTACTGATCTTTTTTGCGCAAGCGGCGTCCGGAATCAATGCATTGTCGTTGACCTACGATGAGCCGATCTACATTGGGGTAGGCTACTCAGATTGGAGGACGGGCGATCCCTTCTGGCACGCCCATATCGGCCATCCTCCCCTTGTAAACCTGCTGACGGCCTGGCCGCTTCTACTGGCGTCAAACCGTCCTGATCCTCGGTCCTTTCCGCAATGGGGAACCTCCGATGTTCTGGGGTTTTCACAGACATTGCTTCCGCAGCTTGGTGGTCTGGACCGCACGGCCATGCTCACCCGTCTGCCTGTGACCTGGATCGCATTGCTGTTGGCAGCGTTGGTTTACCGCTGGGCTTGCAAGCTGTGGCGTAACCATGCTGCCGGTCTTCTCGCGCTATTACTGTTTACATTTGATCCGACCATCCTCGCCCACGGACGGCTCAATTCCACGGATATGGGGCTGGCAGCCTTTGGTTTTCTCGCGGCGTATCTACTGTCGCGGTATCTTCGCGCACCGGATTGGCGGCGGTGTGTCGCTGTAGGTCTGGCGCTCGGTCTGCCGCTCAGTTCCAAGGCTTCCGGTCCTTACTATCTCGGCATTGCCGGTGTATTGCTCTTTGTGTGGGCGTTCATCACCCGGCGTGGCGAGAAAAATTGGTTTCTGCGCATGGCTGCGGTGGGGATGTTCTGGATTGTCCTTGCCCTCAGCGTGCTTTGGGCGGCCTATCTTTTTGAATATGCGCCCCTGCAGTCTGGTGGCACACCGGTCCCGGCTGCGTCACATTGGAAGGGATTGCCGTATATCAACGACTATATGCAAAGTGGTCAGACAACATACTTTCTGGAAAAACTGTACGAGCAAAGTCACCCCTGGGCCTATTTCTTCGTCGGATTTCTGGTGAAGACGCCTGTGCCGAGTTTGCTATTTTTCATGGCGGCGTTTCTGGCGATGATCCGGCAGATTAGGCGAAAAAATGCGGCGCACCTTATGCCGGACATATTGGTATTGCTGATCGTTCCTGCGGGTTACTTCGCAGTCGCCGTCCTTTCGGCGCTTCAAATTGGACAACGCCATCTACTGCCGGTGTACCCTTTCCTTTTCGTGTTGTGCGGTGGATTGGTGCAACCTCGAACATGGATGGAACTTTCACGGCGCGTGCGAATGTTGCAGGTAGGGATAGGGAGCGTGCTGGTGTTGTGGCTGCTGGTGGGGACGTTGCGCATCCATCCTTACGAACTGAGTTATTTCAACGAGTTGATCGGTGGCGCCGATCAGGGTCATCGCATTTTGAGCGATTCGAGCGTGGATTGGGGGCAGGCTCTCAAAGCCGTCAGGGCCTATGTAGAAACGCATCGGATTGCCCATCCCTATCTGGCGGCATTCTCTTCACTCAATCCAGCACTCTACGGTTTAGATTTCGAGCCACTGCCGCCAACTGTGGAGGCTCCTGTCGTTTTGCCCTGTCAATTCAACCCGGCGCCCGGTACCTATCTGATCAGTGCCGTCCCTTTGCATGGTTTATGGTTGTTGGACCCGGATACCTATAGCTGGTTCCGCCAGCGAGAACCCGATGCGATCATCGGACACGCCATTTTTGTGTACAATGTCGTTGCCCCTGACCCGGAGCCGACATGGATCGCGCCATGCGCTTCACCGGCGCCGGTATTATCAGCAGAACAAATCGAAGCCGGTTTTGGCCTTGCCGCTGAGCGTATGTGTACCTTCGATTGTACGCAGAGCTGGCTTTATCCGGCCAGTGGTGATGGATGGTATATTCTTCCCGGCGACGACGCGCCGGTGCCCTGGATACAAGAGCGTCTTTATGCGGCCGATCTTGTGTATGTCCAACGCGACCACTGGATGCACCCGGCTGCACGCATTTACCGACAAGCGGCGCTTAGTCAGGAATTGCCCGTCAGCTCAGCGGGCCACTGGGAGATGGACGGGCCATTGGAATTTTTGGGTTACACCCTTGACACAGGGACGATCAAACGCGGGCAGTCCGTGGAGTTGAGTACGTTTTGGCGCGTTCGTGAGGTGCCCGGTCGTCCGCTTTCGCTGATGGCGCATCTGCTCGGCCCGGAGGGGACCGTTGTGGCGGTGGGGGATGGGATGGGCTTCCCGATTGAGCAATGGCAGCCCGGCGATAGGATCGTGCAGCGGCATGTCCTGGCAGTGCCGGCGGATGCACGCCCCGGCACGTATACCGTCATCACCGGCGCGTACTGGCTGGATACGCTGGAGCGGTGGACGGTGCAGACAGGCGAAACCCATATTGTTGTGGCGCAGCTAAGTCTTGGTGACTAGAGGGGCGCATGCCATGATCGCTGGACAGGGGCAACAGGTGAACGCGCGTTGGCGTTGCGGCGCGGTGTTTATGCTGTGGCTGCTTTTCGCCTTACTCATATCTGGCGCGCGTCAAATCTCTATGACTGCGGATGAGCCGGCGCATATCATCGTCGGCTACAGTCTGCTGGCCGAGGGGACAAAAGCCTTCTGGCTTTTTCCACAGCATGGACATCCTCCCCTGCTTAATGTTCTGGAAGCGGCTTTATTGCGCTGGGCCAAACCCGATATCCCGCTGACCCAACTAGATGGGTGGGCACGGCAGTCAATGACCGATTATTTCCATAGTTTTGTTTCCTATCTCACACCCATTGAACAGATAGAGATGACGGCGCGGCTGCCCATTATTTTGTGTACCATCTTGCTGGGGGCGTTGATTTTCCGCTGGGGATGTGAATGGTGGCATCCGCGAGCCGGGTTGTTGTCGCTCTGTGGGTTGGTTTTTGACCCTTTAATGCTGGCTCATGGACGTTTGGCGACGACTGATGTTGGCTCAGTGATGTTCGGTACGGCCACGCTTTACCTTGTCTGGCGCTGGCAGCGGCGTCCCAGTTGGAAATTGGCGCTGTGGGCAGGTCTGGTGCTGGGGCTGACCTTGTTGGCGAAAGGTTCGGGTATTATTTGGGCTGCGAGTATAGCTATGATCATCTTATTGACGATAATCTGGCGCCGCCGGGAGAATTGTCCGACCACGCTGGTGCTTCATGGTCTTCTTATAGGCGGATTGGGGTTACTGATCCTGTGGGCCGGTTATGGCTTTACCTGGGGAAAAGTCAATGTGGATCTTCCACTGTCGTTGCCTGCGCCTGCCCATTGGAATGGTTTGATCAACCAGGCGCAGAGTGTGGTCGGACGATGGGTTTTCGCTTTTGGAGAACGTACCCATGGAGGCTGGTGGTGGTATTTCCCGGCAGCGTTCTTGATCAAAAATCCCCTCCCGCTCCTGTTCGGGTTGGGATTGGGGAGCATCGTTCTTCTCTGCCGGCGTTTTGACCCTCGCCGACTCCTGACTTTCAGCATTTTCCCGCTCTTGTACACCATCCTGGCATTGACCGGCGGATTGAACATCGGCTACAGGCATCTTTTGCCACTTCATCCTTTCTTCTACCTGATCATCGGGAGCGGCTTCTGGCGTTGGATGCAGGGACCGAGCTGGCGGCGTTGGGTGATATGGGGGTTGGGGGTATGGTATGGGGTGGGCACGCTGCGCCTTTTCCCCTACGAAATTGCATTTTTTAACGAACTTGTTGGCGGCCCGCAAAACGGTCACCATTATTTGATTGATTCCAACATAGACTGGGGACAGGGTTACAAAGCCCTGCGCTCCTATCTGGCAGAACATCCCGGCCCAACGCCACAGATCGCCTACCATTATGCGTTTATTCCTCCCAGTCTTTACGGAATCGAAGCGGTGACTCTCCCCCCCCAGTCGCAATCTCCGCCGAAGGCGCCTTTTCACCCGCCTGCCGGACGTTATGTGCTGAGCGTCACGACCTTACAGGCCGGCTGGACGGCGTCGCCGGACATGTATGCCTGGTTCCGGGAAATCACGCCGACGGCCAACCTGGGATATGCTTTTTTCTTGTATGATATTGATCCGTCCCCACTGCAATGGTTCAGTCAATGTACGACGCCGGCGCTGCCGCTCACCGAAGAAGAGATCGCTGCGGGGGTGGGAAATGCCCCTGTGCGGCGCGTCGATTTCGATTGTATGACCAGTTGGCTCTACCCAGGCGGCGGCGCGACGCCGGGTATTTATGCCGTGCATCGTTACCTTGTGCCGGAAAAGGCCCATGCTTTGCCGACTTTGTTACCTGCGCCGCCGAGAGCAGAAGATGTATTTCTGGCGCGTCGGTTGGGCGAACAACGTCTATCGTTCGACATGCGACGCTTTACCGCCGAATTTCCGGCTTTCTCGCTCTATGAACCTCAACAAGCACCGGTGCCCCCGCAGAATGATGTGGTCTACCTTATGGGCGACGCCGGATTGCCCACTGACACATCCACGGTGCTTGCCTCTCCGATTCCTCTGCAAGGCCCCCTCACTTTTGTCGGCGCCACCTCTTACGCCGATGGTGGTGGCCTTACTGTAGAAACCTGGTGGCGCGTCACGGCAGAGCCGACAGCGCGGCCGTTTTCGCTGATGGCGCATCTCCTCGATGCCCAGGGAACGCCGCTGGGCGTGGCGGATGGATTGGGCATCGCCTCCCAGGCGCTTATGCCCGGCGATCTTTTAGTGCAACGTCATCAATTTACGGTGACATCGGCGACACCGTTATGGCTACGCACCGGTGTCTACTGGGCAGATGATTTGACGCGCTGGTCTACAATCGCCGATCCGACGGCTGACATGCTGCTGATCCGGCTTGCTCCCTAGAAACTGATCGCTCAGGTAGGAGAGACGACTATTGGGAACTAGACTCAAGATCAATTTTCCAGGAGACCTGCGGTGGCGCGTCCGTCTTGCAGTCTGCATTCTGCTAGGAGTCTTGTTCGCTCTGCTGCTGAGCGGCGTTCAGCCTCTTTCCTTCACCGCCGATGAGCCGGCGTACATCGTCGGCGGTTATACGCTGTGGTCTTGTGGGCAAGAATCCCTGGATATTCTGGCGCAGCGTGGTTATACACCTTTGTTGGCCGGCCTGGAGGCGCTTTTGTTTTATGCCGCTGCCCCCAACATCCCTGTGGAGACGCTGACCGCGTGGCCGCCTGACTTCGATCCGTTGGTCAACGCCTTTAAGCCCTATCTGACACCCCTGCCTTATGCCAAATTTATCACCCGCATTCCTACCATCTGGTTGACGATCTTGCTGGCCGCGCTGGTGTTCCGCTGGGGAAAAGACCTTTGGGGTGTACACGCCGGTTTGCTGGTGCTTGTCCTGTTGACGTTTGACCCCACCTTGCTGGCTCATGGGCGACTGGCAACGACCGATGTGGGAGTCACGGCGCTGGGAACGGCGGCCTTGTATCTTGCCTGGCGCTGGCTGCAAGCGCCGACGTGGAGCTTCGCGCTGGGGACAGGCGTGCTGCTGGGGCTGGCGATGCTGGCGAAAGTCTCTGCACCGCTCTGGGCCGCCGTAGCAGGAGTGATGATGTTGATCGGGCTGTTCCGGGCACGCCATCGAAGTGACATGAAGCGCTTGTGGGTTCAGGTAGGGGTAGCCGGCGGCATAGGACTCCTGATTTGGTGGGCCGGTTACGGGTTCACCTGGGGGAAAATGGACGTGCTGCCCTTCGCCGTCCCTGCTCCGGCTTATTGGAAGAGCGCACTTTACCTGGTACAGTACAAATCGGAGTTCTTTGCCCTGGGACGGCGGCAGGTTGATCATTGGTGGTGGTATTTCCCGCTCACATTCGTATTGAAGAATCCCTTGCCGTTGCTGCTGGGCTGCGCGGTTGGGCTGTTGGCATTGCGGCGCAGACTGCAAAGCGACGCGCCATTCCTCATCCTCCTCATGTTCCCCGTGCTCTATACCGTTGTCGCCATAGCCGGCGGAATGGATATCGGTTATCGTCATATGCTCCCTATCCACCCCTTCCTTTACTTGTTGATAGGACGCCTTACGCCTGACCTTTCACGCCTCGCGCATGCCCCCTTACGTTTCACATTGTGCGTTTTACTCCTGTGGTACATCATCGGCACCCTGCGTGTTGTTCCCCATGAACTGGCATACTTCAATGAATGGATCGGCGGCTCGGCGAATGCTTATCGCTATCTCGCGGACTCCAACCTTGATTGGGGGGAATCCACCGAGATGCTTGCCGGCTACGTAGAGACCCACCCGGAGGTTCATGCCGAGCCACCGGCGACGAAATTTCTTCCTGCGCCAGGTCGGTATATCGTCGGAGCATCGTATCTACAGGGCTTGGGGATCGGCGATCCTTACGCTTATGCGTGGTTCAGGCAGCAGAAGCCGGTGGGCATCATCAACGCGAATATCCTCATCTACGACGTGCCCTCCTTCGCTATGACCTGGCTGGCGCAATGCGGTGCGCCGTCAACGCCGTTGGACGAAGATGCCATTGTAACCGGAATCGGCCCTACTTCCTTCCGACGCACCGGCTTTGATTGTACCCAGGCGTGGCTGTATCCCGCTGGCGGGACGACGGCGGGTCTCTACGCGCTGGCTCACAGTTTTATGGCAGAAACGAAACTGTGCCTGCCGTCTTTCTTGCCCTGTCCGACGATTCCAGCAGATCCCTTCATCGCCCGACACGTCGCTGCGGCACGTCTGTCCTTCGACAAGGACCGCCAGGACCAGGTTCCGCCGTTTGTCCTCTACGAGATGTCGGCGACACCTCTCATACCTGACGGGATGGTGTACGTCGTTCCTGTCGAGCGGGTACCTGAGGACTTGTCGGCTGAAACCGCCCTGGCGACGCCTGTTGTTTTGGACGGCCCTTTGAATTATCTGGGGACAGCAACCTATCGTGACGCCGAAAATCTGGAAATAGAAACATGGTGGCAGGTCACCGCGGGCCCGATTACGCGGCCTTTTTCGATCATGGCGCACCTCCTCTCCCCGCAGGGCGATGTCATGGCCGTGGCTGATGGTCTGGGAGTGTGGCCTTCGGTATTGGCAACCGGCGATATTTTTGTGCAGCGGCATGACTTCCCGTTGTCTGACGACGTTGCCGGTGAGACCTGGCTGCGGACAGGTGCATATTGGCTGGACACTTTAGAACGTTGGGCGATCCAGGATGACGGCTCTATGCATGAGGCTGTGCTGTTAGAAAATGTGTTCCAACCCGTAGACTGATGATTGCAAGACTATCTTCACAGGAGGTTTCCATTGCAATTCCCTGTGATTTCCGAAGCCGAACGTATAACCCGCTTGCAGCCGCCCACCGGCAAAGTGCAGATGGTGCTCGACACCGATACTTACAACGAGGTGGACGATCAGTTTGCCATCGTGCAGGCGTTGCTCTCGCCGGAAAAGCTGGAGGTGCTGGCGCTCTATGCCGCGCCGTTCTTCAACGACCGCTCCACCGGCCCCGCCGATGGGATGGAAAAGAGCTACGAGGAGATTTTGCGCTTGCTGGCAAGGCTGGATGTGCCGTCCGCCGGCCTGGTCTTCCGTGGTTCTGAGCACTACCTGCCCGATGGGGATCATCCCGTAGAAAGCGCTGCGGCCTACGACCTCGTCGCCAAAGCACTGGCGCGCCGTGAAAGCGACGATCCACTCTATGTCGTCGCCATCGGCGCGATCACCAACGTGGCCTCCGCCCTTTTATTGGCACCGGAGATCATCCGCCGCATCGTCGTCGTGTGGCTTGGCGGGCATGCTTTCCACTGGCCCGACACGCGCGAATTCAATATGTGGCAAGACCCGCCGGCTTCCCGGGTGATCCTCGATTCCGGCGTTCCGCTGGTGCAGATCCCTGTGATGGGCGTCTGCTCGCATCTGCATACGACGATCCCCGAAATCGAGCGTTACGTCGCCAGGCGGGGCGCCATTGGCGACTACCTGGCGGAGACCGTCAAAAGCTACCATGCCGATCATTTCGCCTGGTCGAAGGTGATCTGGGACATCGCGGCGGTATCGTACTTACTGGACGAATCCTGGACGCCGACGCACCTCGTTCACAGCCCCATCCTCACCGCTCAGGGCACGTGGAGCTTCGACAATGGCCGACATCTTATCCGGAGCGCTTATCACGTGCAGCGTGACCCGATTTTCCGGGATGTGTTCAAGAAATTGGAAATGAGAAATAAGCAAGAAATTAGAAATGAGAAATGAGAAGTGAGGGAGGTTTTCAATGCTAAAAAAAGTCCGTATGGCTATGATCGGCTGTGGTGGAATGGCGCGACATCACCTGCGCAACATTCTGCTGCAAAGTGACACCACAGAAATCGTGGCGCTCTGCGAACCGTCGCCGGCGGCGTTGGCGGCGGCGGCGGAGATCTTCGCGCTCAACGACTTGCCCGTCCCCCCCAATGAACCGGATTTGGCGAGGCTGCTGGCGAAGTATGACCTGGATGCGGCTTTCATCATCACCCCGCACGTCTATCACCACGCCCAGGCCAAAGCCTGCCTGGAAGCCGGGGTGGACGTATTGCTCGAAAAGCCGATGGTGATGAACGCTGCCGAAGCGCGCAGTCTCATTGAGACGCGCGACCGCACCGGGCGTTTGCTCGTGGTGGCCTTCAACGGCAGTCTCTCGCCGGAAATCCGCGAGGCAGTGAAGCTGCTGCGTTCCGGCGAGCTGGGCAAGCTGCTCAGCATCAGTGGGACGATCTGGCAGAACTGGGGACCGGGCACGGCCGGCCAGTGGCGGCAGAATCCGGCGATCTCCGGCGGCGGCTTTATGTTCGACACCGGCGCGCATCTGCTCAACACCGTGGCGGACCTGGCCGGCGAAGAGTTCGCAGACGTGGCGGCATGGACCGATAACTACGGGCGTCCCGTGGAGACGCTGGCTGTCGTCATCGGGCGGCTGGAATCCGGCGCGCTGGTCACGCTGCACGGTTGTGGCGAGACGGTGCGCTCGTGCGCCTCCGACATTCGCGTCTTCTGCACCGACGCGATCCTGCGCACCGGCGCGTGGGGCGCATTCCTCGAAGTACAGCGCCAGGGCGAGGATACATTGACGCCTATAGAATTGCCGCCATCACTGGGTGCGTGGGAGCAATTCCTTGCCGTGCGCAACGGCGATTTCCCCAATCCAAGCCCGCCGGAAGTGGGTCTGCGCATGGCACGCCTCTACGACGCGATCAAAGCCTCGGCGGCGCAGGGTGGGGCGCCGGTCAGATGCATGTAACGCTAAAATCGTGACGGAACACGCGCCGGTTGTTGTGCAGCAACCGGCGCGTGTTGACTCAATACTGTTGTGGGCTGGTTTTTGCAATCTTAACATCTTGTATTACGATCATGAATATACGCATTGGCATAAGATTTGATGATGATTCAGGGAGCTAATGCATTGAAGATCATCGGTTTGATTTGGCTGGATGATGTTGTAGAGAAGTTGTCGACCTGGAGAGCATGTTTATGTGGCTGCTGGTCAAACTTCTGAAGGGCGTTATTTGCAAGTTTTCTTTGTTTACAAACAAGATGGATGAGCTTTGGTTTTGTCTGCCAGGGATATGACTCGTACAGAGAGGCGAAGTTATGAGCGACGATAAGAGTTCGCTTTCACAGGCGCGATCTTATCGAGAGATGGGAGAGTTTTGGGACACCCATGATGTAACCGAGCTTTGAGATGCTACCAAACCGGCGGAATTTGAGGTGGATATTCAATCCGAAGTCAGATATTGCGCTTTGGAGAGTACGCTTGCCCGTAAGGTTAGCCAGATTGCCCGGCGACGTGGCATCTCCGTAGAAACGTTGGTGGATTTGTGGATACAGGAAAAGGTCGTTGAAATTTATCCTGTTGTGGCAGTGGCCGAACATCTCTGACGCACGTTCATAGATACAGATGTGCAGGTGTGCAAACCGTAGGTTTGCACACCTGCGATTTTTTACCCGGCGTTGCTTTTTCTCACAGCGATATAGGCTCGGCTAACCTCGCCGATTTATACAGCGCCAACACGCTCCGCAAGAAATCGCGGCTCATGCTCAACGGGACGCGGGGGGCCACGCCGTCGAGGATGCAGGCTTCCATCGCCTGGACCTCGCACAGGTAGGGATCGACCGCCGGGAAGGTAAGCGTCTCCGGGACACCGTCGCGCGGGATGAAGGTGACGTGCGTATCTTCTCCGTCCGCGCCGGGCTTCCACGGGCTGGGGATGGTGAGAATGCCCGCGTCGCCGATGATCTCCGTCCCCCAGCGAAACGGCATACGGAAGCTGGACGCGATCTGCGCCACCGCTCCGTCCGCGAAGCGCATCTGGCCTAACAGCGTGACCTCAACGCCGGTTTCGCCGACGGCCTGCTGCGCCCAGACTTCGACGGGCGCAGTGCCGAGCATGGCCACGACCATGCTGTTGGGATAGACGCCCACGTCCCACAGCGACCCGCCCGCCAGTTCCGGGTTCAGGCGGATGTTGGTCGATTGTTCCGGCGGCAGGTAGAAGCTGAACCAACTGGTGATGAGCTGCACCTGCCCGACCTTGCCTTCGCGCACCAGCGTTTGCACCGTCCGCGTCTGCGGATGATGCAGGTACATGAACGCCTCGAACACGGTGACGCCGCTTGCTGCCGCTGCCGCCTCGACCTGATCGAATTCGGCGAGCGTGGGCACGAGCGGCTTTTCGCACAGGACGTGCTTCCCGGCCTCGGCGGCCTTCACCGTCCACTCACCGTGCATGGTGTTGGGCAGTGAGATGTAGACGACGTCTACCTGCGGGTCGGCGAGCAGGGCCTCGTAACTGCCGTAGGCGGTGGGGATATCCCACTCCTGCGCGTAAGCCTGCGCCTTGTCCAGAGTGCGGCTGGCGACGGCCACCAGCTCACTGCGCTCCGATTGACGGATCGGCGGGATCAGCGAACGGTTGATCCGCGCCGTCGATAACAGTCCCCAACGAATTTTGTCACCAGACATCGTCATCCTCCTAAAAGTTGCGTTTCAACGTTGAAACGTTAACATGTTCAGCCGTTTGGACTTGCGTATAGACTTGCTCAACGCTTTCGCGTGTGACGATCCCCACGCCTTCGTGCATAGCCGAAGCAGTGCCGGCAGCGACGCCCCAGCGCGCTTGTTCGACGAGGGGCAGGTCGCGTTCCAGCGCGTAGGCCAGGCCCGCCAGCAGTGCATCGCCCGCGCCGGTGACATTCTTCACCGGCACATCAGGTGGGACGGCGAGGACGGCGGCGTCGCGTGTCGCCAGCAGTAGCCCCTGCACGCCGAGCGAGAGTGCGACTTCCGTAACGCCGCATTCCAGGAAGACCTGCGCGGCACGCAGGGCGGCGTCGCGGGTCTCCACAGGCTGCCCGACGAAAGCTGCCGCTTCGTCCGCGTTGGGTTTGACGAGGAATGGGTGCGCGTTCACCCCCAGGTGTAACGCGGCACCGCTCGTGTCCAGCAGCACGCGGATGCCGTGGGGTTGCAATAACCGGATGACCTGCGCGTAGAAGTCAGCCGGGACGCCGGGCGGCAGACTGCCGCAGAGCGCCCAGATGTCGCCGGGCGTGGCGCGCTGCCGGACCTTGTCCAGGCATAGCGCGATTTCGTCTGGCCTCACGGTCGGTCCGGCGGCGTTGACTTTGATGTAGCGCCCACTCTGTGCCTCGGTGATGATGACGTTGGTGCGCGTCTCTCCGGCGATGGTGACGAAGTCGGTGGGGAGACCGAGCGAAGCCAATCCTGCCGCCAGTCGCTGACCTGTCGCACCGCCGATGAAACCGAGCGCCGTGCTTTCCACGCCGAGCGTCAACAACACGCGCGCGACGTTGAAACCCTTTCCGCCCCAGTCGTCGCGCACCGCCGTGGCCCGCGTCACCGTGTCGAAGGCAATGGCCGGCACGGTCAACGTGTGATCCAGGACGGGATTGGGGGTGACGGTGATGATCATCCTATGCCTCTTTTCTCAACGGACCTGCGAGGCCGTTCAACAACTTCCTCACAGATCCATTATGCATAGTGATGGGGGTTATCCGTGCGGGACAATTCACCAGTGCGCATCTTGCGAAATAGCGCGGCAATCATTTCCGGCCCGGTAAGACGCACTGTGTAAAGATCGTGACCGGATACAATGTGGGGTCTTTAATTTCCGTCAGCAAAGCCATTTCCAGTAATGTCTGTTTGAATTGGGTTTCAGCAGCAGTCTGTGCACCATCAACTGTATTCTCACTCATCGTGTACCTCCTGAGGCTCGCGTTGACCAGAGATACCTTTATAGTAGCGTAAAACAGCGAAGATTCAAGGGGTCACGCCTTGACATGTTCGGGTAGCACCGTGAGCGTGTTCAGGGTAGTGATGGTGAAGAACAGGCCATAATTAATCCGGGCAAAACTATTGACAAATTACCAATGCAGTGTTATAATGTTATAAAGAAATACCAAAGTGCCTTTCATAACAAAGAGTCAGGCCGCAATGGTGGATCGAGATTCTCCCATTCCTATCTATTATCAACTCAAACTCCATTTTAAGCAGCAAATGGAAGCCAATATCTTGCGGCCTGGCGACCGCCTGCCCACCGAGATAGAGTTGTGCAGTCAGTACAATGTCAGCCGTGCCCCTGTCCGCCAGGCTCTCACCGAATTAGCCCATGAAGGCTATCTGTACCGCCGCGCCGGACAAGGCACCTTTGTCGCCCACAACACGTCCAAACGTCTGGAACAGCAAACCGAGATCCACGTCCTAACCCACTATGACGTGTTCTGGCTGGGTTCCATGGGAAACGCCGTTCATACCTGGAACATACATCACCCCGATCAGGAAGTTAAATTGAAGGTGACGATGTGTTCCCGTGATGACTTTCACCGCCAGTTACGGCGGATGGTCGCTCAAGGCGAAGCTCCAGACATCGTGCCCATGGACTATGTGTGGGTCCCCGACTATGCCCGTTCCGGTTACATTGCCCCCCTGGATAAGTTGGACAGGCAGTGGGCGCATGAACTGGCCGCGAACCTGGAAGCACCGGTGGCGCTCAACAATACGGTGGACGGCCAACTTTACGGCGTGCCGGTGCAGGCAGATGTGTCAGGGTTGTGGTATCGGAAAGACTGGTTCGAGACTGAAGGCATCGCGCCGCCGGAAACTTGGGATAACTGGTTAGCCATCATAGACCATTTTGCACTACCGGATGTTCAACAGCGATATCACAATCAATATGCCGTCGTTTTCCCGGTCGGCGCCGCCGCCGGTGAAGCGCTCATCAATTTGCTGATCCCGTTCTTTTGGACCGCCGGCGTCCTGACGGCCAATAACGGGGATACGCTCCAGTTGGACGCCCCGCCCATTAAGGAAACGCTGTGTTTTCTACAGCAGATTACGGTGCAGCGACGCCATTGTCTGCCGCCCAACGTGGTCGATTTTTACTGGTGGGATTTCACCGATCGTCTGGCCAGAGGAATCGTCCCCATGACGCTGGGAGGCACCTACGAGTGGCCGCGCATCCAGGACGAGTCCGAGTGGGCGGAGGAAGAAGATGCCATCGCGCACCTGGGATTTGTACCGGCGCCGCGACCAACGACAACCGCCCCCCAAGCGATGTCATTAGGAGGCACGACGTGGGCGATCTTACAACAATCGCCGGAGGGTGAATTGTGTGCTGAGATTCTCAAACAGGTCTCCACACCTGAAGCGCTGAAGGCATACTGCGAAGAGCATCTGCAAATCGCGCCTCATCGCGTCGTCAATGCTAGTCTGAGTAGCAGTGAGCATCCGTGGCTTCAACGGATCATTCCCTTCCTTGAGCTGGCACGCCCGCGCCCATTTCTGAGCAATTATTTACAGGCATCGTTATTTTTGCAGGATATGCTACAGAAAATTCTCTGGGAAGATGCGCCTATAGAGACGACCATCAAGCGCACCCAGCAAGCCTTGGCCCTGTTACTGTGAATATAAGCGGACTTTTGGCGTGGATGATAACGTCTATTGGCTTAATCTGCTGATAGAAGAGGATAGTTTTTACGTGCATCTGGCATGTTTTATACTTTTTTTATACTTTTAAGGAGGTGCAACATACCTATATCTGTTAAGTTGATGAAAAAACCGTTTTCACATTTTACTCAGTAAACTCGAAGGAGGTTTTCAAATGAAGAAGCGACTGTTTCTACTGTTGAGTGTGTTAATGGTGGCGACGTTGTTGGTCACATCTTGCGGCACGCCGACGGCTGCGCCAACAACCTCGGCCCCGGCGGCCACAGCGATTCCCGCAACTCCGGAACCGGCGGCGTCCAAATATAAACAGGCTCCCATGTTGGATAGCATGGACCTGCCCCCGGTGGAGGAACGCCTGCCTCTGGATGTTATGGTCGTTCCAGTGGTCGATTCCATCGGTAAGTACGGCGGCACATGGAATGACGTGACCTGGTACGAAGACGCCGGCAACATCAGGATGGAATTGTACGATCCACCTGTCCGCTGGAAGGCCGACCTCACCGGTTACGAACCGGGACTGTTGATCGAGATGCCCACGTGGAGCGACGACGGCAAGACCATCACCTTCAAATTCCGCCGGGGCATCAAGTGGTCTGACGGCGTGCCTTTCACCACCGCCGACCTGAAGTTCTGGTGGGAAGACCTCGCCCTGAACGAAGACTATAAGTCGGTGTCGGTCCCCTGGTGGGGACGCAACAGCGATGGCACCCCCATCACCATGGAGTTCCCCGATGACTATACCTGGGTACTGCATTTCGACAAAGCACAGTATATCATGCCTTACGTCCTGGCGCAGGGCTTCTGGGAATGGGAACCCCTGATGAAGCCGGCGCATTTCCTCAAGAAGTACCACCCCAACTACGAGGGCAAGAAGGGCGAGGAAGGTTACACTGAACTCGACCTGATGGATCGCTGGTTTAACACCCCCGGTTATCCTTGCCTCATGGCGTGGTGTCTGAAGGAATACAAAGCCGGCGAGTACCGCCTGCTGGAGCGCAACCCCTACTACTGGAAAGTGGACGCCGAAGGCAACCAACTGCCCTACATTGATTACATCCGCGTAGAGCTGGTAGAAGACAGCGAAGTGCGTTTGTTGCAGATTGCCCAGGGACGGTACGACTGCAACTTCCGCTATAACGGCAGCCCGATGGACATCCCCTTCCTGCAAGAGAACGCCGAGGCGGGTGACTTCCGCCTGGTACCCGGCTGGATGAACGGTGCCGGCGCGTGGCCCGGCATCATCGTAAACCAGGACTATCATACGGCCATGGAGTATGATCCGGCGAAAGAGAGTGAAGAGGACAAGGAAATCCGCCAACTGTTGCGGAACCATGACTTCCTCGTCGGCCTCTCCTACGCGATGGATCGCCAGCGCGTCCTGGACGTGGTCTGGGGCGGCATCGGCGAGGCCAAGAACTTTACCATCAGCCCGCAGTCGCCGCACTTCGTCAGTGAAGAAGGCCAAAAGGTCTTCAAGGAGTGGGCCGAAGCCTACGCGGAATACAGCCCCGACAAGGCCAAAGAAGCCTTCGACAAGGCCGGTTTCAAAGATGCGGACGGCGATGGCATCCGCGACCTGCCCAGCGGCAAACCCTTCACACTCATCCTTCAACTGAACGACTGGAGCGATCCAAAAATCAATACGAACTTCGTCGAGGTCTACAAGAAGAATCTTGAGGACGTGGGCGTTAAGGTCCTGATCGACAATGCTATTGGGACACCTGACGGCGGCATCAATCGCGACAACGGTCTGTTTATGCTGGCCACCACCCACGCCTCCGAGCTGGACCTGTGGACCTATCCCGACTGGATCTTCCCGGTACGCGGCGTCGGTGAAGGAACACGCGCCTTCCCGATGGAAGGTCAATACTACAAGACCGGCGGCGAGCAAGGGTGGGCGCCCGAGCCTGGCAGTCCGGCGGCTCTCCTGCAAGAGCTTTACCGCAAGGGTTTGCAAGAACCCAGCGAGGAGAAACGCAACGAGATTGTCTGGGAAGCCGTGCGCATCTACATTGACAAAGGCCCCTTCATCATCGGCGCGACGGGCGATCAGCCGCAGCCGGTGGTCTGCAAGAACTACTTCAAGAACGTCCTGGAGTACGGCGTGCTTGGCCCGTGGGCACCCGGCACCCCCGGCAACACCCATCCTGAGCAGTACTGGATGGACAAGTAATCAGGTTTGCGCTAGCGGGTGGGGAAACCTTCCCCACCCGCTATGTTTTATAAGTGGGAGGAGTGACAATGCTATCGTATATTGCGAGGCGGATACTTTACATGGGGATTATGATCATTCTGGTCTCCTTCGTCGCCTTCCTTATTATTGAACTACCCCCTGGCGATTATCTCACCGTGAAGTTACAGCAGTTGCAGGCGCGCGGCGACCTCAGCGCCCAGCAGCGTATCGCGGATTATCGTGCGCGTTACAAACTCGACCAACCGGTGTTGGTGCGATACTGGAACTGGATTACCCACTTTGTCCAAGGAGACTTCGGCGAATCGTTTGAATTTGAACGGCCGGTCAAGGAAATTATCGGGCAGCGCGCCCTGATGTCGGCGGTGTTGGCGCTTGCCAGCATCGCCATTGTATGGTGTCTGGCGATTCCTATCGGGGTCTACTCGGCTACCCACCAGTATTCCCTGGGCGACCAGATCGTGACCACGCTGAGTTTCCTGGGACTGGGGATGCCGGGGTTTCTGTTAGCGCTACTGGTGTTGTTCTTTGCGATGATGGTGTTGAAAGTGGAAGTCGGCGGGCTTTTCTCACGCGAGTTCACCGATGCGCCGTGGAGCTGGGGCAAGGTCGTGGATCTGCTCAAACACCTGTGGATCCCGGCGTTGATCAGCAGTGTGACCGGCACCGCAAGTCTGGTGCGGATCATGCGCGGCAACCTGCTGGAGACGTTGGGGCAGCCCTTTGTCGAGGCCGCGCGCGCCCGGGGACTGAAAGGCAGTAAAGTGACCTGGAAACACGCCGTGCGCGTGGCCATCAATCCCCTGGTCGTCATCCTGACGACGGAGGCACTGCCGAGCATCGTAGCCGGCGATGCGCTGGTGGCGACGGTGCTCAACTTACCTACGGTAGGGCCGCTCTTTGTGCGTGCGCTTGTCTCCCAGGATATGTATCTGGCCGGGACGGTGCTGGTGTTCATTGTTTTGATGACCATGGTCGGCTCGTTGATCGGCGATCTCGCCCTGGCTGCGCTAGACCCGCGCATCCGGTTGGAATAAGGAGGATGAGTGATGGAAGAGTCGCAAGTTGTCGAGAGCGAGTCAGTCGCCACAGGTAAACAGCAGCAACTCAGTCAGGCGTACTGGAGTCTGGTGTGGTGGAAGTTCAAGAAAAACAAGTTGGCCATTGTCGGCGCGATTATCATCATCCTCTTTTACACTGTCTGTGGCGTGTTCGCCGAGTTTTTCTCTCCCTATCGCCTTGATTACCAATCGGATTACCTGGAAGCGCGCCCCCAACCGTTGGTTTTCAAAAATCCTGCTGGCAACTTCAGCCTGCGCCCGGCTGTTTATGGACTGGACCAGGAGCTTGACCTGGTCCAGCGTACACGGACATGGGTGGTCAATAAAGAGCGGATTTATCCTCTTTCACTCTTTGTCAAAGGGCAGCCTTACAAGCTCCTCGGCTTGATTCCTATGGACATTCATTTCTTCGGTGTGAACACCCGTAAGTACCCCGACGGCACAGTCTTCATCTTTGGCACCGATCGCCTGGGGCGTGACCTCTTCTCGCGCATCTTGTATGGAGGCCGATTATCATTGCTTCTCGGCTTGATCGGCCAGTTCTGCACTTTGATATTGGGCATGGTGCTGGGGGCTATCTCCGGCTACTACGGCGGTATGACCGACATCATCGTACAACGGTTGACCGAGTTCGTCGGCGCTTTCCCCGATATCCCACTCTTCATGGCGCTGGCGGCGGCCATTCCCGTGGATTGGTCGCCCATTCTCGTCTACTTTATGCTGACGCTGATTCTCGTCTTCATCCGCTGGGGCGGATTGGCCCGTCAGGTACGCAGTTTGATTCTCTCCTTACGCGAACGTGAATACGTGTTGGCTGCGCAGAGCGCCGGCGCCAGTGATAAACGCATCATATTCCGCCATTTGCTCCCGGGCACGATGAGCCACGTCATCGTCATCGCCACCCTGATGATCCCCGGTATGATCCTCTCGGAAACAGCTTTGAGTTGGTTGGGGCTGGGATTGCGCCCGCCGCTGACCAGTTGGGGCGTGCTGCTCCAGGAAGTCAGCGCTGTGCGGATCATCCGCTTTGCACCCTGGATGCTGTTCCCGGTGCCATTTATCATCCTGGCCGTGCTGGGATTCAACATGCTTGGGGATGGTCTGCGCGACGCGCTGGACCCCTACGGCGGACGGTAAAAGGAGGATGCCATGGCCGAGCCTTTAGTCGAAATCAAAGATTTACACGTCGAATTCGAAGTCCGCGATGGCATTATCCGCGGTGTCGATGGCTTCACCCTGACCATCAACCGGGGTGAGACATTGGGCGTGATCGGGGAAAGCGGCTGCGGCAAGTCCATCACGGCCAAAGCGGTGATGCAGATGGTGCCCAAGCCCGGCAAAATTACCGGCGGGGAGATTATCTACTACCGCCGGGATAAATACAATCCACACAAGCCCACCGAGGTCGTCAATATCACCAACCTCGATCCTGACGGTGACACAATCCGCACGATCCGAGGAGGCGAGTTTGCGATGATCTTCCAGGAGCCGATGAGTTCCCTGACCCCGGTCTATACCACCGGCACCCACATCGGCGAAGCCCTGAAACTGCACCGGCTGATTCCCAAAACGGTGGGGGAGCAGATGACCCAACAGATGATGCAGTACCGCCCGGTGACCAAACAAGAAGCCCGCGAAATCTCCATCGAAATGCTACAAAAGGTAGGCATTCCCAAGCCTCACGAGCGCGTGGATGCCTATCCCCATCAACTCTCCGGCGGACAACGCCAGCGCGTGATGATTGCCATCGCCCTCTCCTGCCAACCGTTTATGCTGATCGCCGATGAACCCACGACGGCGCTGGATGTGTCCATCGAAGCGCAGATTCTCGACCTGATGCGCGAACTGCAAGACACTATGGAAATGTCGATTATGTTCATCACCCATAACCTGGGCGTGGTGGCGGAGATGGCGAAGGAAATCGTCGTGATGTATATGGGCAAGCAAGTCGAAAAATCTGACACCGTGCGGGTTTTCTACGATCCCAAGCACCCCTACACCCGTGCCCTGCTGCAATCCATCCCCAAAGTGGGCAAACGTACTGGCGAGCGCCTGGCCTCCATTAAAGGCATGGTGCCTGATCCCTTCCACCTGCCGAACGGCTGTGTCTTCCATCCGCGCTGTCCCTCGTTTGTGCCGGGCAAATGTGATGTGCTGACGCCTAACTGGATCGAGATCGAACCCAATCACTGGGTTCGTTGTCTGCTATACGAGGGTGTTTAGGAGGGAGAGTCAATATGGCGGAAAGAATAGCAATCCAAGACGCCGATAATATCATCCTGGATGTGAAAGGGATGAAAAAATACTTCCCCATCCAGAAAGGTATGTTGAAAAAAGTCGTCGGTTACGTCAAGGCCGTCGATGATGTAAGCCTCTATCTCCGCGCGGGCGAGACGCTGGGACTGGTGGGCGAAAGCGGGTGCGGCAAAACGACCGTCAGCCGCACCATCATCCGCCTCTACGAACCCACCGCCGGTACCGCGCACTTCAAGACGGCGTTGTTCTCTGCCGACGGCCAGCCGGAGATGGTCAATATCTTCGACCTGGATAGAGAACAGATGAAGCGCATCCGTCGTGAAGTCTCGATGATCTTCCAGGACCCTATCAACTCGCTGAATCCGCGCATGTCGATTTTCGACATCGTTTCGGAGCCCATGGTGATTCACGGCCTGAAGATCGGTCCAGAAATGGAAGAAGCCGTGATCACGCTGTTGGAGCGGGTAGGTCTGCGTAAGGAACACATCCGCCGCTATCCGCATGAATTCTCCGGCGGACAACGGCAGCGCATCGGCATTGCGCGCGCCCTGTCCCTGAATCCCAAGATTGTCTTCTGTGACGAGCCGGTCTCGGCGCTGGATGTCTCCATCCAGGCGCAGACGTTGAACCTGTTGCAGGATTTGCAGACGGATTTCAACCTTTCCTATGTTTTTGTGGCGCACGACCTGAGCGTGGTGCAACACATCTCCGACCGTGTTGCGGTGATGTACGTCGGCAAGATCGCCGAGACGGCCAGTTCTGATGCGTTGTACAACGAGCCGCTGCATCCCTACACCGAAGCCTTGATGTCCGCCGTGCCCAAGCCCGATCCACGCTACCAGTCCGAGCGCATCATCATGCAGGGCGACGTCGCCGATCCTTCCAATCCACCGCCGGGCTGCTACTTCCACCCGCGCTGTCGCTATGCCGTGGACAAGTGCTCACAAGAGACGCCGGAATTCCGCGAACTCAAACCGGATCACTTTGTGGCGTGTCATCGCGCCGAAGAATTGACGCTCAAGGGGGTATGACATGATTGACGAGGATAAGCTGGCTATACTGCAACGCACGCCCTTGTTTCGGACCTTGAATCGGCGGCAAATCGAGCAGTTAGAGAAGCGATTTGTTGAGCGTACTTACACGGCGGGAGAGAAGATCGTCACTCAGGGTAAAGGCGGCGAGGGTTTCTTCATCATCGTCAGTGGCGAGGTCAATATCATCCACGAACACGCCGATGGGACACAGGTCGTTTTGCATCCGCTGGAAGCCGGGAATTTCTTCGGCGAGATGGCATTACTGACCGAGCGGCTGCGCACCGCCTCGGTGGTGGCTACCGCCCCGACGTGCTGTCTGGTGCTGACGCGCTGGGATTTTCTCAGTCTGCTCCGCGAGGATGCCGATATGGCCGTTGCCGTGCTGCAAGAACTGGCCGAGCGTTTCAGCCGTGTGCTGGATATTATGATGTGAGTAAACTTTTAGTCTGGTGAACGTAGCAACTTTTTCAGTAACTATTCAGCCACCCTTGCCAGGTGGCGAACGGGACTTTGGGGAGGGCACA
>DAOOGN010000005.1:0-75852 GCA_035415725.1 Anaerolineae bacterium | reverse complement strand
ACAGGACTTACGCCAGCCTGGCTCGAATCAAGCGGCGGAGGATTTGTAGTGACGCTTTCAGGCGTCTCTGAGGAGCTAAGAACGGCTGAAGCCGTCACTACACACGGAAATTTGCGTAAGTCCTATGCGACTCACGACTCCACGACTACAAAACGATCATGTCATTTCGGTGCACCACTACCGCGCCATACGTGTAGCCCAGGCGCTCGGCAATGTGGTCGGAATGGCAGCCTCTGATCTGTTGCAAATCGTCGCTGGTGTAGCGGACGATGCCGCGCGCAATTTCGCCGTTGTTCTGGTTGAGGATAGAGACCGTGTCGCCCCGGTCAAAATTGCCGTTGACGGCGAGGATGCCCGCCGGGAGCAGGCTGCTCCCGCGACGGCTCAACGCATTCGCCGCGCCCTTGTCCACAACCAGATGCCCGCTATGGGTCACACCGGCGAGAATCCACCGCTTGCGGTTTTCCGGGGACGTTTCCGGCGCCGGAAAGTGTGTCCCCAGCGCCTCGCCATGGACGATGCGCGTCAGCACATCCGGTTCCGTTCCCGCCGCGATGACCGTCTCCACGCCGGCCCGCCGGGCGACGGCGGCGGCTTGCAACTTCGTCGTCATCCCGCCCACCCCCAATCCGCTGCGACTGCCACCCGCCAGTGCGAGCAAGTTTTCATCGATCACCTCGACTTCGCGGATGAGCTGAGCGTCGGGATTTTCACGCGGGTCGGCGGTGAACAGCCCCGGCAGGTCCGTGAGCATAATCAACAAGTCGGCGTTCGCCAGCACCGCCACGAGCGCCGAGAGGTTGTCGTTGTCGCCGATCTTGATTTCGTCGGTGGCGACGGCGTCGTTTTCGTTGATCACCGGGATGATGCGATGTTCGAGGAGGGTGTTGAGGGTATCCTGGGCGTTGAGAAAGCGGTGGCGGCTCTCCACGTCACCGTAGGTCAACAGGATTTGTCCGATGTGGATGCTGTAAATCTCGAAGAAACGCTCCCAGGTGAGCATCAAGCGGCTCTGCCCCACGGCGGCGAGCATCTGTTTGTTGGCGACTGTGGCGGGCAGGTCGGGGAAGCCGAGCCGCGCCCGGCCTACGGCGACCGCGCCCGAAGTGCACACGATAATCTCGTGGCCTTGATGGTGCAATTCGGCGCACTGCCGCACCAATTCGACCATGGACGGCAGGCTTAATTGGTGGGTTCCACCGGTTAAAACGCCGGTGCCCACTTTGACGACCATACGTTTACGGGTCTGGCTGTCTGGCTTCATATAGGACAAAGGTATCTATTCAGGCTAGTCCATCGTAGCAGAAATTTCACACCCGTTAGCCATGCTCGAAGCGGATCGCCAGATCCGCGGTTCTAGCGCGCTACGCGGGGATCTGACGATCCCGGGCAAACATCAACTGGGGAACGTGCCGCGTAGGACTAGTCAGCCTAGCGCAACAACTCAGGACTTACGCCAGCCTGGCTCGCATCAAGCGGCGGAGGATTTGTAGTGACGCCTTCAGGCGTCTCTTAGGAGCTAAGAACGGCTAAAGCCGTCACTACACACGGAAATTTGCGTAAGTCCTAAACTTATTCCCTATACCAGGGTCGGTGCGGATTTTGGTATGCCAGGTGCTTATGGATGACGAGATCTCCCCTCCCGCCGGCCCCCCTTCCCCAGGGAAGGGGGGCTTTTTGCAGGGAACGGCATTATTCTTCAGCCATCATGGCAAAGTCCGCCCGCCGGTCGAGCGGGATGTAGGGTCGTTGGACGGGGCCGACATACAGGGCATTAGGGCGGATCAAGCGGTTGTTGGCGTATTGCTCCATCACATGCGCCGTCCAGCCGGCCATACGGCACATGGCGAAGAACGGCGTGAGCAGATCCACCGGGATGCCAAGCATGTGCAGCGTCGGCGCCATGTAGAAGTCGACGTTGGCAAACAGTCGCTTCCTTTGCCAGACGGCGTCGGCGACGGCGGTAGCCAGTTCATACAGGTGAAAATCGCCCGATTGGGCGCACAGTTGATAGAGCATGTCCTTGATGTACGGCACGCGCGAATCGCCTGCTTTGCGGTAGATGCGATGTCCGAAGCCCAGGATACGTTGTTTCGCCGCCAGCGCCGCATCGATGTACGGCTCGACGTTGTCCAATGTGCCGATCTCGAGCAGCATTTCCAGCGCGCCCTGGTTCGCGCCGCCGTGCAATGGCCCCTTGAGTGTGCCCATCGCCGACGTGATCGCCGCGCCCATATCGGCTAGCGTGGAGGCCGTCACCCGTGCGGCAAACGTCGAGGCGTTGAAGCTGTGTTCCACCATCAACAGCATCGTCAGGTCCATGGCACGCGCCTCCAGGGGGGTGGGGCGTTTACCGTGCATCATATAAAGGAAGTTTTCCGCCTGTCCCAGCCTGGGATCGGGGTGAACCCACATTTTCCCTTGGGATTCACGGCAGTAGTAGGCCACGAGCGTCGGGAATTTAGCCGTCAGGGACATCGCTTTCTTCAGGCACGACTCCGGACAGACATTGTCTTCGCCCGGGTTATCGGAGGCCAGTACGGAGACCGCCGTGCGCAGGGCATCCATCGGTTTCATATAATGGGAAAGGAAGCGCAGAATCTCATAAATTCCCGCGTCGACCTCGCGTTCTACGGCCAGTTCAGCTTTGAATGCCTCCAGTTGACGGGGGGTAGGCAGTGCATTCGTCCACAGCAGATAGACGACCTCCTCGTAGGTGGAGGATTGCGCCAATTCCCGGATGTCAATGCCGCGGAATTGCAGCGCACCGATATCGCCGTTCACATCGGAGATGGCGGTGCGAGCCACGAGAACCCCCTCAAGCCCTTCGTGAACTTGCTGCTCCGCCGGATACTCGCTTATCGATAGCGGCAACTTATTGTCCATAGCCAGAACACTTCCAAATTTCAAATCTGTTTTCGTCTCCATCGCTTTTCTCCTCCTCGCAAAAATAGTCTAAAATTGAAAGTTGAAAATTAAGCAGCGGCTTACTCTGCTCAATCTACGGATGAAAAATAAAATCAGCCTACCGAGAACCGGTAGGCTGACTTTTTTGGGGGTGTGACTCAATTCCAGGTAGCGCTAACCGGCCCTCCCTAAAATACTAGGCTGAGGCTGCTGACGAACTGGAATCAAGACGATGCTATAGGTTTTCATATCGTCACTTCGTATCCTGACGCACTCACGAATTGATTCTATATTAGTCGAAATGCTAAACTTGTCAAATGCGGCATAGTGACTAAACGGTATCTGTTCAGGCTAGTCAACCTGACGAAGTAACTTATCCCCTATACCAGGTTTGGCGTGGATTTCGGTATGCCTGGTGCTTGTGGATGACGAGATAGGCGTGTTTCTATCAGCCCATCCCCCCTCTTTTTCGCCCCCTTCTTCCCCGCTGGCGGGGGAGAAGGGGGTTGGGGGATGAGAGGGCCAGCGTCTATAGCCGAAGTGTCAACCTATTATGCACCCTCCCCCAAGTCCCGTTTGCCACCTGGCAAAGGTGGCTGAATAGTTACACTAAACGGTGACGTCTACCGGATGCTTGATCGGCCAGAACATGGCAAGCAGTGGTGGGCCGATGAGCAGGGGGATGCCGATCAGGTGTCCGAGGAGTTGATTGTGCAACAACGCCGGATACCAGGCACGGACGGTTTCAAAATAGGGGATGATGAGCAGGGCGGTCAGCGAAAAAACCGTGCTGACCCGCCAGGGACGCCGGTCGGGTAGCAACAGTGGCATCAGGGGAACAAACCAGAGCAAATACCAGGCATGAAATATAGGAGCAACGATCAACACAAACCAGAACAGGGTATAAAAGGCCGGCGAGCAGACCTGCACATAAGTGGGAGAGTTTTGCGCCTGGCGACAGGTGGTCCAGAAGTCGTGCAGGTAAATCAGCAGAAAGGCAAGCAAGAGCAAGGTGCGGGAGAGATCGAAGGCTTGATTGAGTCCGATCCAATCGCGCAGACCGAGAATCATGAGTGTCAGCAGTGAACGCCCCGTCTGTTGGCCGCCGGTCAAAACCGCCCAATTCTCCAGTCCCGGCCAGAGCGGCAGCATCCCCAGAGCCACGGTCGCCCCGATGAGAAAAACCGAAAGGCCCACCATGCCGAGGCGACGCTGCCAATGGACCGGCGACATAGCCAGGGCCAATTCAAAGAAAGGGACAACGAGCACGGTCATGAATTTGACCAGGATGGAGACGGCGAGCAGCAGGCTGGCCAGGGCGACCTGAACCAACGTCGGCGGCTTGGAGACAGCTTTATCCGTCGAGCGGGCCATCACCCCCAACGCCGCCAGCAGAAAAAAGGCCATCACGATATCATTGTGGCCGTTTTGGACGCTCTCCAGCAGTACCAGGGGATTCCAGGCAAAGGCCAGGGTCCCTGCCACAGCCCATTCTGGCCGGATGCGGCGTAGAATCTGGTAAAGCAACCCCACGCAGCCCAGATAAGCCAGCGCCGTCAACACCTTGAGCGCCAGTAAATGGGCCAGAAAGGTGCCGCCGCTCAGGTGATAGGCAGCCAGCGACAGCCACTCCCACACCGGTCCGTATGGTGAAGGCGCGTCGCCCCATTCCCCGGCCAGACCCAGCCACGGATCGTAGGACGGCAGCGCCGCGGGAGCCGTCGCCAGGGGATTGAGGCCATACAAAGCCCAGCCGCGGGTGTGAATGGCGTAACTGAACATGTCGATAGCCGTGAGAGGATAAGCGGGGATGGAAACGGCAGCCAGGATGGCACTGCTGAACAGGATAAAACGCCCGCCGACTGCCGCCGTCCGGCCACCCGACGCGGCAGGAACCGTCAGGTGGAAGGCCCATCCATACAAGCCGAACAACACGAGCACACTGACGATATAAACGACGCATCCGACCGCAGAATGGCTGGTGAGCTTGGCATAATCCACCGGCGGGATGGTGGCATAAAGACGGGACAGGGGGTAAGGTAAGGTGAAGACCAGCCAATAGATGAAGCTGCTCAAGCCGGCGATGAGCGCCAGTTGATACAGAAAGCGTTTGTGATTCATGGACATTGCCTGCCCCATACTGTGCTGATACCCCACTTCGGTTGAGTTTCGATCCCCAGGTTCTTTGGGACTTTGCATGGAAAAACATTGTCATTGCGTAAGTCCTATACTTTTCATGTACATTCGTGAAATCCGTAGCCGGTTTCTTATTGCGACTCCACGAAATCCTGAAGAACCGATCCCCAGACCCCGCATGCTTCACCAGGCGCATTTTATACTGCCTGGGGCGACCTGGCAAGCGCCTCACGGCCAGGGATTTCCAGGGCAGAAAGCCTGTGGCACTTCGACCATCGGCGATGACCCTCTGATCCTCTCAACCTCCTTCTCCCCACAAGCGGGGAATAAGTGGCTCCGCCAGGTTTACCGGCCTGAACCGTTGCCAGATGTCAAACGTTTGTCCACTGGACAAAAGCTGCAAAACCAATATTATCAGGTGTGGGGAGCGAGGTCGGCGTTATGTCTATAACCGGTTTCTCATTCCTCATTTCTACTTTTTCATTTCTAATTCTTATTCGAGGTGAGGGATAATGAAAATTGTTGTAACAGGTGGAGCGGGCTTTATCGGTTCGCATGTTGTGGATGCTTATGTTGCCGCAGGACATGAGGTCATCGTGATGGACAGCCTGTGGGAAGAAGGAGGTGGACGCTTGAAAAACCTCAATCCCCAGGCGCGGTTCTATCAACTGGACATTCGCAGTGCGGAGGCGGCCGATGTGATTGTCCGCGAACGGCCGGACATTTTGAATCATCACGCCGCGCAACATTCGGTGAAGATTTCCACCGATAAACCCAAGCTGGACGCGGATGTCAATGTGGTCGGCCTGATCAACTTGCTCGAGGCGTGCGTGGAAGCACAAACGCGCAAGGTCATCTTCGCCGGCAGCGGTGCCAGTTATGGGACGGTGGACCATCTGCCGATCAACGAATCGACACCCCAACGGCCTGAATCCCCTTACGGCATCACGAAAATGGTCACCGAGCACTATTTACGCTATTACCAGCAGGCAAAGGGCCTGGGTTACACGATTTTCCGCTATGGCAACGTCTATGGGCCACGCCAGGATCCCAACGGCGAGGCCGGGGTGATTGCGATTTTCGCCCATCGCATCCTCACAGGCCAGGATGTGCGTATCGATTGGGATGGCGAACAGCAGAAGGATTACGTCTACGTGGGCGATGTGGCGGCGGCGAACGTGCGCGCCTTGTCGGCAGGCGACAATGACGTCTTCTGCATTGCCAGCGAACGGGGCACATCGGTCAATGAACTCTACCGTGAACTGTGTGACATCATCGGGCGTGACGTGAACGTGATCCGCGCTCCCCGTCGCCCCGGTGACATCTATAGGTCTTATTTTGACTGTAGCAAGGCCAGGAAGGTGTTAGGTTGGCAGCCGCGGCAAAAACTGCGCGAAGGGCTACAAAAAGTCGTGGATGCTTTAAGGGAATGATGCTATGAAAAAGTGGTGTGTGTTTCTGCTTCTGACGTTCATAGTAGCAGGTTGCCGCTCCGCGGTGGACACATCTCCTCTGGAGGCGCCGACGACACTGCATACGTCCCCCGTGGCGATGCCCCTCGTCGTGGCGGGCGCGACGCCTGCGGCCACCCCATGCGCCGGGGTGGCCGGACCGACGGCATCTCCATCGCCAACGGCAACGGCGACGCCGCCCCCGACGCTCGCGCCGCCTGCCGTGCCGCTCGACCGTAGGGTGCAGGGACAGCGTCTGGGGCGTGGCGTGAATCTCGGCAATGCGCTCGAAGCGCCCAATGAAGGTGAATGGGGAATGGTGTTGCAGAGCGAGTACTTCCGCCTCATCGCCGAGGCAGGTTTCGATACCATCCGCGTGCCCATTCGTTGGTCGGCGCACGCCCTGGCAGAGCCACCCTACACCGTGGATGAGAGTTTCTTCCAACGTGTGGATTGGGTGGTCGAGAATGGACTGGCGAACGGCCTGAATGTCGTCCTCAACATGCATCACTATGAGGAAATCTTCGAGCAGCCCTCGGCGCATACCGAGCGCTTCATCGCTATCTGGCAGCAGATCGCGGCGCGCTATAAGGATCAGCCTGACAGCGTCTACTTTGAACCGCTCAACGAACCGCATGGCACCCTCACGCAGGACAAGTGGATGCGCATCCTCGGCGAAACGATTCTGGCGATCCGCCGCATTGACAATCGCCACACACTCATCGTCACCGGCGCGGAATGGGGCGGCTATCAGGGATTGGCGACCCTGCGCCTGCCCGAAGGTGAGGAGAACTACGTCTGCACGTTCCACTCCTATGAGCCGATGTTGTTCACGCATCAGGGCGCAACCTGGGCAGGCAGCGGCTACCAGACCCTGGGCGTGACATGGCCCGGCCCGCCGGCAACGCCCATCACACCGGACCCGGAGGCGGCTAAGGTGAGTTGGGTGTTCTCATGGTTCAGGCAATACAACACCTATCCCTATGAAACCAACCCCGCCGGGCCGAAACCCATCCGGGATGCGTTCGATCGCGCCGTTAGAGCGGCTGAACAGCAGGACTGCGCGCTGTGGTTGGGCGAATTCGGCGCGTATGAGCAGGCAGACATGCAGTCGCGCATCAACTGGACGACGTTTGTCCGTGAAGAGGCCGAAGCGCGCGGCATGGCGTGGGCATATTGGGAATTTGGTTCGGGCTTCGGCGTCTACGATCGGGCGGCGGAGCAGTGGCACGAGGGACTGCTCAAGGCGTTGATCCCCGCTGCAGGGCAGGATTGACCACCTGACGTTTATAGGGGTGAGACATGAGTCAAATATTGACGATTGCCGATAGCAGTGTCATCATCAAGTGGTTTGTTGTTGAACCACACTCCATTGAGGCGTGCCGGCTTTTGGATGAATATAAAAAATGGGGGTGTGGCGGGCGGCTGCGTCGCCCGCCACACCCCCTACAAAAATCCTCCTTCCTGGGGGAAAGGAGATGGGCTTATAGAAATACGCCTTTCGCGTCATTCACGAGTCTTTTGCCTACCCCAATCCGCGCCCAATCTACTCTAGGGAATAGGTTGCTGCGCCAGGTTTACTAGCCTGAATAGATACGTTTAGCCTAGACAAAGAGGTCATGCTATATGAATAACAACGCCAATCAAAAACAAAATCCCCATAAAACATTAACCCGACGTGAGTTTTTACAGCTTGCCGGCGTGACGGCGGGTGCACTGCTGGTCGGTTGTGGGCCGCAGGCATCTCCGGTGGCGCCGACGCCCACCATGTCGGCGCCGGCAACCGTGGCGCCAACGGCTACTCCGTCGGCACCGGCAACCGTGGCACCGACGCCCACCAGGTCGGCGCCGGCGACCGTGGCACCGACGTTCACGACGTCTGCGCCGGCAACCGGAGCGAAAAAGGCGCAGGTCGCTATTGCCCAGGCCCAGACTTACGATCCCCAAGGACTGTATGACAAAATTCGTGACATGCTCGACAGTCTGGGCGGATTGGGGGACATCGTCCGCCCCGGCGCGCGCGTCGCCATCAAGATCAACCTGACCGGCGGTTCGTATTGGGAAGGCCAGACGCAAGGTCTTCCCGGCGTCGAAACCTTCGTCACACACCCCGAAGTCGTCAGAGCTTTGGGCAAGCTCGTACTTGACGCCGGCGCGAAAGCGTTGTACATTGTGGAAGCGGTTTATGAATGGGAGTCGTATACAGTCTGGGGCTACGATGACGTGGCTAAGGAACTGGGCGCGACGTTGATCGACTTGAACGCCACAGACCCCTATCCTGATTTTGCGACGCTGCCGGTGCCCGGCGGGGGTAAGCTCTACGATGAGTTTACCTTCAACCGCATCCTGGAAGAGATCGACACGTTTATGTCCGTCTCCAAGATGAAATGCCACTGGGTGGCGGGCGTCACCCATACTATGAAAAACTTGATCGGTCTGGTGCCCCTCCAGGTTTACCGGGCCAAGGGACAGGACACGTATCGCTCGAAATTCCATGGGGCGAACGACGAAACCGCCGGCGAGCGCGTGCCGCAGATCATCACCGATCTGAACCGCGCGCGTCCTCTGCACTTCGGGTTGGTGGATGGCATCAAAACGACGGCGGGCGGGGAAGGTCCATGGATTGCAGGCGTGCAGCCGGTGGCACCGGGCGTGCTGTTGGCCGGAAAAGATGTGGTGGCGACCGATGCGGTGGCAACGGCAGCGATGGGCTTCGATCCAACGGCGGCGGACAAGACCATACCCTTCATCCGTGGACGCAATTACATTCAACTGGCGAATGATTTAGGGCTGGGCACGAATCGGCTGGAGGAGATCGCCGTGCTTGGCCCGTCGATCCAAGAGGTGACGACGAAATTCAGAGCAGCACTGGGTTAGAGGTCCAATATGAAACTGACAACAATAACACTCCACACGCAATATCAAATTGGTGAAGTCGATCCGCGCGTGTTTGGCGGCTTTCTTGAGCACCTGGGGCGCGCCGTCTATCAGGGCGTCTACGATCCCACCTGCGCCCACGCCGACGCCGACGGCATCCGCACCGACGTGCTTGGTGCGCTGAAGCGTCTGCGCATGACGGCGATGCGCTATCCCGGCGGCAACTTCGCCTCCGGCTACCACTGGATGAACGGCATCGGTCCGCGCGCGCAGCGCCCGGTCGTCCGCGAACTGGCGTGGCAAAGCATCGAGCCTAACACCTTCGGGACGGACGAATACCTGGCGCTGTGTCGTAAGGCCGGTTGGACGCCGATGATCACGGTGAATCTGGGCACCGGGACGCCGGAAGAGGCGCGCAACTGGGTCGAATACTGCAACTGTCCCGCCGGCACGTATTACGCCAACATGCGCGCCGCGAACGGCCATCCCGATCCTTATGCGGTCAAACTCTGGTGTCTCGGCAACGAGATGGACGGTCCGTGGCAGCTTGGGCACGTTCCCGCCGACCAGTACGCCATCCGTGCGCAGCAGGCGGCCAAGATGATGAAGGATGTGGATCGCTCGCTCGAACTGGTGGCCTGCGGCTCATGCGGCGTCGGCATGCCGACGTACATGGCGTGGGATCAGCAGGTGCTCGACTCTATGGGCGATCTCGCCGATTACGTCAGCCTGCACCGCTACGTAGGCAATGACCAAAATGACACGCCGGATTTCCTCGCCGTCACCCGCTCCATTGATCGGCAGATCGAGGAGATGGACGCGGCATGTCGCTTTGTACAGGCCAAGAGACGGAGTCAACGGCGCACTTACCTGTGCTTTGACGAGTGGAACGTCTGGTACAAGGATCGCCATGGCGACGGCGAGGGCCAATTCGCACCGCATCTGATCGAAGAGGTCTACAATCTTGAGGATGCACTCGTCGTCGCCGGCTTCCTCAACAGCTTCATCCGCCACGCCGATGTGGTTAAAATCGCCAACATCGCGCAGATTGTCAACGTCATCGCCCCCATTCTCACACGCGGCGACGACATGGTACTGCAACCCACCTTCTACCCCTTCGAGATGTTCTCTCGACGGCGCGAAGGGGTGGCGCTCCAGGCGGCAGTCGATGGCCCGAAATACGTGGGAGCTACCCACGGCGAGGTCACCTACGTCGATAGCAGCGCGATTCTCAACGAGGATCGATTGCACGTCTTCCTCACCAACCGCAGCCTGGACGAGCCGGCGCATGTCCACGTGCGACTGGCCGACCGGGCTATCACCGCCGTGGAAAGCGCGGAAATCCTCCGTGGGCCGGACGCCAAGGCCGTCAACACCTATGAACAGCCGCATACCGTCATAGCGCATCCTTTTAACGGTGCTACAATTATCGACCATGGGGTGAATGTGGAATTGCCGCCGCTTTCCGTCGTGGCGCTCACATTCCGGTTATAACTTAGCCGTCCATCACACGAATCTCTGCCAGCTTTCGCGAGATTCCGCAGGTCAACGACTATTCGACTACCAGACTCATGACTCTATCCGAGGAGGCTTGGCACTTCAATGACATTTTCTTACCTTGAGTATGAACTGTACGATGGCTACATCCACAACTGGCTGGTTGCCGGTCCCCAGGCGATAGCGATTCCCGATCCTGAGCGTTACACAGGCGAGGAGCCGGAACGCAAACTCCAGATGGCCCGGCACTACTATACAGCGGAAAATCCCATCCATCAGACACCGGTTGACCGTGAGTCCTTCACCCTTGACGACACTTCACTGACCTGGCGCTATGTTCGCTGCCTTGACGACCACTTCGTCGATCAATCCACATTCCATCACACCTGGCATTATCTGCGCACCTGGGCCTACACCCAACTCTACGTATGGGAGGATCAGGAAGTCACCTTCATCATCACCACCAATGGCCCGGCAGATGTGTGGGTCAACGGGGAGCACGTCCACCGCCACGAACATTTCCACCACCAGCAACCCGCGAGCGTGTCCTTCACCGCCACACTGCACGGAACGGACGATAAAGGTACAGGCAATGAAATCCTGGTGCGTTTCGAGGAAGTGGCAGCGCGGGAATGTCCTTACGTGATGGCACTGCGCGTGACCGGCATCGATCTTGAGGATGTCGCAGTGAAGGTGCCCACGGCGACAGAGCGCACGATACGTCACACCATGCTAGAGCGCGTCTTCGAGCAGGCGTGCATTGAGGAAGTGGCGAATTACCGCGGCAAAGTGGTGAACCTCCACTGGGCCGACGATCTCGAGACGAACTTCAACTACGAGTACAACATTCAGGGGCCTGGAGAGCTGGCACGCATCAACGTCAGCGGCGAGACTGAGGCCAAGCCCGGTGAAGTCGCCGACATTGGCCATGGCTATCGCATCTGGCAAGGCCCTTACCGCGTGGTGCTCCGCGCCGTTTCGCAGGAATACGCGTTCTGGAATGTCCGCTATCAAAGGGATATGCCTTTCTTTATTCTGGACAATGCGTATTCAGAAACGCCGTATGGCACCCTGGAGGAGCGCAGTCACGAGGCATTGCAATATGCGGCCACGCAGAAAAACGACCTTTATGCCGAGATTGCCAGGTTCGAGCTTGGAAAATGGCAGGATGTCGATCAGCACGTCATTCTCAAGTCCATTGAGTCTATCAACGGACGCGGCGACTGCAGTGACTTCTATCTCGTGGGCTTGCTGGGGGTGATGTACCGTTACATGGACAAAGATGAATTCCCCGCCGAGCTGAAAACGCCACTCAAGGAGTGTGTGCTCAACTTCAAATACTGGCACGACGAGCCTGGCGCCGACGCGATGTGCTATACAACCGAGAATCACAGCATCCTCTTTCATACGTGCGAAATTCTCGCCGGGCAGCTCTATCCCGACGAGATCTTCTCCAACACCGGGCAGACCGGGCGGTGGCATCGTGAGAAGGGCGAGCGTCTGGCTCTGGCATGGCTCAAGACGCGCGGAACGACCGGCTTCTGGGAATGGGATTCCAACTGCTACTTCGAGGAAGATCTCCTGGCGCTGTCGCATCTTGTCAGCCTGGCCGAGACGGAGCAGGTTATCGAACTTGCGGCTGTCGTCAGCGACAAAATGCTCTTGACGATAGCGTTCAACAGTTACAAAGGCGTTTTCGGTTCGACGCACGGGCGGACCTACGCCCCGCACATCAAATCGGGGCAACTGGAGGCTACTTCAGGCATTTGCCGCCTGCTGTGGGGACAAGGCGTCTACAACCAGCACCTGCGCGGCCTGGTGGCGCTGGCGTGTTCGGGGTACGATTTCCCGCTGATGATTGCCGACATTGCGACCGACCAACATGAAGAGATGTGGAACCGCGAGCGCCATGTCATCAGCGCGGCGGGCGACGAGATCAACAAGGTCACCTACAGAACGCCCGACTATATGCTGGCCTCCGCTCAAGATTACCGGCCCGGCGAGAAGGGCTATCAGCAGCACATCTGGCAGGCGACTTTCGGCCCCGACGCCGTCGTCTTCGTCAACCATCCCCCCGTGGTCAGTGAGGACGACGCGCATCGTCCCAACTTCTGGGCCGGCAATTACATCCTGCCGCGTGTGGCGCAGTGGAAAGACGTGCTGCTCGCGCTGTACCATCTCCCGGAAGACGACTGGCTGGGTTTCACCCACGCCCATTTCCCGGTTTACCAGTTCGACGCTTACAAGCTCCATGACAACTGGGCCTTGGCGCGTAAAGGGGACGGCTATCTCGCGCTTTATGCCTCGAACGGTCTGTCTTTGCAGAAACGCGGTCCGGCGGCCTACCGCGAATTGCGTTCTTATGGACGCGAGACCGTGTGGATCTGCCAGATGGGACGCGCGGCCGTGGACGGCAGTTTTGAGGAATTTCAGCAGAAGGTGCTGGACTCGGCGGTGGATGTGCAGGGGCTGAGGGTGACTTATCCCACCTTGCGAGGGGAGACGTTGTCTTTTGGCTGGGAAGGGGCGCTCCTCCGTGATGGGGTGGAACAACCGATCACGGGTTTCAAACATTACGAAAACCCCTATTGTCTGGTCGATTTGCCGGCGGAAACCATGGATGTCAGTGTTGGCGGCTACATGATGCGCTTGACATTTTGATCGACTGGACTAAAAAGTCCCATGGGGCGTTACGTGTGTTGCTTCCTGCTTTTGTCAGGCTTGTATACTAAAAAAGATCATATATACTATAGTTTACGGGTCATTATTCCGCCGCCCTTGCCGGGTGGCGAATGAAACTTTGGGGAGGGTGCATAATAGGTTGCCCCTGCGGCCATAGGTGATGACCTTCTCATCCCCCAGCCCCCTGCTCCCCCGCAAGCGGAGGAAAAGGGGGCGAAAAAGAGGGGGGATGGGCTTATAGAAGAAACACGCCTATCGCGTCATTCAAGAGCATAGGACTTACGCAAATTTCTGTTTGTAGTGACGGCTTTAGCCGTTCTTAGCTCCTAAGAGACGCCTGAAGGCGTCACTACAAATCCTCCGCCGCTTGATTCGAGCCAGACTTGCGTAAGCCCTGAGCACTTAGGATACCAAAATTCGCGCCCAACCCGGCAGGAAGGTCGTCGCTATATCTGAGTGTAAGATGAACAAACGATCAATCTTCATTTTGGACTTGGGGTAAGCTTCTGGCTATGCCTGTGAAATCAAGACCCTATCCCCTCTTGGATCAAGCATCGAGTGTCCGGGTATGTGTAGCGCATACCGCTCTCAGTGCTTTACCGTTTGTCATCCATTTGCATTTTTTGAATCGGCCTATAAGGTGACACCGTTAGATTCCACATCAGGAGGTGAAAACTGGAGAAATTGTGACCATATCGCTTATGTGACCTGAAGTGCTTGCCTGGTTTATTCCTATATTTGCCTATCTTTTAAGGAGGAAGAGAAATGAAGAAGATTTCACGTCGGCAGTTCTTGCAGATTTCGGCCACAGCCGCGGCCGGTGCCTTGCTCGCGGCCTGCGGCGGTACCGAGGCGCCTGCCACTACGGAGGCCCCCAAGTCCGCCGCTCCAACCGCTACCCCCAAGCCGGCGGCGACGCCGGTGCCTGTAGCGGAACAGAAGTGGCCTCGCGAGGTCACCCGCGAGCGCACGTTGATCTATGGCTTCGGTGATGTGAACCTGGTAGGCGTTGGCATCGGCAACATGTACGCCAACAACTGGCACCAGATGGCCGGCTCGGCGATGCTGGAGTTCCCGTTCTACTACTGCGCGCTCAACAGCAAGACCTATCCCTGGATTGCCGAGAGCTACGAGTACAATGACGATTTCACCGAGATGACCCTGTATCTGCGCAAGGGCGTCAAGTGGGCGGATGGTGAAGACCTCAATGCCGCGGACGTTGTCTTCACGTATAACAGCCTCATAGCGAAGGCGCCGGACCTGGAGAACTCCGGGTTCGTGAAAACGTATGTTAAGTCCGTGGAGGCCAGCGATGATTACACCGTCAAGTTCGTTTTGACTGAGCCGAACCCCCGCTGGCACTTCACCGGCTGTACCGGGCGCTTTGACCGCGGTATCATCCTCGTGCCGGAGCACATCTTCTCAACGGTCGAGGGCGACTGGCGCGAGTTCACCTTCTTTGATCTGGATAAGAAGTGGCCCGTCTACTCCGGCCCCTACGCAGTGACCCGCTTTGATGTCCAGGCGAAACACCTGGACCTGCGCTATGACTGGTGGGCCGTCGATGTGGGTCTGGTGGACCATGCACCCGCCGTCGAGCGCATTGTGCAGTTCGGTTGGCCTGGCGAGGAAGTCGGGGGGCAGATGCTGATCAACAACGAAGTAGACGTGACGTTGGACCTGCGTCCCGCCACCATCGAGGCGATCCTGGCCCAGGCTTCAGATCATATCATGACCCACACCGGCGGTGAGAAGCCCTACGGCTACATGGACTGGTGGCCCACCTCGCTGTTCTTCAACACCCTCGAAGCGCCTTATGACAACAAGGACGTCCGCTGGGCGTTTGCCTATGCCATTGACCAACAACAGGTGATAGATGTAGGCTATGGCGGCGCGGGTGTCAAGACCAATCTGCCCTTCCCAGGATATCCCGGCCTGGTCAAGTACCGGGATAACTCCACACCCGAAGTGCGGGCGCTGGCCGACGCCGTCCTCACACGCGATGAAGCTAAGGTCGAGGAGCGGATGAAGGCTGCCGGCTTCGAAAAGAATGCCGAGGGCTTCTTTGCCAAGAACGGCGAAGTCTTCAAGCCCGAAGTCCTGACCGTCGACATCTATGGCGACATTGGTCCGGTAGTCGTGGAGCAACTGCGGAAGGCCGGTTTTGACGCCACGATGATCAACCCACCCGATGCGTGGACGATCATGGGCGACGGAAACGCCAAGGTGTTCTTCCGGGGTCACGGCGGCAGCGTGCTCGATCCCTATGAGACGCTGGACATGTACACCAAGAAGAACTCCGTACCCACCGGGACGAACGTGGTCAACGAAAGTTGGACGCGATGGTGGAACGCGGATTACGAACCTCTCATTGCCGAGATGAGCCGCACGTCCCCCGACAACACTGCCAAAATGCAGGAGTTGTTCGACAAGATGATGCTCATCTGGTATACTGAACTGCCGGAGGTTCCCATCTCCGAGTGGTTCCATCGCCTGGCGATGAACACGACCTATTGGACCGGCTGGCCCAACAAGGACGACGCCTATAACACGGCGCCGTGGCACTATTGCTTCGTGATCACTCTGAGCCGTTTGACTCCGGCGAAGTAGTATGGAAAGCACGCGAGGGGGCCTGCCTGGCGGGTCCCCCCGCGTCTTCGCATCTAGCTGAAAACGTAACTCTTCAGCCGCCCTTAACAGGTTGCAAACGGGACTTTGGGAATGATGACACTTCGGCCATAGGCGATGACCCTCTCATCCCCCCTTTTGCCCCCTTCCCTGGGGAAGGGGGGCAGGGGGAATGGGCTTATAGAAACACGAATATCTTGTCATACAGAAGCACCTGGCATACCAAAGTCTACGCCAAACCTGGCATAGGGAATAAGTGGCCTCGTCGGGTTTACTGGCCTGAATAGATACCGGAAATTTATGTAAGTCCTATTCTCTCGGTAGGTTCTGAGGGCTGCGGAGATCTGGAGAGGTCAGAGGCGTCATCTTCCGGACAGATCGTGGGGTGGAAATCGGCGTCGGGTCACTGTCCTCTCCAGATTTTCGAGGTAAGTTACGCCTGGCGAGTGTGCTTCACGAGTTTGGCAGGTGGGGGAGATGTTTTTTGATAAAATGGGAGGCATTTTATGCGCATACCACTCAGTTACGTGCTCAAACGAATCGGCTTCCTTGTAGCAGTGCTTTTTACCGCGGCGACGATTAATTTTCTGATTCCCAAGTTGGCGCCACGTGATCCTGTCACCGAGCTGATCAATCGCAAGATTGCCAGTGGTGGGCTGACCTCCGAGGGGGCGGCGGAGTTTGGGGATTCTCTCAGGAAACTCTACGGTCTCGATAAACCGTTGTGGCAGCAGTATCTGACCTATATCTGGAATATGATGCGCTTCGACCTGGGTTATTCCATTGTCAACTATCCCCAGCGGGTCAGTGATATTATTGGTCAGACGGTCTTTTGGACCCTGGGCTTTGTCGCCACCTCGACCATTCTGGCGTTTTTGATCGGCACCGTCGTCGGGGCGTTGGTGGGATGGTCCAAGACATCGAAGTGGTTCTCATGGCTTATGCCGCCGCTGGCGATGTTCTCGGCCATCCCGGCTTTCATCCTGGCGCTGGTGCTCATTTACTTCCTGGCTTTCAAACTTAAAGCGTTCCCCCTGCGCGGCGGTTTTTCCGCGACCATAGAAAAAGACTGGTCCAGTACGGAGTTCCTGCTCGATGTGGTCCATCACGCTATCCTCCCCGGCCTGTCGATGTTGCTGGTCTCCGTCGGCGGCTGGGCGCTGGGGATGCGCGCCATGATGGTCACCGTGGAAGGAGCGGACTACATCACCTTTGCCGAGGCGAAAGGACTGAAAGGCAGTCGCATCTTCTTCAGCTATGCGTTGCGTAACACGTTGCTGCCCCAGGTTACGGCGCTGGCGATGCAGTTAGGGCTGATCGTGTCCGGCGCTACGCTGGTAGAGACCATGTTCAGTTATCCGGGCATCGGCAACCGTTTGGGCGCCGCCATCGCGGCCCTCGATTATCCGGTGATCTATGGCATCGTGTTCTTCATGGTGGTAGGGATTGCCGTCGCCACCCTTTTCGTGGATCTGCTCTATCCTTTCCTCGATCCGCGCATCTCGTACTCAGGAGGCTAGACGATGCAGAAAAGCCAGGGTTTCAAGGGTTTCCTAAAATACGTTCGCCGCAACCCGGCCCTTGGCGGCGGACTGGTGATTCTTCTGTTGCTGTTGCTTTTTTCGACGGTGGCGGGACTCTTCGTCCCCAAAGAGGGAGCCTACCCGCTCTCTACGACGCCCAAGCAACCGCCCTCGGCAGAGCATCCCTTCGGCACGGATTCTGTAGGCCGTGACCTGCTTCCTACCCTCATTTACGGCACGCAGATGACCCTCTCGATCGGTTTGATTGCCGGTTGCATCGGTCTGGGCGTAGGAACGGTGTTGGGTTTTATGACGGGGTACTTTGGCGGCCTCTTCGACACGATCATCAAGTTCCTGGTAGATGTGTTAATGACGATTCCCTCTTTCCTTTTGTTGGTCACGATTGCCTCCTCGGTACCCAATCCTGAAGAAATGTCGATCTTGCAAATGGCCCTGATCCTCTCGCTCGTCGCCTGGGTGCAGCCGACGCGCGCGATCCGCGCGCAGGTCATGAGTATGCGTGAGCGCGCCTTCGTGATGATGGCGAAGTTGTCGGGGATGAGCGGCATGGAGATCATTGTTAAAGAATTGATGCCCAACCTGCTGCCGTATCTCGCCATCAGCCTGGCGGGCGCGGTCAACGGCGGCGTCCTGGGTTCGTTGGGACTGCAAACGTTGGGCATCGGCAACTTGCGGGAACCGTCTTTGGGGATGACGATCTACTGGCTGCGGTACTATAACGCTTTTTTGCAGGGCTACTGGTGGTGGATCATCGAACCGGTGATCATGATTGCGGCGATCTTCATCGCCTTTTTGCTTATCTCTATCGGACTGGATGAGTTCGCCAATCCGCGGACGCGGAGGACTGTATGAGTGCGACGCCGCTGCTGCAAATCAAGAACTTGAAAGTTTACTACTACGTCGAACAAGGAGCTGTCAAGGCCGTCGATGACATCAGTTTTAACATGGAGCTCGGCGTGAAGATGGGACTGGTGGGAGAATCCGGCTCGGGCAAGTCCACGATGGCATTGGCATTGATGCGGATGATCAAACCGCCCGGCAAGATCGTGGGCGGGCAAATGCTCCTGGACGGCACCGATTTGATTAAGCTGTCCGAAGAGCAGATGCGTCAGATCAAGTTGAGCCGGCTGGCCATGATCCCTCAGGGAGCGATGAACTCATTGAATCCGGTGATGCGCATCGACAAGCAGTTGGTGGATGGGATGCTCGATCACAATGTCATCATGACCAAGGAGGAGCGTGAGAAGCGCGTCGGCGCATTGCTGGAGATGGTCGACCTGGCCCCCAAGGTGGCGAAAATGTACCCTCACGAGTTGAGCGGGGGGATGCAGCAGCGGGTGACGGTCGCCCAGTCTATCTCGATGGAGCCTGATCTGATCATCGCCGATGAGCCTACCAGTGCCCTGGATGTCGTAATCCAACGCCAGGTGATGGAGACGATCAACCGTCTGCAACAGAGGTTGGGATTATCGGTGATCCTGATCGGCCACGATATGGGGCTGATGGCGCAGACGGTGGACCGGCTCGCCGTGATGTACGCCGGCAAGCTGATGGAGATCGGTGAGACGCGCGCCATGTTCCGCCATCCTCTCCATCCTTATACCGAGCTGCTGATCAAAAGTCTGCCGGTATTGGAAAACAAGGGTGTGTTTAGTGGCATTCCGGGGATTACTCCTTCCTTGCTGAATCCGCCGACAGGATGCGTTTTCCACCCCCGCTGCCCCAAAGCCTGGGATCTTTGTGAAAAGACAACCCCGCCGTTCACTGAAGTAGAGTCAGGACGCTGGGTTGCGTGCCACCTTAATACCGCATAGGACGGGATGAACTATGAGCACACCCTTAATTGAACTGAAGAACGTAACCAAGATTTTCGGTGGCAAAAAAGATTTTACGGTGGCACTGGAGGATATGACCTTCGCCGTCCAGGAAAATTTTCCCAAGATCATCACCATTGCCGGTGAAAGCGGCAGCGGTAAAACGACCATGGGTATGCTCATGCTGGGTTTCTACCAGCCGACGATAGGCCAGGTCCTGTTCCGCGGGCAACCCCTGAGCGCGTTAGACAGGGCGACCATGTTTCAATACCGGCGCGAGATTCAGGCTATCTTTCAGGACCCCTTCGCCGTTTACAACCCCTTCTACAAGGTTGACAACCTGTTGAGCATCCCGATTAAAAACTTCAAGCTCGCCAAGTCCGGGGCTGAGTCTCGTGAGTTGATGGAGGAGGCGCTGGAGCGGGTCGGCCTGCGCCCGGAAGAGACGCTGGGGCGTTATCCCCACCAGTTGAGCGGTGGGCAGCGCCAGCGCATCGCTGTGGCGCGCGCGCTGTTGTTGAAACCGAAGCTGTTGATTACCGACGAGCCGGTTTCCATGGTCGACGCCTCACTGCGTTCAACGATCCTCAAAGCGCTGCGCAGCTTGAACCGCGACTTCGGCGTTCCGATCTTCTACATCACGCATGATCTGACGACGGCCTACCACATCAGCGATTACATTATCATCCTGTACCGCGGCTCGGTGATGGAAGTGGGCAATGTAGATACGATCATCCGCAACCCGCAGCATCCGTATACCAAGCTCTTAGTCGCGTCGATTCCCTGGCCTAACCCCGACCTTCCGTGGGGTGGCGCCGAGGATATGATTCAAAAAAGTCAGGTGGCCTTTAAGGCCATTACAGGCTGCAAGTTTGCGCCACGGTGTCCTTATAAATTTGATATCTGCGACACTAAGGCGCCGGAACTTTTCATGGTGGAGCACGACCGGGCGGCGGCTTGCTACCTGTATCGTGACCATGAAGTTCTATCGCGCGAGGAGTTAAGCAGAGTCTTTCCTGAAGCGTAACCAACCTGTTGGCAGAGAGTCTCCAGGCGGGCGTAAATCGGCTGTGGCCGAGAGAAATGCTGGTAGTCTGGTAGTATTGAAGACACTGCAAGGCGTGTGGCGCTTTGCAGTGTCTTGTCTGTAAAGCTGGGGCTTATGCAAATCATTCCCCCACCCCCTTTCTCCCCCGCCAGCGGGGAAGAGGGAATGGGGCTTATAGAGACATGAGTATCTCGTCATCCAAGAGCGCCTGGTATACCAAAATCCGTGCAAGACCTGCTATAGGAAATAAGTTATTTCGTCAGATTGACAAGCCTGAATAAATAACAGGACCTGTGCTCCGGGGCTATTTTTAGAGGAGGATATGGTGGATAGAGTTCCCGCTGCTTTGTACATTCACCCGGCCAAACAGGCCGTTGATCTTTATGACACGCCGGCGCGACATAGATTTGGCCGCCCCTATGGCTTGATTCCGATGGGCGTGCCCGCGCTGCTCAATTTGCTCTGTGATAACGGCATCCCTGTCGCCGGTATCAACTTCCCGCTGGAAAAAAAACTCGACAGTGGCTTCGACTTGCGGAAGTGGCTGCATGATCGCCGGGAGGCGCGGATGGTGCTCATCGACCTGCACTGGTACGAACACAGTTATGGCGCGATCAACGTCGCCCAGGTCGTGAAGCAGGTTATCCCCGACGCCTGGGTTATTCTCGGCGGATTGACATCCTCGGCTTTTGCCGGCGAGATTATCAAAGATATCCCTGTCGTCGATTTTGTCGTGCGCGGAGATGCCGAGCGACCACTATTGGCGCTGGCGCAGACACTGATGCAAGTGGAGCGGGGAGTGATGCCCGATCTCTCCACCGTGCCCAACCTGACGTATCGTCTCCGTGGGCAGGTGATGGAAAACCCCAGGACATACTGTGCACGGCCTGAAGATTTCACGGACTTCAATTTTGTGGACCTGGAATGGTTGGAACACCAGGACGAATACTTCGTTCACGAGTATCTGGTCGTCGACATGGATCTGGCCCGTCAGGCTCAAGAAGGAGCGGACATCAGTCGGTATCGTGGACGGTGGATCACGACGGCGCGTGGCTGCGACTTCGAATGCTCGTATTGCGGAGGAGCGAAAAGCGCGCACAAGGCTATCGCCGGGCGCGAGGGTGTTGTGCCGGTGCCGGTGGAGACGATTGTGAACGAGATCAAGCACTTGATCGAGCATCAGGTGATTCAGGTGTGCTTCTCCTACGACCTCGCGGCGCTGGGTGAATCCTATTGGCGGCCGCTCTTCCGCACGCTGCGCAAGGAGCAAATTAAAATCGGCCTCTATAACGAGTTCTTTCAACTCCCGCCGCCGGGCTTCATCAAGGAGTTTGTCCGTGCGGCCGATATGCAACATTCAAGTGTGGCTTTGAATCCCTATTCCGGGTCAGAACGGGTGCGGCGGTTGAATGGAAAACGCTACAATGACGCTCAACTGATGAACGCCCTCGATGAGGTCAACCTCTATAACGTTCCCATCATCGTCTACTTCTCATTGAACCTGCCGGGGGAGGACGCGGAAGCGGCGCAGGAGTCCATCCAACTGGCGCAGAGCATCTACGATATGTATCCTCATTCCAAACTGAAAATCTTGAATTCATGTCACACCGTCGAGCCTATGTCGCCGATGGAACAGCGAGCGGGCCGTTACGGGGTCAATGTGCAGTGGCATACCTTCAAAGACTGGTACGAGTATTGCCGCAACACCCAGCTACAACTGCCCGGCGCGCGCACGGGCGAATGGCGTGGCTTTGATCTCTTGCCGCCGGCAAAGCGCTCCGTTGAAGCGATGGCCGATGCGTGGGATGCAGCGGCCAAAGGACACGAGGCGACCTGGTGGCCGATTCCTCCGAGTTGGTAAAGGGGCAGCGAAAGGGGCAGCGATGAAGACGCAGCTTGACCAGGCAATTGAAAATGTCCGCTCCGGGTTTTACGATGACGCCCGGCGCTCTCTCCTTCAACTTGTCCGTCAGAATCCACACGACGAACTGGCCTGGTTGTGGCTGGCCCAGGCGCTCGATGATCCCCAACGACAACTCGACTGTTTGCGTCAAGTACTGCGTATCAACCCCAACAACCGGGATGCCCTGGAAGGCATGGAAGCACTGCGTGCCGGTCGTCCTCTGCCTGAGCCGGGGGGCGTCGTCGTCGTGACGCCAGAAGCGGCGCCCGAGTCGGCGCCGCCACCTTTCATCCCTGCACAGCCATTGAGCAGAGAGACCTTGTTCGAGGCCGCGCCGACCGTTGCCGCATCTTCAGCAGGGGCGGAAGAGACGCCGCCGGCCACGGAACCGCCGTCCATGCCGGAGACGGAGACGGCACCGGAGAGCTTTTTACAGCGAGCGCGACGGATGCGCATGCAGGGATTTTCTGTGCCGACAACAGCGACGTCTCCTGAGGGAAGTTCTCTCCCCACGTCGCCAGCGCCCTACGCCTCTCCTTTCATGGAAGCAACGGCAGAAGAGACCGCAGCCGCACCAACGCCAACACCAACTTCGGCTCCCCCGTCCAGGTTCCGCCTGTTCGACCGGCGGGTGTTTTTTAGCCTTTTAGGTCTGATCGAATTGCCGCTCCTGATTGCATTGGGCGTGCTGTTTCTGCGCGAACGTCCCGGTGCCCTACCGGTCATTCCGGTGGCAATGCCGCAGACAGCACGGTCAACGTTGAAGGCCTGTCGTGACCTTGACCTGACTGCCTTTACCCCGGCCGAGACATTGGGGGGTGCGTTGACCGCCGATACGATTTTCAGCGGCACACAGGCGATGATTACGGAAACGTTGGTTGTGCCGGAGGAACGGCGGCTGTTCATCTCCCCCGGCGCGACATTGATTTTTTCTCCGGGGACAACGATCGAGGTGTATGGTGTGCTGTACGCCTGCGGTGACGAGGACGCGCCGATCACCTTTACGGCTCATGAGAAGACGCCGGGCGGATGGGAGGGCATCCGCCTCTACAACCCGCACGCGGCTTCCGTGTTCAACTTCGCACGGATCGACTATGCCGGGGAACGCGCACTCTACCTGTTCAACAGCGTCCCTCTGCTCTCCGACTTTACAATAGCGAACAGCGCGCTCTTCGCCATCAGCTCCGACGGCAGCGCCCTGCCGACTCTAGCGCAGAACGTGAATCTGTCTGACAATCCCGTCAACGGCATTGAAATCCGCTCCGGCACCTTGGAGGCAGCGAGCATCGTGTGGCCCCCAACGGATTTCGTATACGTCGTCTCCGGTCCGGTGTGGGTGGATGAAGAGGCGACACTGGACATTCAGCCCGGCGCCATCGTGAAATTCTGGCAGAGACCGCGGGGACAACTGCCGGGGATTTGGGTGCGCGGTCTGTTACAGGCCGACGGCGTGCAGTTTACCTCGATCTACGATAGCCGTGCCGAGGTAGGAGGAAACACCTACCGGGAAGCTATCGACCCTCATCCCGGCGATTGGGGCAGCCTGACTTTCTACGAAAGCAGCGCCAAATCGTACCTGCGCCATACCACCGTCCGCTATGGAGGACATGAAACCGCCGCGATTCTCATCAAAGCCAGTTCGCCGGAGCTAACGCAGGTGACGATTTCCGACAGCGCCGGCTATCCGTTGAGTTCTGACCCCCTCTCTTTTCCCCTCATCAATACTTTGACCTTGACCGGCAATCGTTCGGGCGATGCCCTGGAAATTTACGGCAGTATGACCATCACCGGTGAGGAAGAATGGACGTGGGACAAACTCGGTGGGGACGTTCCGCTCGCGCGCGTGGTCCACGGCACAATAACCGTGGGTCCCCACGCCAAGTTGACCATCCAACCGGGGGTGGTGGTCAAATTTACCGCGGCGGGGGGGCTGGTTGTCAAGGGCGCCTTGTCGGCGGTGGGAGGCGCCACACCGGAGGAAAAAATCATCTTTACATCGGTGCATGATGACGAGTACGGCGGAGACATCGATGGCGTTACCACTGCCCAGGATAGCCGCGCCTGGGGAGGAATCCGCCTGGAGGGCGTAGACGCCACGACGGACCTGCAAAACGTGATGGTGCGCTACGCGCCGGTCACATTGGTGGATGCCGCGCCCAAGCTGGCTAACGTCCAGCTCTACGCCACGTCGGGTGCCGGCTTGCAGATGACCCCCGCCTCATCCCCCATGTTGCAAACCATACAGTTCGAGGGAAACGGCATCAGGGGCATCGCCGTCTTGACCGGTACGATTAAAACCGACCAGAGTTGGGCGTTGTTGGGGAGAGCAATGGATCAGGTTGTGCGTGTCCTCGAAGGGGAAGTAACGGTGGCGCCCAACGCCGTCCTGAAAATCGACCCGGGCGTGGTCATCAAGGCTGACGCCGCCGGGAAGCTGACGGTGCTCGGCCATCTCAACGCGCTAGGACACTCCAACCAGGAGATCGTTTTTACCTCGTTGCATGATGACACGGCGGGCGACACGAATAACCGACTGCTCAATCCCGGCAGCAGCGATTGGCCCGGCATTGACATTGGACCTGAGGCGAATGCGCATCTGGCGTATGTCAGCATCTATTACGCTCAGGTGGGTCTGACGGTGCAGGGCAACCAATTACCGACCATCGACGTAGGACGTGTCTACATTGCCCATAGCCGGCAACCGCTGGCGTGCACGGCGCGCATGCAAATATCACCGGTGTTTTTGTTCGAAAACAACGACATCGCGGTCACACGCTGCCCTTCGCCATAGAGAACACCGGGCATCTATAGAGACTCTATTTCATTAAGGAGGCCGATATGCGCTTTGTCATTGTAGGTGGAGGAGTTGCCGGTATCACAGCGGCGTTGGAATTATCGAGCCGCAAGGTCGGTACAGTCGAAGTGTATTCGGATGAAGCCTATCCGTATTACTATCGTCCCCATCTGGCCGAGTTCCTGGCCGGCAGCATGACGATAGAGCAATTATTGCGGCGTGATCTGGCGTGGTATCAAGGACGCGGCATCGACGTTTACCTGGAGCGTGGCGTCAGCCGTGTGGACCCGCCGGCCAAAACGATCACCTTAGTCGATGGGACGTCGGTGCCATACGATAAACTTTTGTTGGCGACGGGAAGCATCCCCGCTGTCCCGCCGCTCCCTGGGAGTGACAAAAACGGCGTATTTACCTGGCGCACCCTGGCGGACACGTTGAAATTTGAACAGTGGGCGTCATCGTGCCGGCAGGTCATCGTGCTCGGCGGTGGACTCTTGGGCCTTGAAGCAGCGCGCGGCCTGTTGGGCTTCTGTGACCACGTCACGGTGGTGGAATTCTTCCCGCGCTTATTGCCCCGCCAGTTGGATGTCGAAGGCGCGACGTTGTTGCAACAATTTGTGGAGTCCCTGGGGATCCACGTTGTTGTCGGCGCCCAGGCCGAGGCGTTCCTCGGCGACCGTGCGGTCACCGGTCTGCGGCTCAAGGATGGACGGGAGTTTCCTGCCGCCATGGTGCTGGTGGCAGCGGGTGTGCGCTCCAACGCCCGCCTGGCGCAAGAGGCAGGTTTGACCGTGGAACGTGGCATCGTCGTGGATGATTCCATGGCGACCAGCGCTCCCGATATTTACGCAGCCGGCGACGTTGCCGTCTACAAGGGACATTCGTGGGGCATCGCGCCCATCGCCCAGGCGCAGGGACGGGTGGCCGCCCTCACCATGGCCGGCGAGGAGAGTATCTACCACGAGATGGCGCCCTCGACCACCCTGAAAGTCGTCGGCATGGACGTCAGCTCGGTGGGACTGGTTACCCCGGAGGCCGAGGGATATACCGAGATCCGCTCGCTGGACAGCACGGCCAGAGTGTACAAGAAGATCGTGCTCCACGAGGGGCGGATTGTCGGCTCTATCGTCATCAACCACAACGCCCTGGCGAAAGATTTGGAGAACCGCATTGCCCAACACGAACTGATGACGCCTGACCAGGCGCGAGCATTGATAAGCTGACCTTCTTCTACTGCCGTCTCTTGAAAGCCTGGGGTTTAATTGAAGAACTCGCTGAAACCCGCTGAGAATCGCAACATCCTGGCCACTAAACGTTCTGCCGTGGCGGGCCGGTCCGATCCGGCCTCAGGACTGGCCGAGGAAAATCGCCGTTTGATGAGTCTGATGGACCATTTGCCGGGGATGGCCTATCGGTATCGCCACAACGCTAAGCGGCGCTGGACCCTGGAGTTCGTCAGCGGGGGTTGTGCCGCATTGACCGGTTGGCATCCCGATGAGTGGCTAAAGGATCATCGGGATGCTTTTATGGAATGGGTCCACCCAGAGGACTATCAAGACGTCATCGCCCAGATAGCAGCCGCCCTCCGCGACCGACAACCCTATCGGTGTGTGTACCGCCTGGTCACCGCCGACCAAACGCAAAAGTGGGTTCTTGATCAGGGGACGGGTGTGTATGCTGAGAACGGCGATTGGCTGTTTTGTGAGGGCTTCGTTACGGATATTACGGCGGAAAAGCAACGCGAGGGTATCCACATCTACTCCGAAGAGCAGGTGGAGCAGTTGCAGGCGACGGCGTTGGCCGCCAGTACCCTGGATTTGCAAGCAGTGCTCACCTTGATTATGGCTCAATTGGAAAGCCTCTTCCCTTACGAGAGTGGCAGCCTCCAAATCGTTGAGCAAGACACCATGCGCGTCATTGCCGCACGCAACGCCCCTGATGCGCCGCCAGGGTGGTGTTATCCGTTGTCAGATTATCCCTATCACCGCCGTCTGGCGCAGGGCGAGATAGTCGTCTTTGAGGATGTCCAACAGCAGACAGGGAGCACGGAGGTGCTTTCTAGGCGCTCGAACCTCGGTGTACCGTTGTGGGTGCGTGACCGGGTCATCGGCGCGTTGATCCTTAGTAGCCGCAGGGCACGGGCGTATACGGATGAAGACATCCGCGTGGTACGGCTGTTTGCCCAGCAGGCGGCCATCGCCATCGAAAATGCGCGGTTGCTGGAAGCGCAGCGCGTCCAGCGGGAATTAGCCGAAGCATTGGAAGCAGCCGCGTCGGTGGTCAGCAGCGTTTTGGACTTCGATCAGGTGTTGGATTACATCCTGGATCAAGTCACGCGCGTCGTGCCCGGCGACATCTTCAACATCATTCTGATCGAGGGAGAAATAGGCCGGATGATTCGTTGGCGCGGTTATGCCGAACATGGCATTTCCACGACGCCTGACGAGCGTGCCCGCGTCCCCATTTTAACCTATCCGAGTCTGGTGCAGATGATCAAGAACGGCCGTCCGATCATTATCGCCGACATCCACCAGGATCCGCAGTGGGTTCAGATTCCCGGTCAGGAAAAGCTCCGGGCGTATATGGCGGCGCCGATTCGTATTGCCGGCAAAACCGAGGGCTTCATCAACGTGTCGGCGTTGTCTGTGGGACAATTTGATGACCAGGATGCCAAAAGGTTACAGGCTTTTGCCGATCATGCCGCCATGGCTTTGCAGAACGCGCGGCTGTTCCAACAAACACTGCATCACGCCGAGGAACTGGAACGGCGGGTGCGTGAGCGTACTATCGAGCTTGAGGCGAAGAACGCCTGGCTCGAAGCGATTCTCAGCGGTACGGTGGATGGCATCGTCGTCACCGACAGCGATGGGCAGGTCGTCGATGCCAATCAGGTCGCCAGAATGTGGTTGTATCATTCGCTTCCGGCGCAGGATGTGGAACGGCTCCGGGAGATGATACGTGATCTGGCAAGACGCGCGGAATCCCATCCTGACGCCATGATTGAATTGACCGGCCTGGATCTGGAACTGAGTGCAGCCTCCATTTTGGGGCAAGGCGCTGAAGGCCCCGCGGTCGTGGTTGCCGTTCACGATGTCAGCTACCTCAAGGCTTTGGATCGGATGAAATCGCAGTTCGTTTCTAACGTTTCTCACGAACTACGCACGCCTCTGGCATCGATTCGCCTGTATTCTTCACTGATCCAGCGCAATTCCCAGGAAAACTGGCAGCGCTATTTTGTCGCTCTGGATCACGAGGTCGCGCGTCTCTCCAAGCTCGTTGAGGACATCCTCGAAATATCACGCATCGAGGCCGGGCAGTTAGAGTTAGAACGTCATCTGGTCGATCTCAATATGCTGACCGAAATAACGGTGATGAGCCACAAAATCCTGGCCGAGTCCCATGGGCTGACGGTGACCTATCGTGCCGCCGATGACAAGATCATTGTCTCCGTCGATCACGATAAATTCGTCCAGGTGGTTAACAATCTGGTCGAAAATGCCATAAACTACACGTTAGAGGGGGGCAACATTGCAATTTCCACCGAGCGGCGTATAAAGGATAAGCGTCCGTGGGGTGCACTCACCGTCACCGATACAGGGATAGGCATCCCTCAACACGAACTGGATCATCTCTTTGAGCGATTTTTCCGTGGGAGTGAACCGCAGAACCTCCACATTCAAGGGAGCGGTTTGGGGCTTGCCATTGTCAAAGAAATCGTAGAATTACATGGCGGCAGTGTAACAGTCGAAAGTCAAGTTGGAGCAGGGTCTACGTTCACAGTGTGGTTGCCGCTGATTGAAACCTAGCGGCGCGTGATAGACGAGGATCATGCTATCGAAGAAGCAGATTCTCGTGCCGGAGGGCGAAACGGCAATTCGCCCTACTCCGGTGTTTGTTCGGGCGCTCCCCGCCCTACAGTTGACGGTATCTGGACGAAAAAGGAGGGAGGATCATGCCATCGAAGAAACAGATTCTCGTGGTCGAAGATCAAGACTTGTTGCTCATGGCGATCCGCGATGTGCTGGAGATGGAGGGCTATGCCGTGGTCACCGCCAGTGACGGCGTGGAAGGGCTGGAGATGATGGAAAATTGCGCCCCCGCGCTTATCATCGCCGATATTTCTATGCCCCGCATGGATGGATACAAATTCTTCGAAGCGATCCATGCCCGTCCAGAATGGATACCGATCCCCTTTGTTTTTCTCACGGCGCGGGCCGAAAAAGAGGACCGCTTGAAGGGCAAAGCCATGGGCGCTGAGGATTACCTGGTCAAACCCTTCGATCCCCAGGAACTGTTGGTGGTGGTGCGCTCGCGGATCGGGCGGGCCGAAGCTATTCGGGAAGCGACCGAAGGAGAATTTGAGGAACTGAAACAACAGATCATCACCTTATTGAGCCACGAATTGCGCACACCCTTGACCAGCGTTTACGGCTATACGGAATTGGCGCTGGAGGATGCGGCGCAGTTGCCCGCGGGTGAATTTCAGCAGTACCTCATCGGCATCCACCGTGGCGCCGACCGCCTACGCAATCTGGTGGAAGATTTGTTGATGATTGTGCGCCTGAACACCGGACAATTGAAGCGCGAATTCCACATCCTGGCTACGGTTCATAACAAAGTGGGCGACGTTGTCGAACGCACCGTAAAATTGTATCGCGCCCAGGCTGAGAAAGAAGGCATGGTTCTGGAAACGCACATAGCGCCCGATCTGCCGCCGGTTCGCATTTACGAAAACTTCCTGGCCGATGCGCTGGGTCGGTTGGTGGATAACGCCATCAAATTCTCCCGCAAAAAAGGCCAGCGCATAGAAGTGACAGCCTCCGCCGTGCAAAATTGGGTGGAGATCGCCGTTACCGATGAAGGCATTGGCATCTCCCCTGCCGGCATTGCGCACCTCTTTGAACGTTTCCGTCAGCTTGATCGTGATAAAATGGAACAGCAAGGCGCCGGTTTGGGGCTGGTGATCGTCCAGGCATTGGTGAATTGTATGGACGGGGAGATCACCGTCGAAAGCACCGTGGGCGCAGGGAGCACCTTTACGATCCGTTTGCCGGCCGTGCCGCCGGCCTGATCGTTTGCCCGAAAAAGACCGTCGAATAACAACTCCCCACACTCAGTAGATCACAAATAGCTTCGAGGGGATCGTCAGATCCCCGTTCCCGTCTAGATCTGGCGATCCAGCCCAAGCAAAATTAGATCTACTGAGACTGATCTGGGGAGTTTTGTGTTGGCTACATTTTAACCAGTACTTTCAACGCGCCTGACTGCCCGGCGCAGCGCAGCGCCGTCAAAATCTCGGTAAACGGATAGCGCGCTTGAATCAAAGCGCTCACATGGATCAACCCACGTTCGAGCAAGCGCAGTGCCGGGGCAAACGGCCCGCAGCGCGATCCCACGAGCGTGACCTCATCCACGACAGCCCGGCTGGGATTGGTCTCCATGGTGCCGTGATAGGTGGACTTCAAGACGAGCGTACCGCGTGGGCGCACCCACGCACAGGCCATGGCGTAGCCCTCCGGCTGTCCTGTGGCCTCGACAACCACATCCGCGGGGCCCTTGATTTCCGCCGGCTCCGGTGTTGTCCCCCGCGGCACAAGCAGTGTAGCCATTCCCATGCCCGCGAGGAGGCTCAATTTGTCGGCGTGGTGGCCGATGACGGTCAGATCACAGCCGGTGAGGGCCAAAACTTGCGCACAGAGCAGGCCGAGCTTCCCATCTCCCAGCACAATGACGCGATCCGTAGGGCGGATGTGGACCTGTTCGAGAATCTCGCCGGCTGCGGCCAGGGGTTCGGTGAATACGGCGACCTCGTCGGGAAGCGTGTCCGGGACGGCGTAGAGGTTCCTGATGGGCAGCGTCAGATATTCGGCGAAGGCGCCGTCACGTCCGCTCATGCCCAACGTCGTGCGATGGGGACAGTGAGTGGGGCGTCCGGCCCGGCACGTCGTGCAGACGCCACAAGCGGCGTTGATATCGCCGACGACGCGCCATCCTTCCCACCTTTCTGCGCCTGGCGCGCGATCCACGACCCCCACGAATTCGTGACCGGCCACGCCGTGGAACTGCATATAGCCCCTGGCTAATTCCAGATCGGTGTTGCAGATGCCCGCCATGCTGACGCGGATGCGCGCCTCGCCGGGCGGCGGTTCGGGGGTAGGATAATCCTCAACAAAGTGCCAGCCTTGATCCAGGACCAAAGCGCGCATGGCGCCTCCTCTTTTTTTGCAAATAAACCGCTCATCTCGCCAATCGTAAACTTTTAGTCTTGTGGGAACTATTCAGGCCAGCAGCCTGTCGAAGAATTTCAGGTTGTGGAGAGTCCCCAACAGATGCTGGGGCGTCCCCCACAGATCCTGGAACCCGCCCGAACAAGGCCGAAGTGTCAACCCCTGATACACCCTCCCCAAAGTCCCTTTCACCACCTGGCAAGGGTGGCTGAATAGGTACAAATGAGCGTCGATCCGCGTGATTTACGGTTAAGATTTTCATCCTCGGCGCCGGGCCATAGGCTCGGTTGTTCTCGAAAGTTTGCCGCTTCATCCATGCGGACTGTACCGTACCGTCAAGACGGGACAGTGGGCATATTCGATGACCCGTTCGGCCACACTGCCGATGCGCGCCAGACGTTGGGTGCCTACCCCACCGACACGCCCGATGACGATGAGATCCGCATGGATCTCCCGCGCCAACTCGGTGATTTCGATGTGGGGCGTGCCATAGCGGATGACCTGATCGGCGGCTACATCCTGCTGGGCTGCCAGACGCGCGAGATAGCCCAGATAGCGCTGAGCCTGGTCGCCGAATTCCCGCCGCACTTCCTCCGCTGTTTTTCGCGTGGTTCTGGAAACTTCCTCCGCAGTTTTATCATCGATCACGTAGACAAAAGTAACCTGTGTCGGACACAGCGTGGCGATGTGGATCGCTACTTCGCCGGCATGAATCGAAGTTTCCGAGCCGTCGGTAGGGACAAGAATGTGTGAAAACGGCCCTCTGTGAGCTTCCATTGGTACCTCCGTGGTGAAAACGTGATTTTCATCCGCCTTACGTTGCCTGCATGCCTAGCCAGACTCGTGCGATGTGGGTTTCCCGCCGCCGATATCCCCCTATGGCTGTTGAGATTCACGGGACGGCGGCCCCACCCGCGCCGTCGTCCCCTTGGATTTGAGACGCTTGAGCCGGAAGGTCTCCTCACGCTCCCGTTCCTCCAGTGCACTTTCGATGGAGCGGATGGTGGCTTCATACTCGGGAATGAAGATGTATTGCAGTGCGTTGACGCGCCGCTGCGTCTTCTGCAACTCCCGCGCCAGCCGCCACACCGACGTCATCATTTCGGAGAGGGCCGGAATTTCATCCAGCACGGCGCGGAAACGCGTCACGGCCTCATCGAGAGCCACCGTGGTATCTCCCAGACCATAGGGCATATCTGGCGGTTCACCGTGAGCTTCGACCGTGGGAATGACAACGCCCATAATGCTGCGCAGTTTAATTTCGACTTCAACAGTCTTGTTGACGGCAAGCGCTGTCCATTCAAGGCGTTCCTGCCCCATAGAAAGCCGCGCCTCCGTCAACGCCTGATAAGCTGTGCCCAGTTTTTCCCAGACCCGCGTTTGTTGTGCCGCCGCGTCGTGGGCATGGCGGATGAGTTCGGTCGTCAAAACTTCCCGCTTTTTGTCCAGAATCTCGTACCCTTCCTGCGCCAGCTTGAGCGCCTGACGGGTGCGAAACAGGTTGCTGCGGGTGGGGGCGATCTGTTGCGGCATAGGCTACGCTTTCTTGTAATAACGTGCGATTTCTGCTTCTGAAACGCGGGTCAGCTCTTCGCGCGGCAGTAAAGAGAGTGTCTGCCAGCCCAGTGTCAATGTTTTTTCGATGGAACGATTCTCGGTGGGACTTTGGCCGATGAAGTCATGCTCGAAAGCATGCCCGAATTTCAGGTAGTCCTGATCCACCGAGGTTAGCTCTTCCTCACCGATGACCGAGGCCAGTGAACGGACATCCTGCACATGGGCGTAGGCGGCATAAAGCTGCGCGGCCAGGTGCGCATGATCGGCCCGCGTGCGCCCCTCGCCGATGCCGTCTTTCATCAACCGCGAAAGCGAGGGCAGCACGGCGACCGGCGGGTAGACGCCCTGCTGGAAAAGTTCGCGGCTGAGCACCGTCTGCCCTTCAGTGATGTAACCGGTGAGGTCGGGGACGGGGTGGGTAATGTCGTCGTTGGGCATCGTGAGAATCGGCAGTTGGGTGATGGATCCCTCACAGCCTTTGATGCGCCCGGTGCGCTCGTAGAGCGCAGCCAGGTCGCTGTAGAGATAACCGGGATAGCCTTTGCGGCTGGGAACCTCGCCCCGGATGTTGGAGATTTGCCGTAAAGCCTCGCAGTAGTTGGTCATATCGGTGAGGACCACCAGTACATGCAGACCCTTCTCGAAGGCGAGAAATTCGGCCAGCGTGAGCGCCGCGCGCGGCGTGATGAGCCGTTCGATGGGGGGATCATCCGCCAGATTGAGGAACATCGCCACCCGCAGGAGGGCACCGCTGGCGGTGAAAGACGCGCGAAAGAAGTCGGCGACGTCATGTTTGATGCCCATCGCCACAAAGACGATGACAAATGACTGGGCCTCTTTGTCTGCGGAGAGGATGGTCGCCTGGCGCACAATCTGTGCGGCCAGTTGATTGTGCGGCAGCCCGTTGCCGGAGAAGATGGGCAACTTTTGCCCCATAACCAGCGCGTTCATCCCGTCGAGCGCCGAGATACCGGTCTGGATCACATCGCGGGGGTAAGTCCGCGCGGTCGGGTTGATGGGCTGTCCGTTGATGTCGACCCAACGCTCGGCCAGGGGCAGTGGACCGCCATCACTGGGCGCGCCCAGGCCGTCAAAAGTGCGTCCGAGCATCTCCGTCGAAACCGGAATCCGCATCGGATGGCCGGTGAAGCGGACGTGCGTAGCGTCAATCGAAAGACCGGTGGTGCCGGCGAAAACTTCGACGACGGCGGCCTCTTCGCCGACTTCCAACACCCGTCCCCGCCGCGACCGCCCTTGCGCATCCACAATCTCGACAACTTCATCGTAACCGACGCCGCGCATCCCTTCCACAACCACAATCGGCCCCTCGACGCGCGCCGCCCCCAGAATTTCCTGTTCCCCGTAATCGCTGATCGCTTCCATCAAGCATACTCCCGTTCGAGTTGATCCATCTGCGTGTTCAAATCATCGAGCAGCGCATCCATTTGGGCGACATCGTCGTTAGGCACGCTGGTCTTCATCCGCACCAGCGTGTTGACGATGGGGAGATTGTGGAGCAGGATGATCGGGCAGCCCCTGGCGACAATCCGCACGGCGCGGTCGTGATAATGGAGGATGGCGCGCAGCATACGCATCTGCTTCTCGATGGGCGCGTAAGCATCGACGGGATCCACGGCGCTTTGCTGGAGAATTCCCTCGCGCAGCAGACGCGCCGTTTCCAGAATCAACCGTTGATCATCGGGCAGCGCGTCTGGCCCGACGAGCTTGACGATTTGTTGCAGGCGACTTTCGCGTTGCAGGATTTCCATCGCTTGCGCCCGCAGCGTGTACCAGTCGGCGTATCCCTGCTTCTGCCACCACTCCCCCACTTCATCGACGTATTCGCTGTAACTATCCAGCCAGTTGACGGCCGGGAAGTGACGCGCCGAAGCCAGGCTCTTGTCCAGCGCCCAGAAACAGCGGATGAAGCGTTCGGTATGCTGGGTCACCGGCTCGGAGAAATCACCGCCGGGGGGGCTGACGGCGCCGATGATGCTGACCGAACCTTCCGCGCCGTTCAAGGTGATGGTGCGTCCGGCGCGTTCGTAGAACTCCGCCAGGCGCGCTGCCAGATAGGCAGGGTAGCCTTCCTCGGCAGGCATCTCTTCCAGTCGTCCTGAAATCTCGCGTAACGCCTCAGCCCACCGCGAGGTCGAGTCGGCCATGATGGCGACGTCGTAGCCCATATCGCGGTAATACTCGGCGAGGGTGATGCCGGTGTAGATGCTGGCTTCGCGGGCGGCGACGGGCATGTTCGAGATGTTGGCGATGAGAATGGTGCGCTCCATCAACGAACGTCCACTGCGAGGATCGACCAGCTCCGGGAATTCTTGCAGTACTTCGGTCATCTCGTTGCCGCGCTCGCCACAGCCGACGTAGATAACCACATCGGCGTCGCTCCACTTGGCGATTTGATGCTGCGTCATGGTTTTTCCGGCGCCGAACCCACCGGGAATGGCGGCCGTTCCGCCTTTGACCAGCGGGAAAAATGTATCCAGCACCCGTTGCCCGGTGACCAGCATTTCGGTGGGCGGGAGGCGCCGCTGATAGGGGCGGGGACGGCGCACCGGCCATCGCTGGAGCATCGTGAGCGGCTGCTCGCCCCGCGGCGTTTGCAGTCTGGCGATAGGATCCTCGATGGTGTACTCGCCCTCCGCGGCGATCCAGGTGAGCGTCCCGGCCATGTCGGGAGGAAGCATGACACGATGTTCGATGAGCACCGTCTCGGGCACTGTTCCCAGAAGTGCGCCGCCCGGCACGGTCTCGCCGACCCGGGCGCACGGGGTAAAGGCCCACTTTTGCTTGCGATAGAGCGGCGTAGTCTTGATGCCCCGCCCGATAAAGGCGCCACTGCGCCGTTCCAACACCGGTAGGGGGCGCTGGATGCCGTCGAAGATGCTTTGCAGCAAACCAGGCCCCAATTCGACGGCAAGGGGGTAGCCGGTACTGAAGACAGGTGCGCCAGGGCGTAGCCCTGAGGTTTCTTCGTAGACCTGGACGGTGAGAATGTCGCGTTCCAGTCCGATGATTTCGCCGACCAGGTGCTCGTCGCCGACTTCAACGACTTCCAGCATACCGGCGTTTTGCGATCCCCGCGCGCGTATCACCGGCCCGTTGATCCATATCACTGCGCCGATCTGGGTACTCATCCAGCCTCTCCTGCTAAAATGTGATAGACGGTTGTGCGCACATCGTCCTGAAGGCGGGTCAGCCGCGTCTCCAGGGTATTGTCGTAGCGGCGGTGGCCGTTCGCTGTGCTCAGGACAATGCCGGTGCCTGTCTCCAGACATGTCCCCCGTTCGAGGTGGACGTGGAGCGTCTGCGCCAGGTCGGTCAAGAAGGCGTCATCCAACAACCGGTCGGTGACGGCATCGGCGTGGATGACGAAGGCTTCGTCTCCCAGGTAGCTCGCCGCCTCCCCGATCCAATGGCGCACGATACCGGCATAATCTGGCCGGTGGGGAATCGTGGACAGTTGTGCGCGTACTTGGTCAAAGATACGGTTCAGCAGTTGTTCGCGGCGTTGAAGTTTGAGCATTTGTGCTGCCAGTTGCGCTTTGGCGTCGGCCTGTTCGCGGCGCTGCGCCGCCGCTTGCTGTGCTTCTTGCCGGATATGTTCGCCGGCGGCGTCAGCGTCAAGCTGTGCCTGTTGGCGGATGCTGTCGGCTTTGGCCTGCGCTTCGTCCAGAATAGCCTGAGCTTCCCGTTGAGCGATCTCCATAATGGCCTGTTCGAGTGCCTGGACTTTGTCTTGCCCGGTCATATTCGCACTCCCGTGGTTTGTCGGATGATCTCACTGAGCGCCGGACGGTCTGCTCGGGGGCCACCTGGCGCAGGGATTTCGACGACCAGGGGGACGGTGCTGTGAGCCGTGAGGTAGTCGATGCGCTGGCGGGCCAGGGTCGCCGCATCTTCTGTGACCAGGACAATGCCGATATGCTTATCGTTCAGCGCGGCATCCAGCGCCTGATTGACCATATCCGCCGTGGTGACGATCTTTCCTTCCACGCCAACCAGCGCCAATCCCCGCACGGCGTCCGGGTGCCCAATGATCATCAGTTTCATGGCCCTTGTCCCACCCCACCGGCGCGCCGGTGCTTCAGTGACTGAGGATGATGAAGGCGATAATCAAGCCGTAAATCGCCACACCCTCGGCCAAACCGACGAAAATCAAGGCCTGTCCGAAGATATCCGGTTTCTCGGCGATGGCACCGATGGCGGCTGCGCCGGTCGTGCTCACGGCGTAAGCTGCGCCGATTGAGCCGCAGCTCACTGCTGCGGCCGCGGCCAAAGAGACGTAGGGATCGGCAGTCGTGGTTTGCAACAGGCCGGAAGCTGCCACCGCCTCAGGCGCGAAGAACCACACCAGCCCCACGCCCAAGAGCATCACGGCCATCACGATATTGACGGTGCTCAGGCCAAAGACCAGTTGGCGGGTCATTGCCACTCGCTCCCCGTGACGTCTGCATATCAACAGTAGAATGGGCACCAGGGGCAGTAATCCTGCAAAGACAACCAGTAAAGACATCATGCTATACCTCCTGAAAATAAATCGTGCATGGCTATGAATGAGCCAGGTCAGATGACGACAGCCGGCCGATTTCAACCGCCGGCGTTCTCCGGGACGTTGAGTGTACCTCTTTTGGGGATCAGCGACAACGGTTGATAAGGTATTCCCCCGCCGGAGAAGAACTTGCTGAACAGCTCATAGTATTCCAGCCGTAAAGTCTGAATACCCACGATCATTCCTTCAAAACCGATGACAAAGAGATTGCCCAAAACCACGACAATCCAGTAACCGACGCTTCCCGGCGCGCCCAGGACTTGCGCAATGATAAAAACAACCAGACTCAGCGCGCCATGGGCTACCGCAAAGGCTCCCATACGTACATAGGAAAGGGTATTGCTGAACAGTGAAATCACCGCTTCGAAAAGCTCAAAGAACGCCAGGGCGATGTAGGTGCCCGCATCCTCGTCGAGCAAAGGACGCCGGCGTTCGATCAGGTGCGCCAAAAATTCGGCGAAGGTTAAGGCGATGCCGGCGCTGATGGCCAGGATCACCAGGACGACGTTGGGGATGGGGATAGCAACGCCAAAGGCGCGCGCGGCCATGCCTAACAGTGACCAGTAGAAAATCAAACCGGCCAGGCCGTTGCGGTTGAAAAGCAAATGTCCCCACTGTTGCCTGAGCGCGGCATTGATGATGTTATAGGTTATGCCCAGGCTGAGCAACACGGCGCCAACGGCAATGGCGAAGAGCAGAATGTCGGTGATCTTCTCCAGGGGACGGAACCACACGGCCGCGAACACATCCTCGAAGCCGAACACGCTCCCATAGAGGGCGCCGAACAGCGTCGCCGAGGCGCCACAAAACGCGATGACGACGCCGAAGCCGGCTACGCTCTGTAACGCCCGGATTTTGCGGCTGGCAAGCAGCAGTCCGACCAGCAGCAGTAACAAGCCATGGCCAACGTCTCCGAACATCAGACCAAAGACCAACGGGAATGTCAGGGCCATAATCGGCGTCGGATCCAATTCATCGTAACCGGGCTGTCCATAGGTAGTCACCAGGCTTTGAAAACCTTTGAGCCATGGCGGATTATTTAACGCTGCCGGGATACGTCCGCTATCTTCCGCACCTGGCTCGAGCGTTGCGATGACCACTTTGTCGCTTACGCGGGCCACTTCTTGTTCCAGCCTGGCATGGAGCGCCCGGGGAACCCAACCGGTCACCAGATAGGTATGCTGTAAGTAATCGTAGCCGCTGATCGTGTGCGCCAGCGCGTGAGTGGCCCGCACGCGCCAGAGCAGGTGACGCAGGTGGCGGACGCGCATTTCGTGGAGACGCGCGATCTCCATTTCATATTCGGCGATACGTTGCCGGGTGCGCTCCATACCGGCCTGAATCGCTGCCATAGCCTGGGCGGGCGTCCCCCGGTAATCTTCGGGTGGCAGGAGGGGATTGAGGTAGGCACTGCGCGCGGCTCGATTCAGCACGTCGGCATCCCGCTGCAGGCCCAAGAGTATGACGGTGGCAAAATGCACTTCGCGGCGCAAGGGGATGAGGACGAAAGGAATATGTTCCAGACTACTTTCGAGACGTTCGATGTTCGCCACCGGCATCGATCCCAGCAGCACATAGGTATAATGCAGGTCGCGCAGGACGCCTAAATCCACATCCAGGTCGGCGATCGGCGCTAGCTGGTCGACGTACTTCTGCAATTGGGTCAACCGTCGCCGGGCCGCTTCCAATTCGTGGACAGGTATCTCGGCCTCGTGCTCAAGACGCTCAATATCTCGCTCGGCCACCCGCGGTTCGATGATATGGGGCGGCGTGGCCGGTGGCGGGCCGGCGTCGATGTTAAATTCTTCCATCACCAGCAGAATACGCCGCTCTAGCGTGACTAAATCGGCCGTCCACTTTTGCCATTCTTCATCAGGATGTGCCGGGCCCCCCAGGGCCATGGGCGTGGGAGGTATAGGATGGAAGATGCCGGAGGCCGCCAATGCTTCGGTCGTCTGGATGACCTCGTGCTCCGGTATGATGAGTTCAACTTTATCCATGGCTTGTGGCTTAAACATGTTCACCATCACTCTCTATGGATGATCGAGGCAAGTCTATCAACGGGAAGTTGCGACGCTTTGGCTTCGACGATGGCAATGAGATCCCGCAATTCATACTCCAGGAGCATCAGGTAGGCTAATTGTACACCAATATGGAAGGGATTACCCAGGAATGTCCCGCGGCACATAGTGATGATATGCCGATGCAAGGCGCGTTCGAGCGCGGCGAGGTAGCGCTGTGGGGATGAAATTCCCTCGTCAATAGGCTCTGGAACCTCTTCAAGCCCCTCAAGGTGGGGATAGATACGTTTGATAAGCGCGTTAATGTCGGCGTCTGTGGCGATAGCGCGGATGTCACTATCTCGTACCTGGTAGCCAAAGGGCAAAGTATAGTTGATGATTTCTTGCGCCGAAAGATGATGATAGGCGCGGTAACGGATAGCCCAGAGGAGATTGTCCACGTCGATACTGGTCCCCACCAGCCGGAGCGCCTGTTCATAATCTGTGCCCTTCAAGCGGTGGATGCTTTGCCATAACCCGCGACGGTAATCCAGGTCCAGCGCCACTTCCAGCGGAAACAGGTTTTTTTCCGTTTCATAGCGGGCGACAGCATGGATCAAAGTGTCGTAATAGGGCGTGTGGCGGATACGCTCGATAGCGCGCACGATGCTGCCGCTGGTCAACATCCGCTGGAGGGTGTCGTTGGTGAGGGTGACGTCATGGGACATCGGCGACAAGAGACGACGCACTTCGTCCCACGACGCGCCCGTTTCAATCCCCCGCAGTGTAGCCTTGAGGTTGTCGACTTCGTAGAGCCGCCAGAGTTGGCTGATGAGCTGGCGCCCCGGCTCGGGTGTCAACCGGATGAGTTTTTCGTAGCCGTGCGTCAGATGCCAGCGCAGTTGATAGACCGTGCGGCGCGGCGTGAGGATCTGACGATCCAACTTGAGGTAGGGATGGTAGGCTGTTTTTTCCAGTTGGCCCAGGAGCGCAGCGAAGTCCGGCGCTTGTATCAAGGCGTGCCATGTTTCTGGCGTCAGCAAGGTGGCATACAGCGCTCGCGTCGTAGCATTGACTTGAGCGTAAGCGGCGACACCGGAGGACATCATAGGTTTACGCCTGTCCTATCACCCGGGCAAGCACAAAATCTACCGCGCGATCAAGATTTTGGGCTGCTGTGGCCTCCAAACGTTGGGCCTCGGCGTCAGCTTGCGCTATAATCCGTGCATTTTCGGCTTCCGCCTGTTGTTCGCCCGCCGCGATCAGGCGTTCTGCTTCCTGTCGCGCCAGTTTCATACGATGGTCACGTAAGTTGAGCGCCGCTTTTTCAGCCACAGCGATCAGCTCTGCCGCCTGCTGTTGAGCATCACTGTGCATTTTGGTGGCCGCTTTTTCGATGGTAAATATGCGAGTGATCGTGTCCTGACTCATCTGCTCTACAAACCTGGCAACAAATGACCGCCGTCGCATAAATTTTGCCGTCCGGCGGTAAAAACATTATAGTCCACATTGACGCAAAATCAAGACATCCAAAAATCGCCTTTCCAGTCTTTGATTATTGTGGTATAATGTCTGTGAATAGCTTCTTAAATTGTAACTATTCGGCCGTCCTTGCCAGGTGGCGAATGGGACTTTGGGGAAGGTGCATCATGGGTTGACACTGCGGCCATAGGTGCTGACCCTCTCATCCCCCAACCCCCTTCTCCCCCGCCAGCGGAGGAGAAGGGGGCAAAAAAGAGGGGGTGTGGCGGGCGGCTTCGCCGCCCGCCACACCCCCACAAAAATCCTCCTTCCTGGGGGGAAGGGGGGCAGAGGGAATGGGGCTTATAGAAACATGAGTATCTCGTCATCCAAGAGCACCTGGTATACCAAAATCTGCGCAGGACCTGCTATAGGGAACAAGCGGCTTCGCCAGGTTTACAAACCTGAATAGATACTTAAATTGTATTTGAGCCATGTTCAATCTACCAAAGGAGGAAATAGCTATGAGCGTACATCTGTATTTGTCGATGATTCCAGAAGCGCTGATCGCTTCCATGTTAACTCCTGAGGAATTTGGTGTCTATTATGCAGTGGGAAGTGAGAAGAAATCGCATGGGCAGGCGATTTTCTTTGAGATTGATCCCACTTTTCGTCATCCTGAACTGCCTGTCGATGAAGGCATCCACCGTTGTGTGCCCCATGAAGATGGGCGCCCCAAAAATTCCATTTATATCACGGTCTACCGCGCGTTGGAACGGGTCCCGCTGGAGGCGATTTGGCAACTTTACCTCGTCACCCAAGATGGGCGGGTGCTAGGGCTGGATGGAACCAACGTCAACATTCCGGAAGATACCGGCGGGTTACATCTTTATCAGGAAGTGGCTCCGGTGCATCCCTTGATCGTCAGTACGCTGGGGGCACAGGCTTTCTACGACCTGATTGTGAAAAACCCCACTTCGTTGTTGACGCTCCCCGCCGTCTGTTTTGCCGAATTGCGGCTGGGCGAACTGGCTCATAACCCTGAATTTGGCAGTGTTGGGGATTTACCCTATCCTAACATTGACCATCTCCGGCAGTGTCTGACCGAACTGAGCACAAAGAAGGTGCACACGAAGATGGTGGATCGCCTGAGTCCTGCCGCTTTTCCCTATCGCATGCTGAAAAGCGGCGTTTTCGTGGGGAATACGGAAAAACTGTTGTTCTTCTCCTTGCCTTCTCAAGAAGAACTGCGCGCTCAACATTATCGTTGGTGGCGATCCGCCAATATGTAGCTTATAAGAGAAGGCTTTGGAGGCAGCGCGCGGCGTGGAGCCGCTGCATCATCAGACCACGAAAGGCTCATAGCTCTCCTGCGGTTGTGGATGTCAATGGACAAGCCTGGCCGTTGGGAGGTTCACACTGAGGCGTGTTTTTTCCGCCCGGGGCTGCGGGCATTGACATGCAACTCATGGAGAGCTTGAGCCTATTTGTGTGGCAAATTCAATCTTACATGTGGAGGTGTGGAAGGAAATGGACATTTGGCTCATTATCAGTTTGGTTGCGGGCATTATTTCAGTCGGCACTGCTTTCGCCGTTTTCAACTGGGTTAAGAAGCAAGACCCTGGAACTGAACGTGCCCAGAGAGTGGCGAAGTGGATCAAAGAGGGCGCTCAGTCGTACCTGAAGCGACTCTACTCCGCCCTGGGTCTTCTCGCCGTCGGCCTGGCGATTGTCCTGCTCATCGTCTTCGGCCTCAAAGAGTCGTTCGGCTATGGGCTAGGGATGGCGGCAGCCTTCGTCACTGGCGCGCTCTGCTCCGCCGCCGCCGGGTACATGGGGATGATGATTGCCGTGGAAGCGAACGTCCGCAGTGCGACCGCTTCTGAAAAGGGCCTCAACCCCGCCTTTAACCTGGCGTTCAAAGCCGGCTCGGTGATGGGTCTGGCCATGGTCGGTCTGGCAATCCTGGGAATGACCCTCGTTTACATGATCAGCCGGACGCCGCAGATGGTGCTGGGCTTCAGCTTCGGCGCGTCGACGTTGGCACTGCTGGCGAAGGCCGGTGGCGGCATCTACACCAAGACCGCCGACATTGCCGCCGACCTGGTCGGTAAAGTTGAGATCGGCATCCCCGAGGACGATCCCCGCAACCCTGCCGTGGTGGCCGATAACGTGGGTGATAACGTGGGTGACGTTGCCGGCATGGGCGCGGACATTTTCGACAGCTACGTCGCCAGCGCGGTCGCCGCGATGTTGTTGGGCGCGACGCTGTCTTTGACCACGGACGAGGTGACGAAATATACGGTTCTGCCATTGATTCTGTGTATGCTGGGTAGTTTCGCCTCCCTCATCGGCTTGCAGTTCGTGCAGGTCAAAGAGAACGGGAAGCCGGGAAGGTCCCTCAACAATGGGACGATTTACACCTGTATCATCTTTACCGTGATGGTGGTGGCTGCCATGCTGCTGGGTGGGTTTGATATGGCGGCGCTGTGGGCCACGCTGGCCGGGTTGATTACCGGCGTTGTCATCGGCTTCACGTCCGATTTCTTCACCGGCAGTGACCGCCCGCCCGTGGTCGAAACGGCCAGAGTCTCCGGCTCCGGCGCCGCTATCACCATCATCACCGGCTTCAGCTACGGGTTGATCAGCATTGTCCCGACGATGATTGGCATTGTCGTGGCGATGTTGATTGCTTATTTTGTAGGTGATGCCTCCAGTGTGATTACCGGCGTCTATGGCGTAGGGTTGGCCGCGGTCGGTATGTTAGCCATTAGCGGCATGATCGTTTCCTCGGACGCTTACGGCCCGATCGTGGACAACGCCCGGGGCATCGCCGAAATGGCCGGGATGTCTGAAGAGGTCGTCAGGGTGGCCGATGTGATGGATGCGGCGGGCAACACGGCAAAGGCCATCACCAAGGGGTTTGCCATCAGTGCGGCGGCACTGACCGTGCTGGCGCTGTTTTCCGCTTATGCCTCTGAAATGGCCGCGGAAGGGATCAACATTGTGCTGAGTCTGCGGGAGCCGCTGGTCATCGCCGGCATGTTCCTGGGGGCGATGACGCCGCCGCTCTTCAGCGCGCTGACGATGCTCTCCGTGACGCACAACGCCTTCGATATGATCGAGGAAATCCGCCGCCAGTTCCGCGCCGAGCCGGGCATTCTGGCGGGCACGGTGGAGCCGGACTATGTGAGGTGTGTTTCGCTGGCTTCGCAGAACGCGCTGCAGGCGCTGGTGATCCCGGCGTTCCTGGCCGTGGCCTTCCCGCTGATTGTCGGCTTCGTTATGGGGCCGGAGGCGCTGGGCGCCTTCCTCGGCGGCGCGATTGTAACGGGTATTCTCTTCGCGCTGTTGATGGCGAATGCCGGCGGCTTGTGGGACAACGCCAAGAAGTACATCGAGAGCGGTTTCTTCGGCGGCAAAGGCTCTGAGGCGCACAAAGCCGGCGTCGTGGGCGATACGGTCGGCGATCCTTTCAAAGATACCGCCGGTCCGTCTCTGAACACGCTGATCACGGTGATGGCGCTCGTTTCCTCGCTCTTCACGCCCATCATCGCCGCGTTCCATCTCTTCGGCTAGAGCACGGCAAAATATAGACCTGACAGGTTTCAAAAAACCTGTCAGGTCTCATTCTGTTGATGATGGAGGTCGGTCTTCCGGTCGTAGCGCTTTATTTCCCCGTTGTAATACCCCAGCCCTGCACCATTTCGGCGATGGCCGCGCGGGTAGCTTCGGCGCCGAAGCCCCAGGTGAGCAGCGTGAAATAGTCGCCGATGCCGTTGACGCCAAAGTCGGCACGCGCGCCGTACAGTTCCATGAATCCGGCCAGCGCCAGGAAGACTACCGCCACGGCGTAGGTAAGCCCGGTGAACCAGTGGAGCCGCCGTCCCGCTCCGGCGATCTTCTCCGGCAGTGACTGCACGTGGATGGCAGGCGGGCTGGAGAGCCAGCTTGCGGTTGGCGACAAATCTTTGGAGGTGGGCGTACTCAACGCTATGCCGGCTGCGCCGCGAAGGGACTCTCCGGTGGACTCTGCTGTGGATTCGAGTTGCTGGAGGGCGACATCCACGTCGCTCTCCAAAATCAGGTAAGCGCCTGGATCATGGGGGTCGAGGGAGGCCAGACGGGCTTGAAACTCTTGCGCCCGGGTCGCCCATTCCTGGGCCTGCGCCGTAGGTAGATTCATGGACAGTCGGGCGAGTTGGGCGATTTTGCTTTCCATTTGCGCGCTCTGGATTTTGCCGGCTGTGGCTTCGACCTCGTTTTGTAGATTCTGATAGCCTGTGCTGTCGGCAGGGGCCAGGGCGTGCAAACGCTGTTGCAGTTTAGCCGCCGCTGCCCTTCCTGACGGCGTCGTTGCCAACGCGGTGATGCGCTCATTCAACGTGATGTAATCGTTCACCTGGTGAGTCAGAGGTTCCAGTTGGGCGCGGAAAAGGCTTGGATTTTCCAGGGTGGGCATCTCGCGGTAGGTACTGAGGGCAGCCTCCTTGATCTCACGCAAGTAGAAGATGTTTTCCCCCAGGGCGTCCAGTTTTGCGTTGAGTTGGGTATAATAGTCGAGTTGCACCAGCCAGTCGGGGCGGGCGCGACGCCAGTTACCCCAGAGCTTCTCTGCTTCCAACACGGCTTGTTGCGCCTTTTCCCACTGTTGGGCTTCGAGCGCCACCTCAACATCCACCAGATGCGCATCGATGCTGTCATAGAAGGGTTTGCCCACCTGTTGCAGGTCTGCATCCGCCTTCATCTGGGTGCGGATTTGTCCCAGGCGCACCAGGACCACATCGCGGGGACGACCCTGCGCGCGGTACGTCGAAACGCCGATCCCCAAAGCCACCCCCGCAACCAGCGCACCGAGCGGCAGCCAGGGTGGGTCTTTGACGGCGACCGTGACCGGTACGGTGAAACTCTGCCCGGTGTAACTGATGAGCAATTCGCCGGTGAACTGACCGCTGGGCACGTGGGTCAGGTTGAAGGTGATAGGAACGGTCAACAACTCGTTCGCGGCGATGTCGGTAGCGGAGAGGGTGACCTGGATGGCTTCCGCGGGCAGGACCACATCCCCATTAGGACCGCTCAAATCCAGGGGAATGACGCGCAGGTCGGTGACCGCGTCGGTGGCGTGGATGAGCAGCACACGGCTCTCGCTCTGCCCCTGTTTGACGGCGATATTGAGCTGTCGCGGCGACACGCTCACGCCCCCTTGGGCAGCCAGTGACGGCGCCCAAAAGAGGGTCAACACGACCCCTAGCAAAATAACCCTCCATTTTTTCATGCTATGCCTCCTCGGTCCATAAATCGCTCATCGACGCAAATCTTTCTCGACAATTCGCGTGATTCGCGGTTGAGCCGCATCCTTCATTTTGGAGGGCGAATTGGCAATTCGCCCTACGCCCGGAGAAAACGAAGAAATTTCCCTTGACGGGCCGCTACGGGTTTTCGAAGAGCATAGGGAGGACAAGGCGAAAGCAACTGCCCTGCCCGGCGTTGCTCTCTGCCCAGATACGGCCACCATGGTGTTCGATGACTTCCTTGGCGATGCAAAGCCCCAATCCCAAGCCTCCATAGTGGCGGGTCAGATGGTCTTCAACCTGATAGAAACGTTCGAAGATGCGCGTCAATTCGCACTGGGGAATGCCAATGCCATCGTCCACAACGGCAATTTCCACCCGCCCGGTGTGCAGGATGACATGCAGCTCGATATGACCATTCTCCGGGGTAAACTTGACAGCGTTGTTAAGCAGGTTGCTCAGGGCCAGATGGATTTTGTCACGATCACCGTGGATCAGGATGGGGGTGGGAGGTATACGGATACACAGGCTCTGTCGTTTTGCCGCCGCCAATGGCTGCCATTCCTCTTTTATCTCTTCAATCAACTCTTGCACGACGAATGTCTCTTGTTTCAACTCTGAACAGCCGGATTCCAGGAAATTCAAGTTGGTCATTTGGTCGATGACGGCTTGCAGTTTGCTCGCGCCGCGCAGGACCATATCCAGGTCGTCCGTCATCTTGTCACTGGCCTGCTCGCGCAAGAAACCGGCGAATCCCTGGACAATCATCAAAGGGGTGCGCAGTTCATGCGAAGCGATACTGATGAAGTTGGTCTTGAGCCGGTCAAGCTCGGCGAGACGATGGTTGGCTTCACGTAAACTGGCGACCAGGCGTGCATTCTCGATAGCGATGGCAGAGTAAGAAGCCAGTGTCGAAAGGGTGCGAATATCATCCGCGTTAAACTTGTCATCATTGAGTTTGTTGACGGCCTCCAGCACGCCGATGCAATGCGTGTGGACCCGCAAGGGCACACCCAACAGCGAGCGCGTCTGAAAGCTGAGGCTCTGATCCACACCGCTGTAGTGACGCGAATCGCTGCTGGCATCTTCGACAATGAGCGGTTCTCCTGTGGTGTAGATCGTCCCGGCGATACTGCCCACCACGGGCACCTTGATCTGGCGCAATTCCTCACGGCTTGATCCGGTGGAGGCAGCGAAAAACAATTCGCCGGTGCGTTCATCGATCAACAGGATCGAAGCTGCCTGGGTGCCGACCAGCTCGGCGGCGGTGTAAATGATGGCCCCCAGCAATGGCGATAAATCCAGCGTGGAGTTGAGCATCTGGCCGACGGCGACCATGCGCTCCAGCCGTGCCACTGTTTGTGCCAGGTGTTGCGGATCAGGGGGTGTTTGATTGATGATCTCGGCATCCATCTATTGACTCCTGTTATTGTCAGCCGGATGCAGCGGTCCGGTACGTCACTAAGACGCCCTTTATAGAGGCATGGCGGTTGGAGAAGTGTCTATCTCAGTTTGCGAGGAAGTGCGTTCTTGCAAGGGAATCACGAAACTGAAGGTGCTGCCGACGCCGACTTTACTTTCCACCCAGATATCCCCCTGGTGCTGTCTGATAATCTCACGACATATCGACAGTCCCAATCCCGTTCCCTGAGCCTGCGGACTGAGTGAATTCCGAATTTGCTTGAATTTTTCAAAAACCTGCGACAGTTTCTCCACCGGGATGCCCACACCGGTATCCTGAACGCTGACCCACAGCCATGCCCTATCCGTTAGTGGGATTTGCAGGCTTTGCAGGACCGGCGGCGTCTGATCGCTCAACCCATCGACACATTGCGCGCGGATGGTGATTTGCCCTGCAGGGGTAAATTTCAACGCATTGGCGAGTAAATTCGTCATCACCTGCACCATACGATCGCGGTCGACGAGCACTGTGGGAGGCAGGTCCTGGGTCTCGACCAACACCGGGATATTTTTCTGGATGGCGGAGGCCCTGAGCGCACCAACGGCGGCGTCGATGATTTCCTGGAAGGGCACAGCGCTCATCGTCCATTCCATCTTCCCCGACTCCATTTTCGTGATATCGAGTACGTCGTCGATCAGGCGGGTGAGTCGATCCCCTTCGTTGGTGATGATGCTCAGGTCGTCATTCACCCGTTCGATGGCCCAACGTCCACGTTGGTCGGTCGTGGCAATCCGTGGCGCTAACTCCTGGTTGAAGAGTCGCTGAATCAGCTTGGTGAAACCCAATACTGAGGTGAGCGGGGTACGCAGCTCATGGGAGACCATCGAGATAAAGTCGGTCTTCATGCGATCCACTTCTTGCTCGTGGGTGATGTCTTGCACGATGGTAACGACCCCGCCCGTGCCCGGTCCGCCGACACCACTGGCTATGTCCGCTAAGGAGCGAGGTATCATCGCACATGCCGAAGCTTTGTAAATTCTGTATGTATCGTACATCCCGCCGTCAACGGCGTTCCCTACTATCGTTTCTGTTTGCGGCTGGCCGGGATAGGCAGAAGCGATGTTGATGAGCCGGCTGAGAGTAGTGGAAGGGAACACGGTCGCCAGGGGTTGGCCGAGAATCTGGTCGCCGGGCATGTTGACAATAGCGCAAAAAGCAGCATTGACCAGCGCGATCTTTCCTTTGGAATCGGTCACGACAAGACCATCGGTGATGTTTTGAATGATGGTGTTCAGGCGATTGCGTTCAGCTTGAAGTTCGGCTGTTCGCGCCGCCACATGCGCTTCCAACGAACGATTATATTCCTGCAATGCCTCGTAGAGTTGCGCATTGTGGATCGCTGCCGCGGCTTGTTGTCCCAGCAGGACCAGGTCGTTGACCTCTTCGCGGTTGAACAGGTTACCCGAACTTTTGACGCCGAACAGGTAGATGCCTAACAGATTGTTGCGCTGCATCAGGGATAAGCATACCTCTCCCCCCGCCGCCACGAGCGGCTCAACCGCGACGCTGATAGCTTGCGGCAAGCGCTGCCGTTGGTGCAAAATCAGCGGGTCGCGGTGTTCGCGCAGCCACGGAATGAGCGGTGAGTCGGCAGCCACCTCAACACTGTTTTCGTGATCGGCATAAACGCGCCCCCCCCTTGTCCGGCAACAAAATGCGCGCAGAAGTCAGCCCCAGCCGTTGGGAGATGTCGTGAGTGAGCAGAGTATACACATCATCTTGCAGTACAGCAGTGGATAATTGCTGCCCCACTTCCCGCAAGATTTTGTTGACATCGAGCTGCTCTTTGAAGAACGTGCGATTGACAGCATGCTGGATGTAAATTCGCAGGGGGTTGAAAATGGCGAAAAGCACAAGGGTAGCGATGCCCCCGGCCAACAAATAGTTGGGTTGTCCGTTGAGCGGAGGAAGGATATCGCGGGTGATCAGGAGCACCAGCGAATACAGCACAATTAACGCGCTTCCCAATAAGATATAAACCAGGGTCCGGTTCATGAAGCGATCCACGTCCATCAACCCAAAACGGAAAATGGAGACCATGAACGAAATCGGGATTAAGATGAGGGGCAGGTTGATGATAGAAAGCGGCAACCAGGTTTTATTAAACAACAGCGCGGGCAGCGTGTAAAACAATATCCAGGGAGTTAAGGCTAAAATCAGCCCCAAAATAAGCCAGCGGATTTGATTGCGGACCCCCGGCCGATGGCTGGTAAAGTAGGTGTGAGTGAGGGCTATCACGCCCAGCCCCAATTGTAGGATCATCAGTGGGTTGGCGACCGTGAACAGCATATTGCGGCGGCCCAGCAGCGTGTTGCCTCCAAAGAGCAAGCCGGCGCTCAGCGAGATAACCGGCGTCATCAAGTGGATAACCCACGGCAGCCAGGGGAAACGGCGCAGCGGCGTTTTCACCTCTGGGAAGAGCAGCAGTGCATGGAGCAGCAAGCTAAACGTCAACCACACAGAAATGGCGTCGATAGGAATGAAAAACCATCCCCACGCCAGGGCCATGTTGGCGCTGGCAGTGCGGATCAGGTTGTTGATCTGGTTCAGTCCGCCCATCATGAAGCTGAGACTGATCAGGTATGTCACCAGATCGCGCCCTTTGCTGGTGATGAGGATCAGCGCCACGACATTCATGACCAGCCCTATCAGCCATAGTGCGCCGCCCCGCCACAATAAAGGTAAGGCCCGGTACTTTGTCCAGGGTACGAAAACCTGCTGTTCCTCTCCGGCGCGCCGGATGGTATATACGGTGCCGTCGGCAGGATGTTTGGCGTACTCCCGCAGCCAGTAGAACGGCGTCAGGAGGTTAGTGTTGACGTCCAGATCGCCGATCTTGAGGATGATATCGCCGGTATGAAGCGGCGAGTTGGGAAAAGATTGTTCGACCACCGGCTGTGGACCGAAGAAAACGCCGGTTTGATCGCTGGGGATGCGCTGATACACGACAAAAATCCAAACTTCGTAAAGCAATACCCCGACGGCCAGAATCAGCAATAAGGGTATGCGACCCTGGAGATGCTTCTGCCTCCGTTTAGCGATCACCCTGCCTCCTGCACATTTAAGCGTCGTTTACCGCCCGCACCAGCGCCGGAAAAAATAGATAAATCTTATATCCCATTCTATCATAACGCAGGTGAGACGCAAATGCTTGTCCCCTAGTAGAGTGCAGTAGTAGCGACTTTAGTCGCTTCTGTCGCTTTAGTCGCTTCTGTCGCTTTAGTCGCTTCTGTCGCTTCAGTCGCTTTAGTCGCTTCTGTCGCTTCAGTCGCTTCAGTCGCTTCAGTCGCTTCTGTCGCTTTAGTCGCTTTAGTCGCTTCAGTCGCTTCTGTCGCTTCAGTCGCTTCTGTCGCTTTAGTCGCTTCTGTCGCTTCAGTCGCTTCTGTCGCTTCTGTCGCTTTAGTCGCTTCTGTCGCTTCTGTCGCTTTAGTCGCTTCCGCCTCTCAAAGCCGGTTGAGTGCCGTGCGCATCCGCTCCAGGCCTTCTTCCAATAACACTCGTGGGCAGCCAAAATTCAGCCGCACAAAGCCCGTGCCTCCTGGGCCGAAGGTCGCGCCGTCATTCACCGCGACGCGGGCCTGGTGCAGGAAGAAGTCGTGCGCGTTGCCGGGGATGCCAGCGGCGCGACAGTCCAACCACGCCAGATATGTCCCCTCCGGCGGCGCGACAGCGATGCCCGGCATGTGTTGTCGCACGAACGCGCTGACAAAATCCCGGTTTGCCTCCAGATAACGCAATAGCGCCTCAAGCCACGGCTGTCCTTCCTGATAGGCCGCCAGCGCTGCCGTGTAACCGAGCCCATGGACAGAGTCCACAATCCCCCGGCGGGCGGCCTGGTAGCGCTGGCGCAATTCCGCATCGGGAATCACAGCAAACGAGCAATGCAGTCCGGCGATGTTGAATGTCTTGCTCGGCGCCATCAACGTGATCGTGCGGGCAGCAACCTCCGGCGCGAGCGCGGCTATGGGGGTATGCCGATAGCCGTTGAAGAGCAGATCGCAGTGGATTTCGTCCGCACAGATGAGCAGATGGTGACGCAGGCACAATTCGGCCATGCGCGCCAGCTCATCTTCACGGAAGACGCGCCCGACGGGGTTATGCGGATTGCACAGCAGGAACATCCGCGTGCGGTCGGTGATGGTGCGCGCGAAGAGATCGTCATCCACGCTGTAGCGCCCGGTGGCGTCACGGGTCAACTCCATCGTCTGCGTCGTCGCGTCGGCCGTCCCGGCGGCGCCGAAGAACGGCGGATAAACCGGCGTTTGGATGAGCAACCCGTCGCCTGCGGTGAGAAACGCCTGCGCCGCCAGGTTGAAGGCCGTCACCACGCCGGGCAGAAAAAGGATCGCCTCCGGCGCGACCGTCCAGCCATAAAGCTGTTGCAGGCGTGCGATAATCGCCTCTACCAACGCTGTTGGGTAACCCTCGTAGCCGAAAATGCCGTGTTCCACCCGCGCCCGCAGCGCGGCGATCACCGGCTCCGGCGCAGCGAAATCCATATCTGCTACCCACATCGGCAGCACGTCGTCGCCATACTCCTGCCATTTTATACATCCTGTCGCCCGGCGGTCGATAATGCGGTCAAAAGCGTAAGTCAAAAGCAGCCTCCTTTTGGTACTGAGAAATGAGCCATTAGAAATGAGAAAAATGGTATACTCCCTGATCGTTGGAGCATGTCTGGTCTGGCCGTGGCATAGTCGGTATTGTAGCCTTACCGGCAAAAGAGACAAATGGACGCTTCTGAGAAAAGGTCAACGGTGAGGGCATCCTCAGGGGAGTCCTCAACTTGTTGAGGTGTTTTTCGAACTGCTCACGCTCGCACCCATTCGGGGTTACGACACCATCAAAGGGGATGCTTTGCGTTTTACACATCTACTATTACAATACCCGCCAATACAGTACCCGACAACTGGATGCTCTAACAGGATTCCGCGGGGTCAAAATTAAAAAACTCAGTCGATCACCCATGGCTCCGAGGGGATCGTCAGATCCCCATTCCGGTCCGAATCTGGCGACCCAGACCCAGCAACATTAGATCTACTGAAACTAACTATTTGAAACCAGGAGAGTAAAACGTCCACCAAAATTCCCCCTGCCCTCGGGCTGGCGATTGGCGTCGCCGCTTTGTCAACCGCCTCGACGTTTATCCGTCTGGCGCAGGGTAGTATGACCTCCCTGGCGGTCGCCGCCTGGCGCTTGACGCTGGCTACCGCCGTCCTGACGCCGTTGGCACTGACAACGTGCCGCGCCGAGTGGCGCACCCTGACCCGGCGCGAGTGGGGCCTGATCGTGGCCTCCGGCCTATTGCTCGCCGTGCATTTCTACACGTGGATCACCTCCCTGGCGTTGACGAGCGTGGCGGCGTCGGTAGTGCTGGTGACGACGGCGCCGTTGTTCGTCGGCGCCATCTCGCATTTCTTCTTGAAAGAGCACCTGTCGCGCCCGGTGGTGAGGGGGATGGCCGTCGCGCTTGCCGGTTCACTCATCGTCGGGCTGGCGGATGCGGGCGAGGGCGCGCACCCCATCACCGGCGACCTGCTGGCGCTGCTCGGCGCACTGTCCGTGGCGGGCTACATGCTCATCGGACGGAAGTTACGCGCGCACCTGTCTTTGCTTGGCTATGTCTTTCCCGTCTATGGGACGGCGGCCCTGGCCCTCATGGGAGCCGCGCTGTGGAGCGGCGTCGCGCTCAGCGGCTATCCGACGTCCGTGTGGCTCTGGTTGGTGCTTGTGGCCGTCTTTCCCCAGGTCATCGGACACTCGTTGCTCAACTGGGCGCTCGGCCACGTCTCCGCCACCTTCGTGTCGTTGGCGGTGTTGGGGGAACCTATTGGCTCAACGTTGCTGGCGTGGCTCGTCTTGCATGAACCGCCCACGTTTGGCGCCCTTATCGGCGGGCTGCTTATTCTGATCGGCATCACGATGGCCGGCACCCCATCGACCCGCTAACCCCGGCGAAGGACGGGGGAAACGTCGTTAACTCACCTTCATAAGGATTGGAGAAGATAAGATGCAGGATGAATTGCAAAATCGCCTGGCCGGTGTGGCGGTGGGAGCGGCGGTAGGTGACGCGCTAGGGATGCCGCTGGAATTCGGCCCGGCGCGCCCGCTGGAGCGGTTGACGCGCGAGATGTTGCCGGGGCGCATCCCTGCGGGGAGTTTCACCGACGACACGGAGATGGCATTGGCGCTGGCCGAAAGTTTGCTCGCTCATCGTCCCCTGGACCCGACAGACCTGGCGCAGCGTTTCGTGACATGGATTGAAAGCCACCCCTTAGATGTTGGAATTCACACCGCGTCGGTGTTGTGGCGCATCGCCGATGGTGAGCCGTGGGAAACTGCCGCCGCTGCCGTGCAGGCGCACAATGCCGGAGCGGCGGGCAACGGTTCGGTGATGCGGTGTTGGCCGGTCGCCCTGGCCTGGTGGAACGACTTAAGCCGTTTGTTGGCCGACAGTATGCTGCAAAGCCGGGTCACACATTCCCACCCGGAGTGCACCGTGGGCAGTGCGTTCGTCAATGCGGCCATTTTCCATCTGTTGCACGGCGTGGCGCCGGAAGCCGCTGTCACGCGGGCGCTGGATGATGCGCATGTCCCTCCACCCCTGCGCGTCGCCATCGAAGCCGCGCCCGGCGCGAGACGCAATGATTTATCCAATAGCGGCTGGGTACGCCACACGTTGGAAAGCGCCGTCTGGGGACTGCTGACCACGTCCACTTTCGAGGATGCCGTCGTCAACGTCGTCAACCTCGGCAGTGACGCAGATACCGCCGGCGCTGTGGTCGGCGCGTTGGCGGGCGCGGCCTACGGTTTGGCGGCCATCCCGCCGCGTTGGCAGGCCGCCTTGCACGGTGAATTTCCCCTGCGCAGTGGCCGTCAATGGCGAGCCGCCGATTTGGTTGCCCTGGCGGGGGCATTGGCGAGAGGTTGAGCAGGCGGGAGAATGGGAAAGTGGTGGGGGTATTCATTCTCATTCCCCTCTTTCACTTTTGTAGTACAATGCAACGAGTTTGTGACTATATTGTACAGTAGCAAAGAGGAGTTGTATGTTATATCAGAACGTCTGTATCGAGGGCATGGGTTATGTCATTCCTGACCATGTCGTAACCAGTGCCTGGCTGGAGGAGCAGATTGCGCCGGTCTACACAGCCTTGCACATCCCGTTCGGCTATCTCGAACGGCTCACCGGCATCAAAGAGCGGCGTTGGTGGGACGATGATATATTGGTATCGGATGCTTCAGCCATGGCTACGGAACGTGCGATTGCGAATGCCGGCATCGACCGCCGCGAAATTCAATGTCTGGTCAATGCCTCCGTCTGCCGCGATTACATCGAACCGGCGACGGCGGCCATCGTTCACCATAAAGTGGGACTGGACAATGCAGCGATGAGCTTCGACATCGTCAATGCGTGCCTGGGGTTTCTCAACGGGATGATGACGATTGCCAATATGATCGAACTGAGGCAGATCGATGCCGGTGTTGTGGCCGCTGCCGAAAACCCCAAGGAAGGGCAACTGGCGACCATCGACTATATGCTCAACCACCCACCATCCAAAGCAACCATCCGTGACAATATGGCCTCGTTGACGCTTGGCGCGGCATCGGTGGCGATGGTCTTGTGCCATAAGTCAAAGTCCAAAACCGGCAAACAGTTAGTCGGCGGCGCGACCTATAGCAATACCCAGCACAACCAACTGTGCGTCGCGCAGCGCACATGGATGCGTACCAACTCGAGCCTGTTGCTAAGCGAGGGCACGAAGGTCGTCACCAAAGCATGGCAATTTTTCAAGGAAGAAATAGGCTGGAAGAACAGCACGGTCGACAAAATGTTTACCCACCAGATTAGCGAACCGCAGCGGAAGATTGGGCTGAAGGCCATCGGCGTTCCGCCAGACATTGACCATCCCACACTGCATTATCTGGGAAACACGGCCTCAGTGGCTGCGCCGATTTCGATGGCGATTGGCATCGACAACGGCATCGTCGAGGAAGGCGACAAAGTCGTGCTCTTCGGCGTCGGCAGTGGCATCAACAGTGTCGTGTTGGGGATCCAGTGGTGAATGGCAAAGCGAAAATGGGAAATGGGCAAGGATCAGCCACCTAAATCGACCCGGCTTCCATTAGCCGATGTGCAATTAACAGATTTCCAATCTCTCTACCCGTTTGCCTCGCATTGGCTGGATGTGGGGGGGGTGAAGATGCACTATCTCGATGAGGGGCCGCGCGATGCGCCGCCCGTGGTGATGGTGCATGGCAATCCGACGTGGTCGTTCTACTATCGCACGCTTATCCCGGAGATCAGTCAGACGCACCGCGTCATCGTCCCGGATCACGTGGGCTGCGGCCTCTCGGATAAGCCCCAGGTCTACCCGTACACGCTCGAACAGCACATCCGCAACCTGGAAACACTCATTGCCCACCTGGAGTTGCACAACGTTACCCTGGTGCTGCACGATTGGGGCGGCGGCATTGGGATGGGCTACGCCACACGCCATCCGGAGAACAGTGCGCGTTTTGTGATCTTCAACACCTCGGCGTTTTACGCCCCCGCCGTGCCCTGGGTGCTCAAACTGGCCCGCAGTCCGCTCATCGGGGAGACGCTGCTGCGAGGGCTGAACGCCTTTGCCGGTTTGGCGGTCTACCTGGCGATGGTCAACCACAAACGCATGACGGCGCAAGTACGGGCGGGCTATCTTGCGCCGTACAATACCTGGCAGAACCGCATCGCCATCTATCGGTTCGTACGGGACATTCCCTTGAGCGACGACCATCCCACCCGCGCCACGATCGGGGCCATCGACGCGCAACTTCATCTCTTCCGCGACCATCCGATGCTAATCCTCTGGGGCGCGCAGGATTTCGTCTTTACCGTCAAAGACTTCCTTGTCGGCTGGCAAGCGCGCTTCCCCCACGCCGACGTTCATATCCTGGACCACGCCGGGCACTACGTCGTCGAGGATGCCTACGAGCGCATTTTGCCGTTGATGAAGGGGTTTTTAAGTAGACCGTAGTCCCCTATCACCCCTTCCCCTGCCCGTCAACTTCCTTCACCCACGCCGCCACCCGCGCCATCACTTCTGCCATCGTGCGCTGCGGCGCGTAGCCGAAGTCACGTTGGGCGGCGGAGATGTCGTAGTAGTGGCTCTGCGCGAGTTCGCTGGCGATGAAACGGGTGAGGCGCGGCTCGCCGGGACGCCGGAGGACGGTGTGCAGCGTCTCCAGGAGGCCACCTGCGGCGCGTGCCACGCTGAGTGAGATGCGCACGCGCGGTTCGGGCAGGCCCAGCTCGCGCAACAGGGCGCGAATCCATGGCCAGAGCACCACCGGTTCGTCCTGGCTGATGAAGTACACGCGCCCGTGACCCGGCGGTCCGTCGAGCGGCGAACCGGGGGCCAGCGCGTCGGCGGCAAGCAGGTGTGCGCGCGCGGCGTCCTCCACGTCGGTGAGATCGACTTTGTTGGTGCCGTCGCCCACCTGGGGCAACAGACCCGTTCTGGCGCTGGCTAATAAACCGGGCAGCAAATGGTTGTCGCGCGGCCCGATGATGAGGTGCGGACGCAGGGAAACCGTCAGGAGAGGGACGCCTTGTGTGTCCCCTTGATGCGCCGCGATCACCGCCTGCTCGGCGATGGCCTTGGTGTGCGGATAGGGACTTTCGTAGTGAGCGGGATAGGGATAACTCTCGTCCACGCCTTCCTGCGGCGTCCCGTCGAAAATGACGCTCGGCGAGCTGGTGTTGATGAGTTTCGGTACACCGTTGGCGCGGCAAGCAGCGATCACGTTCTGCGTGCCGATGACGTTCGTGCCGTAGAAATCATCCCATGCCCCCCACATCCCCGCCTTTGCCGCCACATGGAAGACGACGTCCATGCCGGCGCACGCGCGCCTCACGGCCCCGGCGTCCTGCAAATCCCCCCGCACCACCCGCGCACCAAGCGTCTCCAGCTCAGGGTAGGCCCCACGCGCAAAAACCGTCACCGTCTCGCCGCGGGCAAGCAACTGCTCGACGATGTAACGTCCCAGAAATCCCCCTCCACCCGTCACAAGTGCTTTCATTACTGCTTACTCCCTACTCCCTGACTTCCCTTCTCCGATAAATAGCGGCGCAGGAAAATGACCGAAACGGCAACGCTCAGGAGAACGCCGAGCGCACGGAACAAATCGCCGATGCGCACACCCGGCGGCAGACCTTCCCCTTGCCCTGAAGGACTCCTTGACATATCGACGCCACGCAAAGCTTCGCGGTCATGGCGGGCGGCCCATACGGCCAGCTTCTCGCGCTGGATTTTGGCGTTGTGGCGCACATCCGTGGGAAAAACGCCGCGGTAGAACAACACGTCCTGAATCGCGCGCGTGTGCTCGTATTCCGCCCCCAGCGCCAGCAATTCCAACGTGAATTTCTGCTTTTCCAGCAGGGATGTGGGCATGTGACCCGCGCGCGGCTCGACCACGAGGACAGGACGTTGCCGTCCCTGCGGGCCAATGCCGACCAGAGCCGTACGGTTGACAGCCGGGTGATGGTTGAAAATCGTCTCGCACGGCACGGGAAAGAGCACCTCGTCGCGCGTCGTCACCCGATGCGCCTTGCGCCCGCAGAACCACAGCCGTCCCTGCGCATCGAAGTAACCGACATCGCCCATACGATGCCACACGCCGCCATCGGCATCCCGAATCTTCGCCAACGCTGTCTGCTCCGGCCGATGCAGGTACACGCGGGTGACGACCGGCCCCTTGACCACAATCTCCCCCACCTCACCCTGGGGCGACAGCAGGCCGTCATCCCACACGGGGATAGCGTCATCGGTGATGCGGATCACGCGGACATCGATCCCCGGCAACGGACGACCGATACACATTCCCCGGCCCTGCTCGCTCAAGGCGGCAGTCTCGGCGACAATCTCGCGTCCGCTGATGGAAGTGAGCGGCAGCGCTTCCGTCGCGCCGAAGGGCGTGTTCACCTCGGCATCGGGCCCCAGAATGCGGGTGAGCAGCGTCTCGATCAACGCCGGGGGAACGGGCGCGCCCGCCATCAAGATGCGTTTGAGCGAAGGCAGACGAATATCGTGTTCCACACAATAGGGGACGACACGCTTCCAGATTGTGGGCGAGCCAAAGGCGTTGGTCACGCCGTAGGTCTGGATCGCCTCGACGACGTAGGCCGGGTTCACTGCCGCCGACTGCGTGGGATCCATATCAGGGATAATGGTGGTCACACCCAGGGCCGGGTTGAACAGGGCGAAGATGTAGAGCAGTGCCAGGTCTACTTCGCCTTCCTGTACGCCGATGTTATTTTGCAGCAGGTCGATTTGCGCCCGGAACATACCGTGCAAATAGACCACGCCCTTGGGCATGCCGGTACTGCCCGACGTGAAGGCCACCACCGCCTCGCTCTCTGCAGTCGTCGGAGCGCTGGGAAAGGGATCAGAACGCGAGGAGCGCAGACTTTCCAGGGTTGCATCGGCCAGAGCGTGCTGGGCGCCTACCACAACACTGCGTTGGACGGTGGCAAACGGCTTGGGGAAGAGCCGCCGCAGCGCATGGACGATGGGCACGGCGATGAGCGCCGCCGGTTCGGTTTCGGCGATACATTGCAGGAGGGCCTGGCGTCCCATCCCCGGATCGATGATGACGGGAACCGCTCCCATCCGCACCAGGGCGAAAACCACGGAAATCAGTTCGACGCCGGGATGGATCATCAACAACACCCGGTCGCCCATGCGGATGCCGAATTCGGTCAGGCCGTGAGCATAGCGGTCGCACTCGGCGTTGAGCTGTTGGAAGCTCAACTGCACCGTCTTCGCGCGTCCGGTAGCATCCCGCCCGGCCGGGAAAATGATGCCGGGCTGGTAGGGTTGGCGCGCCGCGATTTCGGCTAGTGCGGCGGCGACGTTGTAGTATTCGGGTATTGGCATAAGAATCTCCTTGCAAGGTCGATAGTCAACAGGGCTATTTTCTGGTGCGAACGAGAGTGGGAATCAGGACGCCGATTGGGTCGCTTCTATGCTTGAGCTGCGAAAATCAGCGCGAATCGGCGTCCAAAGGAGCGGATTGTGTAAGTTCTAGGCCAGAATATCCTCGATAGCTTGTTGTTCTTCCGCACTGAGTGTCAGATTCTCCACCGCCGCGACGGCATCTTCGATCTGGCTCACCTTGCTCGCGCCGATGAGCGCCGAGGTCACGGTCTTGCGCCGCAACACCCAGACGAGCGCCAACTGCGCCATCGTCTGCCCACGCGCCCGGGCGATCTCGTTGAGCTGGCGGACTTGCGCCAGTTTTTCCGCGGTGATGTGCTCTGGACGCAGGAAGTAGGACTTGGCGGCCCGCGAATCGGCGGGGATGTCGCCACCGAGGTACCGATCCGTGAGCAAGCCCTGCGCCAGCGGCGAGAAGCAGATGCAGCCGATGCCCTCGGCGTCCAGCGTGTCCAGCAGGCCGTCTTCAACCCAGCGGTTGAACATGCTATAGGACGGCTGGTGAATCAGGCACGGCGTCCCCAGGTCGCGCAAAATCTGTACCGCCTCCACCGTCTTCTCCGGCGAGTAGTTGGAGATGCCCACGTAGAGTGCGCGTCCACTGCGCACGGCATAGTCGAGCGCGCCCATCGTCTCTTCCAGCGGCGTGTCGGGGTCGAAGCGGTGGCTGTAGAAGATGTCCACATACTCCAGCTCCATGCGCTTCAGGCTCTGGTCGAGGCTGGCGATGAGATACTTGCGCGATCCCCATTCGCCGTAAGGCCCAGGCCACATGCCGTAGCCGGCTTTGGTGGAGATGATGAGTTCGTCGCGGTAGGGACGCAAATCCTGCGCCATGATTTGGCCGAAGGTGATCTCGGCGGAGCCGGGCGGCGGGCCGTAGTTGTTCGCCAGATCGAAGTGGGTGATGCCCAGATCGAAGGCGCGGCGCACCATCGCGCGGGAATTCTCATAAACATTGATCCCGCCGAAGTTGTGCCACAGACCCAACGAAATGGCCGGCAGTTTCAAACCGCTACGTCCACAGCGGTTGTAGACCATCGAATCATAACGGGTATTAGATGCAGTGTAAACCATTGTTCCTCCTGTAGGCGCTATCAACAGTCAGCGATCAGCGTTCAGCTTTCTGACTGATATCTATAGGACTTACGCAAATTTCTGTTTGTAGTGACGGCTTCAGCCGTTCTTAGCTCCTAAGAGACGCCTGAAGGCGTCACTACAAATCCTCCGCCGCTTGATTCGAGCCAGGCTGGCGTAAGTCCTGTCTATTCAGGCCAGTCAACCTGGCACAGCGACTTATTCCCTATAGCCGGTTGGGCACGGATTTTGGTAGGCCGTATCCATTCAGGCTCGTAAACCTGACGAAGCCACTTCCTATGCCAGGTGCTGAAAGCTATTGGCTAAGATATCTATCCAAAAAAGCGACGATCGCCGGATACATGACCAGCTTGTTCTGCAATTTGACGACGCCGTGCCCCTCGTCGTCGAAGACCAGGAACTCCACCGGCACGCCGCGGCTTTGCAGGGCCGTGACAATTTGCTCGGCTTCACGCAGCGGCACGCGCGGGTCGTTCTTGCCGTGGACGACAAACAGCGGCGCGGTGATTTGATCCACGTGGCGGATGGGCGCGATGCTCTCCAGGAAGTCGCGGTCGCGGGCCAGGCTGCCGTATTCGGCCTCGCGGTGGGCGCGACGATAGGCGCTGGTGTTCTCCAGAAAGGTGACGAAGTTGCTGATGCCGACGACATCCACGCCGGCGGCCCATAACTCCGGGTAGGCAGTAAGCGCCGCCAGCACCATGAAGCCGCCATAGCTCCCCCCGTAGACGACGAGCCGGTCGCTGGCGATGCCGGGCTGCGCTTTGAGCCAGCGGGCGGCGTAGGCCAGGTCGGCCACCGCGTCCATGCGCTTTTCGACATCGTCGAGATGGCTGTAGGCTTTGCCGTAGCCGGTGGAACCGCGGACGTTGGGAGCAAGCACGGCGTAGCCGTTGTGCACCAGGTATTGGATGAAGAACGTGAAGGCCGGCTGGAACTGCCCCTCCGGACCGCCGTGGACGACGACGACAGCGGGCACGGGTTCGTCGCTTTCGCCCTGCGGTTTGAAGAACCACGCCGGAATGGTGCGCGGCGTCCCATCGGCAAGCGTGTCGAATGTGGGGTAGCGGATGAGTTCCGGCGTGACGAAGCTCTCCGTTGGCAGACCGCCGTGTGACGAGCACGTGACGGGGTAGACAGTGTCGGCGATCAAATCCCATACATAGATGTCGGCGGCGCGGGTGGCATGGGTGAAGGCGAAGGCCAGGTGGCGTCCATCCGGCGCGAAGCTGAGTTGATCACCGCGAACGACGCCGGCTCGTTCCGCAATGCCGGGAGCCATGCGTGTTGCGCCCGTGGCGAGGTCGTACAGGTACAGACGATGCGCTCCTTCGACGTTGACAGTATAGGCCAGGCTGCGTCCATCCGGCGCGAGCGCCAGCGCGTCACAGTCCCATTCCGGCGCAATGAGGCGTTCCAGTTCCCCCGTGTCCAGATCGAGCCGGGCGACGGCGAGAAAGTCGGAGTCCAGGTCGGTGATCAAGTAGAGACTGCGCCCGTCGGTAGCATAGTGGGCAGCGGTGTAGCGTACAGGCCTGTCCGTCTCCATCAGCGGGCGCGCTCTCCCGCCCGCCAGGTCGATTTCCAGCAGCGTGTGGTTGAACGATCCAGACACCCGCGTGACGACGGCGCGCTGCCCGCCGGGAGCGATGTCCACATTGGAGAGATAGCCCGGCGTATCATTCTGCCACACGAGGACGGCCTCCCCGTCGAGCGCCTGCCGGTAGAAGTCGAACAGCGCCGGATGGCGGCGGTTGGCGGCGAAGTAGAAGGTCGCGCCGTCCTGTGCCCAGGCGCCGAAGTGATGCGTGGCTTCCGCGAAGCCCTGCGTAAGGTTGACATCCGGCGATCCGTCGGTGCTGAGCAGAAAGAGCTGCTGTTTCTCGTTGCCGCCGATGTCACGTGTGTAAAGCAGACGTCCATCCTCTGCGGGCGAAAACTGCGCCCGCATCACCCGATCGGTCTCGAAGGTCAGTTGTTCGGGCCACAGGATGGTCCCCGGTTCGCCGGTCAGTGGGACTTGCCAGACCTGTGGCGTCCCGGTGATGTCCGTAAGGAACGCCAGCCGTTGTCCGTCACCGGAAAACGTCAGGCCGTAGGCCTGGCGGACGTTGAGGTATCGTGCTATGCTCGTTGACTTTGGCATTATTTGCTCCTTATCTGTCAGCAGATTGAGCAGATTTTACAATCTTAATCTGCTCAATCTGCTGACTAAAAATGTTACTCGCGTTGCGACCAATTGGGGCCGTCGGCCAGTTGCTCAAAGCGGCGCCGGATTTCGGCGACGGCTTCCGGCGCGATGGGCAGTTGGGTGTTGACCATGTCGATGTTGGCCTTGAGGTGTTTGGGGTTGCGTGTACCGACGATGAAGACGTCTGCCTCCGGGTGCGCGAAGACGAAGCCGAGCGCCAACAGGATACAGTTCTCCGGCGCGCCGGGAATCGGCCCCAGGGACAGCATCTTCTGCGCGCGGGCGAAGTACTCGGCGGCGTAGCCGCTCGGCGCTTTTGCCGCGCCCCACGCGCCGTTGGCGATGGGACGTTTGCAGATGACGCCCATGCCGCGTGCCTTCGCCGGACCGAAGAGGTAGAGCCGCGCGTTCTGATCCACTACGTTGAAGCTGGTTTGCAGTGTGTCGAACAGGCCGCTCTTGACGGCCCACAGCGCCGCCTCGTTGTCGCCGCTGTAGCCGATGAAGCGCGTTTTGCCGGCCTGCCTGGCCTGTTGCAGTGCCGCGATGACCTCACCGTGTTCCAACACCTCCACGTCGCAGGAGTGCAGTTGCACCAGGTCGAGGTGATCGGTCTTCATCCGCGCCAGGCTGCGGTCGATGCTGTCACGGACGGTTTGCGCGGTCCAGTTCTCACCCACGTAGCCGCCGGTGACGTGCCCGGCTTTGGTCGCCAGCACGTATTCGTCGCGGCGGTGGGCAATGGTGCGGCCGATCAGTTCTTCGCTGCTGTCGTAGCAAGCGGCAGTATCCAGAAAGGTGATGCCCGCGTCGAGGGCCGTGTTCAGCACTTTGGAGGCGGCGTTGATTTCCTCCGGCGTCAGCTCGAAGCCGATTTCCGCCAGGCCAATGCCCAGACGGCTGACCGTCAAGCCGGTATTGCCCAAAATGCGTGTTTCCATAGCTTCCTCCTAATGGCGCTCCCTGCATGGCACTTTGATCCAGCCGAATAAGGCTTCGATGTCTGTCGCCGATTCGGGATGCGTGGCAATCAGACGCGCACCGCCCTCGTAGAAGGTGACACGGCTGAAAGGCGGTTCTGCGCCGCCGTGGTTTTCTTCAAGGCCGAGGCGTTGTTGGATGCGATTTTCGATGAAGCGCGCAAACCCCTCTTTCCATTCCTGCCAGATCATATACTCGAAGTCCTCGGGGCGCATGGTGTCACGTAGGCGCGCACGACAGTTGCGGATGGCATCGTACTGGTCTTGCGCTGCTGCCTCGAGAAACGCCGCGTAGGTCTCCTCGAAGTCCGTCGCGGCGTAGGGGAAGGGGTAATTGAGTTCCCACATAAAGTCGTTGGCGGCTCGCGCCTGCCGGGCGACGTTCAACGTGGCTTTGAGCTTGTCCTCGCACGTCTGATACTGGTAGCAGTGAACAAACTCGTGGAAGATGGTGACGTAGCCGTCGAGGTTGTCGAAGACGTCATCGGTGACGACGCAGGCCGGTTTGCCGCCGTAACATTCCAGCGGGAAGGCGGCGCGCACGCCCTGAGGAATTGACATTGGCGTGGGAACTTGTTTGACGAAGGTGTAGTGCTTCCCAGACGGGTCGATGTCGAAGATGAGAAATCGGTCCGCATCCACGATGGCGACGGGGAAGACGTGCGTTAGGAGCGGGTGAAGGTCTTGTATTTGCGCATGAATCTCGAAAAGTCTCTGTAAGTGTGGGGCATACTTGCGTTGTACAGGCAACCATTCTCGCGTCGCTGGCCCCTCTTGATGTTTGAAAACCGGTTGGTCACCTGCTTTGATGGCATCGTATACGCGTTCAATCTGCTTAGGATTGGTGTTCGGCGGAATGTCGTCCAGCGCGAAATGCCGGCAGGCGTCTGATTCATCGGTTTCGATGAGCTGCCCGCCGGTCACATCACAGACAAACGTGAAAACAATATCGTCTGGATGCGGTTTCCCATAGATGCCGACAAGTCGCTTTACGGTCACATCCAGTCCAGTTTCCTCTTTGACTTCGCGGATAACGGCTTCTGTAGGGAGTTCTCCACTTGCGACACCACCGCCGGGCAGATTCCACATGTCCATATCGCGGCGGTGGCACAGTAGCACGCGCCCCGCATCATCAAAGATGATGGCAAACGCGCCAATGGTGAACATCATCACTCCTCGACAAACCTGCCAGGTTTGTTACGCGACGAGCGCCTGGTACGTCAATTGCTTGAACTGCGGGGCGATGGGGTAGTAGGCATTGGGCGCGTGTTGCAGCATCAGCAGACCGTACAACGCCTCTTGCGGATCGACCCAGAAGTAGGTGCTGAACGCGCCATCCCACCCGAACTCGCCGACGGAACCGGCGATGCCGCTCTTGGAGACATCCATCAGCACGCGGGTACCCAGGCTGTAGCCGTAGCCCCAATGGTAGAGGTCTTCACGGTCGGCAAAGCCGTAAGGGAGCGCAGCTTCCGGCATGTGGTTGATGCTGTACAGGGCGACGGTGGTGGGACTGAGGATGCGTTCCCCGTCCAGTTCGCCACCGTTGGCGAGCATCTGCGCGAAGCGCGCGTAGTCGTGAACGGTCGAGACCAATCCGCCGCCGCCCGAAAGGAACGACGGTTTCTGGAACTGGTTGCCGAGCGGCGATTCAACGAGTTGGAGGGTGGGAGCGTTGTTGGGATGGCCGTACAGCGCGCACAACCGGTCGGCTTTAGCGGGGGGAACGTAGAAATCCGTGTCGACCATCCCCAAGGGCTCGAAAAGGCGCTCTTTGAGGAACACGTCCAGCGGCTTGCCGGAGATGACTTCGGCGATGTAACCGAGCACATCGATGGCGTAGCTGTAGCGCCAGTGCGTTCCCGGTTGAAAGGCCAGCGGCAGCGTGGTCAGCATCTGCACCAGGTCTTTGACGGTCATGGTGGCCGGATTAACCCCGGATTCTTTTTGCGCTTTCTGGTACTGGCGGTCCACCGGATCGTCCACATTCCAGCCGTAGCTGAGGCCCGCCGTGTGGGTGAAGAGGTGGCGGAACGTGATCGGACGGTCGAGATCGGTCCAGTAATAGCCCTCATTGGCCCTCTCCCCCACGAAGACTCTGGCCTCTTTGAAGCCGGGGATAAACTCTGCGACGGGGGTGTTCAAGTGGAAGTGACCTTCCTCGTATAGCGTCATCACGGCGACGCTGGTGATGGGCTTGGTCATCGAGGCAATGCGGAAGATGGCGTCGAACTGCATGGGTTTGTGCGCTTCGATGTCCATCATGCCAAACTTTTCCATATAGACGGTCTGCCCGCGCCGGGCGACGGTGGCAATGAGGCCGGCGAGCTTGCCGTCGTCCACGTAACGCTGCATCAGTGTGGAGATACGGCCAAGACGCACGGGTGAAAACCCGCAATTTTCGCTCACAGTGTTGTTCATAGGAATTCCTCGCTAAGGATTGAATGAAACTGACTCTATTTTGCCTGGTCTGGATCGCCAAATCCAGACCGGAACGGGGATCTGACGATCCCCTCGAAGCGTTTTGTGACCTATCGAGACGATCCGACTACCGGACTAAAGACTTTTACTCCACGCCCATCGCGCGGAGGTTATCGTAGCTGATTTTGAGGCTCTCGAACGGATCGCGCATGCAGCGGTCCTGCTCGATGGCGTACCATTCGACATGGGCCTTTTGGCATGCCTTGATGATTTTCGGCCAGTTGAGGTTGCCCTCGCCGATTTCGGCCATCGTCTGCTGTCCCGTCCACATTTGTTCTCCTTTGACCATCACCATATCCTTGAAATGGATGACGGGCATGCGGTTCTTCATCCGCTTGATCCAGGCGACGACGTCGCCGCCGCCGTGCTGAACCCAATACGTGTCGATCTCGGCTTGCAGATAGCGGGGATCGCTTTCTGCGTAGATGATGTCCAGGCCAGTCTGGTGGCCGAAGCGCACGAATTCGAAGCTGTGGTTGTGGTAGCTGAAGGTCAGCCCGGCGTCGGCCAACTGCTTGCCGACTGCGGTGGCGTCTTTAGCGAACTGATGGAAGCCCGCTGCGCCCATCTCGTAGTAATGGGGCGGCATGCTGCCGATAGCGACGTTGGGGCAGTCCCACAGTTTGTGTTGCGCGATAGCAGCGTCGATGTCGTTCTGCAGGTAGTCGAAGCCGACGTGGGTGATGACGATCTTGAGGCCGTACTGATCGGCGACGGCTTTCACGTCCGCGTGGGGGATTGGCCCAATGCCGGAAACCTGTACGGCGGTGTAGCCGATGTCGGCGACTTTCTTCATGCTGGCGTCGAAGTCTTCCAACGTCTGGCAGAAATCTCGAACGGTATACAATTGTGCAGTTAATTTTGGATGGGACATGGGTTTACTCCTGTTCTAGCCCCCGGTTTCCGGCTTCCAGTGCCGGGCTTCCGATTTATTAGGACTTACGCAAATTTCCGTTTGTAGTGACGGCTTCAGCCGTTCTTGGCTCCTAAGAGACGCCTGAAGGCGTCACTACAAATCCCCCGCCGCTTGATTCGAGCCAGGCTGGCGTAAGTCCTGTTATATCATCCTTGTCTGCGGTTGCTGCGCCAGTTCGCGCAGGTAGAGGCAGTAAGGGTTGTCGTTGGAATAATTGGCGACTTCCAACAGTTGTTCGGGGCCGATGTAGCCCTTGCGGTAGGCGATCTCCTCGATACAGCCGACTTTGAGGCCCTGGCGGTGCTCGATAGTTTGCACGAAGTCGCTGGCTTCCAGCAAGCTCTCGTGTGTGCCGGTGTCCAGCCAGGCAAAACCGCGTCCAAAGAGACGCACTTTTAATTTTCCGCGCCGCAAATACTCTTTGTTGACATCGGTGATTTCCAGTTCGCCGCGCGCGGACGGTTTGAGGCCCTTGGTGACATCCACCACATCTTGATCGTAGAAGTAGATGCCGGTGACGGCATAGTTCGATTTGGGCTGGGGGGGCTTCTCCTCGATGCTCAAAGCGTTGAGGTCTTGGTCAAATTCGACGACGCCGTAACGCTCGGGGTCCTGCACGTAGTAGGCGAAGACCATAGCGCCATCGGTGAGTTGTCCTGCCTCCTGCATCAAATCCGAAAGGCCGTGCCCGTAGAGGAAATTGTCGCCGAGGATCAGCGCGCACGGCTGTCCGCCGATGAAGTCTTCACCCAGCAGAAACGATTGCGCGATGCCCCCCGGCCGCGGCTGTACGACATACCGGATATCTAGCCCAAGCCGTGAGCCGTCGCCGAACAACTTCTCGTACAGGTCGATGTGCTGCGGCGTCGAGATGATGAGAAATTCGCGGATGTCGGCGAACATGAGCACCGAGAGGGGGTAGTAAATCATCGGCTTGTCGAAGATGGGAAGAATTTGCTTGGACAGGGAGACGGTAAGGGGGTAGAGTCGCGTCCCAAGTCCGCCGGAAAGAATGATGCCTTTCATCGTGGCTCCTTTTGTGTTGGGGGTATTTCCTTGCTCAAAGAGTCAAGAAACGTTCCATCAGATTCCCCGGTTTTACCAATAATGATGGACCAACTCGCGGATGTACTGATCGTAAATCCGGCGCACTTGGGTCATCACTTCGTCCGAGAGGGGCGGCATATCGGCGGCAGCGATATTCTCCTCGACTTGGGAGGGACGCTTGGCGCCGGGGATCGCACATGTCACCGCGTCAAACATGAGAATCCAGCGCAACGCGAACTGCGCCATGCTCATTCCCTTGGGACAGATGGCTTTGAGTTCCTCGACGGCGTGCAGCGCCACAGTGTAATCGACGCCGGAGAAGGTCTCACCCCGGTCGAAGGCCGCACCGTCGCGGTTGAACGCCCGGTGATCGTCCGACGCAAAGGTGCTATTGGGCTTGAGCTTGCCGGTGAGCATTCCCGAAGCCAACGGCACGCGCGCCAGGATGCCGATCTGCCGCTTTTTTGCCTGCTCGAAGAACAGTTCTGAAGGGCGGTGGCGGAACATGTTGAAGATGATCTGCACCGTTTCCACGTTCGGGTACTCGATGGCCTTGAGCGCTTCTTCGACCTTTTCCACGCTCACGCCGTAATGGCGCACTTTCCCGGCCTTGACTAAATCGTCGAGCACGCCGAAAACCTCCGGCATGTAGAACACCGGTGTGGGAGGGCAGTGCAGTTGCAGCAAGTCAACCGCTTCGGTGTTCAGGTTTTTGAGGCTGCGCTCGACGAAGGCGGTGAGGTTCTCGCGGGTGTAGCCCTCGGCGACATGCGGGTCCAGACGACGTCCGGCTTTGGTGGCGATGTAGATGTTCTCCCGGTGCTGTTGGCGCAGTTGACTGAGTAATCGCTCACTGCGCCCATCGCCGTAGACATCGGCGGTGTCGAAGAAATTGACACCCAGATCCACCGCGCGATGCAGCGCCGCCAGCGATTCGTTATCTTGCACAGCGCCCCACGTTCCGCCGATGGCCCATGTCCCAAAGCTGATCACAGATACTTCCCAACCGGTCCGGCCTAATTTTCGATATTGCATATTTCCTCCTGATTTTCGTTTCAAGTTCAAGGTTCTCGTGGACTGCGCGTGATGATGGAAAAACGGTTTTAGTTTTTTGCCACGGATGACACAGATTCCACGGATTTTATACTGGTCAACAAGATATTCCCCGCTGAGCACGCTGAGGACGCAGAGAAATAGCATCAATCTCCGCGTGCTCTTGGATGACAAAGATAGGCGTGTTTCTATAAGCCCATCCCCCCTGCCTCCCTTCCCCCCAGGAAGGGGGATTTTTGTAGGGGGCCTTTTTCGCCCCCTTCTTCCCCGCTCGCGGGGGAGAAGGGGGTTGGGGGATGAGAGGGCCAGCGCCTATAGCCGAAGTGTCAACCTATTATGCACCCTCCCCCAAGTCCCGTTTGCCACCTGGCAAGGGTGGCTGAATAGTTACAGATTTTGTATACTTTTCGCGCCAATCCGTGGCTGTTGTTTTATTCCGACCCCACGAAGTCCTGCAGAACCGTGCTTCTGCCATGATCTCACATGTGGAAACTTTTGTCAAAAATCGACTTGCTCCTGGGCAGCGTCCAGCGCTGCTTGTGCCGTCATGTCGCCGTTGCGAATGGCCGTGAACGCCGTTTCCAGGACACTCAGGGCTTGCTCATAACCGAGCAGATCGGGATTGAGCAGGATGGCCTCACCTACGGCGGCGCGTGCAGCTTCGGCCACCTCCGCCCCGACGAGTGTTGTGTACTCGCTCGATTCCGCCAGCGCGATGCGCGCCGGCATGTTTTGCGTGGGCATTTGTTCACTGAGGAACATGACCCATTTCCAACATTCGTCTGGATGCAGCGTCTGCGCCGAAATGAAGAAGCCGTCGACGGTAGCCAGGGTGAACGCGGCGCGGTCGCGGGGCAGTGGCACGACGCCCCAGCGCATCTGCCAGCGCATCTGCCACGCATAGCCTCCTTGATCGGAAAGCATGCCTGACCACATGGCGTATTTGTTCTGCATCACACCACCATACGGATAGTAAGAGGTGGAATCCGGCCCCTGCCCTCTGGTGGGAGCGACGCCGTAGTTGTGGATCAAACCGGCGTACCATTCCAGGGCCTCGACATTGAGTGGAGCGTTGAAGGTGAGGTCGGTGGGATTCTGCCAGCTATCGAAGAGCTGTCCGCCGTGTTGGTAGATAAAGACAATCGGTTCCATAAGCGCCATTTCGTCGTCATGGTGGATCGCATACCCGAAAACATCGGCGTCTGGATCGGTGGTTCCCAGGGCGCAGTCAAGGAAATCATTCCACTTCCACCCCATGGTGGGGTAGGGGACGGAATAACGATCAAACAAGTCCTTGTTGTAATACATCAGCATTACATTGATGTCGGAGGGAATTCCCCACGTTTTCCCGGCGGACTTGAACGCTTCCAGCGCGCCCGGGTAGAATTCCTCCCTGTCGAAGGCATCGTCTTGTTCGAGCATGGGACTGAGATCGAGGATCGCGTCTTGTTGCATCAGTTGCGGCAGTGAAAATTGACCGGCGATGAAAACATCATTGGCGGTCGTTTGATTGATGTTTTGGCGGTTGAGCTGGACCAGTTCTATGGTGATGTTCGGGTAGCGCGCATGGAACTGCTCTGCCAGGGTCGTATAGTATGCCGCGTCGCGCTCATAATAGGGGAACTTGATGGTGACCGGCTCCGGGGTGGGAATCGCCTTCATGCATCCGGCGAACAAGATCAACACGATGCCCAGTCTTATATGGGACCTGATTGTTTTCTTGTGAAACATATATCTCCTTCAAGAATAGAGGCGTCATTTTTCATCCGGCTTTTTTCTATCCCGCAGGAACATGCCAAAGGCGATGAAACGCACCGCCGCACCGACCCACAGCGCGCCGGGGATGCCGATGAAGGTAGAGAGACTCGTGCTGATGAGCGGCGCACTCATCGCCAGCGCGTTCTGCGCGCTTTGATCCACCGAGATGAAAGTAGCGCTGTACTGCGGAGGCACGGTCTTCATCAGCTCATCGAAAAAGACCAGGTTCAGTCCGGCCTGAAAGATGGCGGCGATGCCGGCGTAGATGACCAGCAGCCACGGCGACCGCGTGATGGCGGTCAAGGCGGGATAGAGCGCCAATGCCAGGGTCGTGCTCAGCAGGATGAAACGCGCCCCGCGTTTACGGTGTTGCTGCGTCCATAACGAATAACCCAGCAGCAAGATGCCATTTTGCGCCGTGGTGATAAAGCTGATCCAGGCATCGTTGACACCAACAATGCGCACATAATACAGCGTGAAAAGGGGCATGACGAGATTTGAGCCAAAAATGTAAATCAGGCGCTTGATGGAGATGGCGATGAACGGCCGTTCGGAAAACACCAGGCGCATGTCACGTTTGAGCTGTTGGAACAGCGGCGTCTTGTCGCCCACCGCCTCGACGTTGAGCGGCGGTACCTCCATCCGACTGGAAAAGCGAAAACTGACCAGCCCGCCCAGCGAGAAGAGGATGAAGACCACGGCATAGTTCTGCGGAAAGTCAATCCAGTTGAGGAGTTGCCCCGCGATGATCGTCATAATCGCCGCTGTCAACCCCAGGACGGACCAGCGGCGGCTCATCAGCGTGTAGCGGCCCTCCGGCCCGGCGATGGCGTTCATCACCACGGAAAAGGCGACATTGAGAACGGCCTGCGGCACGCTGGCCAGTCCCCAGATCACGAGCATGGCGGTGATGGCGGCCTTCTGCGGCACGAACAAGGCTATCAGGCCGGTGAGGGTGTAGGCGGAGAAGACAAGCAGTCGCACACGACTGTACCACGGCACAATGTTCGAGCGGGTTTGGAGAAACCGGCCGATGAACAACCCCAGGAATAGGCCGGTGAAGCCCGGCATGGCGCTCAACAACCCTACCTGAAAGTTCGTCCCGCCGAGTCGGGTGAGGAACACCGCCAGGAACGGCGCGGCGCCGTTCACCAATCCCACACCCAGGGCGTCCATCTGCGTGTAGAAGAAGTTCTTGCGCTGTGTAGGCGTCAGTCCCGGCGGGGGCGCAAAGATGTTAATGTGATTGAGTAAAGAGTAGATTCGTTTCGCTGTTGGCAATGTACGGATACCTATCGCGGTGGCTCTGAGGATAACACCGGGCTTGCCGGCAGAAAATGGTGCCTTCCGCCGCCGGCGCGAGCAAGCAACTCAAGTCCGTTTACAACATTAGTGGGCGCGGCCTTTTTTGACTTCCTCAATGAACGCCGCTGCCCGGCGGGTCAGTTCGGCCATGGCGCCGGCATCAAGGAGCTTCTGGTTGACCAGGCTGCTGCCCACGCCGAGTGCCGCCGCGCCGCTGCGGATGAAGTCCGCCGCCGTGGTGAGGTCCACGCCGCCGACGGGCACGATCTCCAGTTGCGGCAAGGGCGCACGGATGGCTCTGACGAGCGCCGGCCCGCCGATCTCTGCCGGGAAAAGTTTCACCATATCGGCCCCGGCCTCCCAGGCGGTGAGCATCTCCGTCGGCGTGAAACAGCCGGGCATCACGGGAATGCTGTAGCGGTTGCCCAGCGCAATCACGTCGCGGTTGAGGGTGGGTGCCACGATGAAACCCGCGCCCGCAAGGATCGCCGCCCGCGCGGTTTCGGCGTCCAACACCGAGCCGGCGCCGAAGAGCACCGTGTCGCCGTAGCGTCTTGTCGCCTCGGCGATCACCTCCAGTGCGCCGGGCGTCGTCATCGTCACCTCGATGACACACACGCCGCCCGCCTTGATGGCGTCTGCTGCCGCGATAAGCTGCGCCGGGCTTTGCGCCCGCATGATGGCAATGACGCCCGTTTCCCGAATCAAGTCAAGCCTGTCCGATTTGTTCATCTCGTTCATGATCTCCCTACAGTCGTGACACCGTGGCCTGTTTTTCACCGCGGAGGTCGCTGAGAACGCCGAGAAAACATAGCAAAACTCAGCGCTCTTGGGGCACTCTGCGTCACTCCTGTCCCTACATAGCTCTGCTGACAAAAATAGGACTGACGCAAAGTCCCGTTTGTAGTGGCGGCTTCAACCGCTCCCGGCTGAAAAAAACTCAGCATGTTCTGTGTGCAGGTCGCGCAGCAGGTCGCCGAAAACGGCCGGCGCGTGCGGCGCGAGCAGTTCCAACATAGCAATCGCCATCCGGCGAATTTCCCATTGCGCCTCCGGGGTGATGCGCAGGCGGAAAAAATGCAGCAGTTCGCGGAAGTTCATCGTGACGATGAGGCGTGTCTCGGCGGCGTTCGGCAGGACGAAGCGCGCATCTTCTTTGAGCACACCCAACTCCCGCAATTCCCGGTACGCCGACTTGACGTGCTCGACGAAGCCATCCCAGACGGCGCGCGCGTGAGGATCGTCGGCAATCGCGTCGGGGATGACCAGCGCGGGATCGGACATATCGACGTAGCGTTGCGATTCTTGAGAGTACGAGGCCAGTCTGTGGCGCACGAGCTGGTGTGAACATGCCCGGCTAATCCCGCTGATCTCGAAGGTGGCACTGGCGTGCTCGATGAGGCTCTCGTGACCCTCGCGGACCCGCGCCCGCAGGAATTTTGCCGGATCCCCGCGGCTCTCGCTGCGATAGCATACCCGCCCGGCATGCTCCAACAGTTCCTCCGGCGTGCCGTTCCCCCCCAAATACTGCGTCAACGCAATCAACTCGACCTGCATAACATCTCCCCGAAACAGACAGAACACTCAAAGGTTGGAATGTTCCAACGTTGGAACATTGTTGATCTCGGCGGCGCGGGCGGCCATCAAGGCACGCAGCTTCGCCGCATCCCGCGGATAGGCCCAGTAAAAGAGTGAGTAGAGGATACAGCAGATGATCCACGGGAACGGAATCGTCCACAGCATCGCCGCCGTGAAACCGATCCGATCCGCCAGGCCGCCGGCGACGACACCCACCAGCGCCGCAAACCCGCTCTCTATGAAGGTCGTCATCGAGAACGCCGTGGCCCGCAGTTCCGGCGGCACCGCACCCTGCATCATCGGCTCCTTCGCGCCCTTGCCCGGCCAACTGATGAGCAGCGCCGTCCCCAAGCACAGGAAGAAGAACGGCCAGAAATCCCAGTCTACAGCCGTGGTGAGCATGATATAGCTCAACGGAATCCCACAAAAAATGGAAATCTGACCGATGATCGTTCGGCCATACTTGGGATTTCGCCCTTCTGCCCAGTCACCGAGGATGCCGCCGATCACGTTGCTGATGGCCGTCCCAATGACGATGCCGGCGAAAGCCAGTGTCGCGCTCCCGTGGGGATGATCAAAGACGATGGCTTCCGTCATCCCGCGTACATCCACCATCCAGGTGATCAGGTACAGCCCCAACACCACCCAGGGCATGCTTCCCGCCAGTCCTTGCAGGATGGCGACCCAGATGGTGGGAATAGCCAGCACCTTCGGCACATCGGCGAGCCTGATCGCATATTGCGCCGCTCGCTCCGCGGTGATTTTCCCCGCCAGTTCCGGCTCCGCCGCGCCGCGCGTCGGCTCCTTCACCAACAGCGCTACCACCACGCCGGAGAGCACGCTGAACCCGCCGAGCAGGAAGAACCCCCAGCGCCACAACGTCGGCGTCGCCAGGAAGCCCAACCCCACCGTGCTGATGACGATACCCATCACGCCGATGCCCTCCAATATCCCCAGCGCGCGTCCGCGTTGGCGCGGCGGGAACGTGTCCGACATCAACGAGAACGTCGCCGGCATCAGGCACCCCAGTCCCAGCCCAGAGATGGCGCGGATCACCAGCAGTTGGCCGAAGTTTTGGGTGAAGCCGCAGATGAACGTCCAAATTCCCCACAGCCCTGTGCCGAAGATGATGACACGCTTGCGCGACATTTTGTCGGCAGCATAGCCCCAAAACGGCGCACTGAGCGCCTGGAGCAGACTGCGGATGGTGCCGATTAACCCCAAGTCCTGGTAAGCCAGCCCCCACAGCTTCTGAATCGTAGGAAAGAGGACGGAGATGGTCTGCGCTTCTCCCTGATCGATGAAGTAGCCGAAGGCTAAGGCGAACAGTGTCTTCCAACGGGCAGATTTGGATTCAGACTGCGTCGATGTCGTCATGCGTGATCTCCTTGAGAGTCGAATAGTCGTTAGTCCACCGGCCGCATTATGGCACAGTTGCACACTTTGTCCAGAGAAACCTGGTGAAGCAACTTATTTCCTATACCGGATTCGGCGCGGATTTTGGTATGCCAGGCGCTCGTGGATAACGCAATAGGCGTGTTTCTATCAGCCCATCCCCCCTGCCCCCCTTCCCCCCAGGAAGGGGGATTTTGGGTGGGGGTGTGGCGGGCAGCTTCGCTGCCCGCCA
>DAOOGN010000004.1:0-98326 GCA_035415725.1 Anaerolineae bacterium | reverse complement strand
AGCACCTGCCGAAGGGGTAACCTATTATGTGCCCTCCCCAAAGTCCCGTTCGCCATCTGACAAGGGTGGCTGAATAGTTACGTGGGAAGAATGACAATTCTGGACGGATTATTAATCTTGATTGGAGCTGCCATCATCATTCTCTGCACGCTGGAGGGATTGGTGCGCACGCTGACGTTGTTAGTGGGGTTTTACCTGGCAACCACCATCGCCGGGATGGTCACCCTGGCGACAGATGCCCTTCATGACATTACTGTGACTCTCATTCGCGCGACCGGCGGCAGTGGTGTGCCGAACATGACGCTCACCGAGACGGTTGTGTTTGTCGGTTTGGCTATTCCTCTGTTTGTTGGCACTTACTTCCTGAGCAAAATTACTTTTCCGGAAACGATGTTGCCAAAACTTCACGTGCTCGACAACATTCTCGGCTTGTTCGCCGGTATTGTCCTGGCCTTGCTCGTTGCAGCAGTGTTCTATAACACGTGGGGCGTTGCGGTGAGTGTGCATTGGAATAATGCACCCCTTTGGTATAGGATGCACTACGCCTACTTTGGAGCATTTTTACGCCCCTATTTGCAGCAGGTTCTTGCCTACTATCGACCTACACTTTTCCTCTTTAACTTGCTCCATTATCCACCGTTCTTTCTACCCCAGTGACTGGGAATGTAACTGTGAAGCGGCCGAGCTGACTCCCCGCTGCCCCCCCCATGATGATTGGAAAAGAGTCGCCAGTACATCTGGAAATGGCACTTAAGTGATAGTTCGATTGACAAAAAACGCACTGGCGCTACAATAAGAGAGTCATTCTTAAGAGGTCATGCTATGAGCCGTTCTCAGTATTTCACCTACATTGCCAAAGTGCCCCCAGAGGGTTCGGGCATCTTGCCGGGTCGTAGTGCGCCTCGCGGAAAGTTAAAACAATCTAATCATTAAAACACAAGGCCGTGGGCGTCTGCGATGTCCACGGCCTTTTTCATTTATCGTGCGCTTTTGGCGCGTCGAAGGCCGGGGACCCCACTACCGGCCTTTTTGTTGACCCAACGTCGAAAACAAAGGTGTTGGACACGCGGCTAAATTCGTTCCCACCGCTGAGCACGCTGAGGACGCAGAGAAATAGCATCCATCTCGGCGCTCTCGGCGGTAAAAATCCCACGCTGTTGTGTTCAATATCATCCTGACGAGTACAGAATTCAGCATTAACCTGCGGTTCACCAGCGGTGGGATGAAAACTTTTCACCATGAAGGGCACGCAGGACACAAAGAATTTGTGCTTTTCTCTGTGAACTCTGGGTGCTCTGGGGCTATTTTCAAAGGAGGTCTAGACAATGAACACTTGGCTGGAAATGACAAACACGATTCTGCGCGTCGACGCGCCGCCCATCCCCGGTTTGACCTTTCGCGGCTTCCGTGGCCCGGAGGACTACCCCGCGATGGTCGCCGTCATCCAGGGAAGCAAGGAAGCCGACCAGGTTGAACGCACGACCACAATCGAAGACATCACTCGCGATTATGCTCATCTGGTCAACTGCGATCCGTACCGGGATATGCTTTTCGCCGAGGTAGGTGGCAAGGTCATTGGCTACAGCCGTGTCTACTGGTATACGCTATCCGACGGCACATGCTCTTACGATCATTTTGCGTCTTTGCTGCCGGCATGGCGTGGACTGGGCATCCGCCGCGCGATGCTGCGCCACAACGAACAACGCCTGCGCGAGATCGCCGCAACGCACCCTCTCGGCAACGGCCGGTATTTCGCATGTTGGGCCGACGATACGGAAACGCACTGGCGTGCCCTGCTAACCGATGAGGGCTATGTGCCGGTGCGCCACGGCTACCTGATGGTGCGCCCTAACCTGGAGAACATCCCGGCTCTGCCCCTTCCGGAAGGCCTGGAAGTGCGCCTGACGCAGCCGGAAGACTACTGGATCATCTGGCATGCCGCCAGAGAAGCCTTCCGCGACCACTGGGGCTATACGGAGGATGAGTGGGCCGACACGAACTTCATGGGTTGGCAGGAAAGCGACACCTTCACGCCGGAGCTATGGCAGGTAGCCTGGGATGGGGATGAAGTAGCCGGTATGGTGCTGAACTTCATCGACGCAAAGGAGAACACGACCTACAACCGCAAACGCGGCTATACGGAGACGATCTGCGTGCGCCGTCCCTGGCGGCGGCAAGGCGTGGCGCGCGCCTTGATCGCCCGTAGCCTGATGGTTCTCAAAGCGCAAGGGATGACCGAAGCCGCCCTCGGCGTGGACGCCCAGAACCCCAACGGTGCACTCCAACTCTACAAGAGCATGGGCTTCCGCCAGGTCAAAGAGGATACGACCTTCCATAAAGCCCTGTAACGAGTGGCCTTCATCCTTCCCCTTAGCGGTTCTCTGAGAGTATCTATTCGGGCCAGTCAACCTGGCGAAACAACATTCCATACCAGGTTTGGCGCGGATTTTGGTAGGCAAAGGACTCTTGGATGACGCGATAGGTGTATTTCTGTAAGCCTATCTCTCCCTTCCCTGGGGAAGGGAGATTTTTGTAGGGGGTGTGGCGGGCGGCTTCGCCGCCCGCCACACCCCCATTTTTTCACTCCTTTCTCCTCCGCAAACGGAGGAGAAGGGAGCGGGGGGATGAAAAGAAATTCCCTCTTGACACTTCTGTGTATCCATGCTATAGTTAACTTAACTGGTCAGACCACTTACCAGACCTGACAGGTCTAAAACCATAACAGAGGTTAAAGCATGGCAAACACCTGGTCCGCACCGCAGCGCCCGGCGATCTACGCTGAACAAACGCTCATCAATGCCATCCTGGAAGGCACGTACCCGCCCGGCAGCATGCTTCCTGCCGAACGCGACCTGGCCGAACAACTCGGCGTGACGCGCCCTACCCTGCGCGAAGCCCTGCAACGCATGGAGCGCGACGGCTGGATCAACATCCACCAGGGCAAATCCACGCTGGTGCGCGACATCTGGACCGAGGGCGGCCTCAACGTGCTCGGTTCCCTGGCGCGCTATAGCAACAGAGGCCTGGCAAGCCGCATCCCCTTCGATTTCATTGCCCGCCTACTGGACGCGCGTTTAGCGCTCGCGCCAGCCTACGCGCGCGCTGCCGCCGTCTCTTGTGCCAACGCCAGCCTCATAAATGACTTGAGCGCCCCTCCCGACCTCGACGACACCCCGGCGGTCTACGCCCACTACGACTGGCAAGTGCATCATCGTCTCACCGTGGCATCGTGTAATCCGATCTACACGTTGATTCTGAATGGCTTCGCCGAACTCTACGCGACCATGGCGCAAATCTACTTTACCCAGCCGGAAGCCCGCGCCGCCTCAAGCCGGTTCTATGCTCGCTTGCTGGACGCTCTTCAACACAGAGAGGCCGACGCCGCCGAAACCGTCACCCGCGAGGCTATGGCCGAGAGCCTAGTTCTGTGGCAAGCGACACAGCACCAAAGATGAGAGTCTTAACCGCGAATCACGCGAATTTTCGCTAATTTTGTACTCGTCAGGATGATATTGGACACGTCACTATTCCGCCACCCTTACCAGGTGGCGAAGGGGGCGAAAAAAATGGGGGGTGTGGCGGGTGGCTTCGCCGCCCGCCACACCCCCCACCCAAAATCCCCCTTCCTGGAGGGAAGGGGGGATGGGCTTATAGAAACACGCATATCTTGTCATACAGAAGCACCTGGCCTACCAAAGTCTACGCCAAACCTGGCATAGGGAATAAGTGGCTTCGTCAGGTTTACGAGCCTGAATAGATACAAGAATTTGTGTTTTTTCTGTGTGCTCTGGGGCTATTTTCAAGGAGACAACGATGCGACGATGGAATGGTTGGGGAGATGACTCATTTATCTATCCGTTGCCTGAGGGGGCATTCACGTTTTTAGAGCAAGCCGTTGGCCCGGGGGTGGTCACGCCTGATGCGACGTTGGCGGACGTGCTCGCGCAGGTTCCACCGTCGCGGTTGCCGGCGCATCCGCTTATCCATACGGAGGCGGAGGCGCGCCTGCGCCACGCGCGTGGGCACAGCCTGCCCGATTGGATCGCGCTGAAGAGCGGCACCATCGGCGTCTTCCCCGACGGTGTGGCTTACCCCACGACCGACGAGGAGGTACGCGAGCTTCTCCGCTATGCCCGGGCCGCCGGCGTGTGCCTCATCCCCTACGGCGGCGGTACAAGCGTCGTGGGGCAGATCAACCCGCTGCCCGGTGATACGCCCATTCTCACCGTGGATATGAGCCGCATGTGCCGTCTGCGCGCTTTCGACGCCATCGGTCAGTTGGCGACGTTCGAGGCCGGCGTCGCCGGACCGGACCTCGAGGCGCACTTGCGCGCGCACGGCTGTACGCTAGGACACTATCCACAATCCTTCGAGTATTCGACGCTCGGCGGGTGGATCGCGGCGCGGTCGAGTGGGCAACAGTCGCTCGGCTATGGGCGCATCGAAAAGCTGTTTGCGGGCGGAAGGATCGAGACGCCGCTAGGCACGTGGCACATCCCCGCGAACGTGCCCGCTTCCGCCGCCGGGCCGGATCTGCGCGAGTGCGTGCTCGGCTCCGAAGGTCGGCTGGGCCTTATTACCACGGCCACCGTGCGCGTCAGTCCCCTGCCGGAACGCGAAGAATTCCACGCCTTCTTCTTTTCCACCTTCGCAGAAGGACTGGACGCCGTCCGGGAGATCATGCAGGCGAAGTTGCCGCTGGCAATGCTACGCCTGAGCACCGCCGCCGAAACGGCGACGACGCTGGCCCTGGCCGGCCACGCCGTTCTCATCGGTGGACTGGAACACTATCTCGCTCTCCGCGGGGCCGACACAGAGAAGTGCATGCTGATCATGGGCGTTGCCGGGCGCGAGCGCATCACCAAAGCCGCCTACCAGGTTGCGCGGGGCATCGCCGGCGACCACGGCAGTCTCTACGTGGGACAGACGTTCGGCAAGACGTGGCACAAGAACCGCTTCAAGTCGCCCTACCTGCGGGATGCGCTCTGGGAAGCAGGCTACGCTATCGACACGCTGGAGACGGCCACCGACTGGGCGCACGTTCCGGCGCTGATCGAGGCCATCGAGGATGCATTGCGCCCGGCGCTGCTCGACCAAGATGAATTCGTCCACGTCTTCACGCATCTTTCTCACACCTACCCCTACGGCAGTAACGTCTACACACAGTACCTCTTCCGCCGTGCTCCAACACCCGCGGAAACTCTGGAGCGCTGGCAGACGCTCAAAACGGCTGCGAGCGCGGCCATCGTCGCGCAGGGGGCCACCATCAGCCATCAGCACGGCGTCGGTGTGGACCACAAGCCGTATCTGGCGGCCGAAAAAGGCGAGATCGGGATGACGGCACTGCGCGCTTTGGTCAAGAGCTTTGATCCAGACGGCATGATGAATCCTGGGAAAATGCTGTGAGTTTTGGTCAGCAGATTGAGCCGATGAAGCAGATTTTTCACCATGAATCCATACGAATTTTCACGCCTAACAAATTCGTGTATCAGGGTGAAGATTCATGATGGGGGAGGTTACGATGTGGACAAAGGATTGGCGGGATAAAATTTGGGCAAAACTAGATCAGCCCTGGGACATACTCATCATCGGCGGGGGGATCACCGGGGCGGGGATTCTGCGCGAAGCAACCCGCGCCGGGCTAAAGGCGCTGCTCGTCGAACAACGAGACTTCGCCTGGGGCACATCTAGCCGCTCATCGAAGCTCGTGCACGGCGGCCTGCGCTACCTCCAGGAAGGCAAAGTCTCCCTCACCCACGCCTCTGTGCGGGAACGCCAGCGCCTGATCGCCGCAGGGGCCGGGCTGATTGACCCCCTGGGCTTTCTCCTGGCAACTTACAAGGGCGACTTCCCCGGCAAACTCACCTACCGCGCCGGCCTCACCGTCTACGATCTACTGGCCCTACAATGGAGCCACACCCGCTACAGCCCGGAGGATTTCCAACTGCTGGCCCCGCACATCGTCGCCGACGGGCTGGAAGGCGGGTTCCGCTACGGTGACGCGCAAACCGACGACGCCCGTCTGGTACTGCGCGTCATCCTCGAAGCGGTGGCGGACGGCGGCACGGCCCTTAACTACACGCGCGCCGAGTCCCTGTTGCGTGACGATGGGCAGGTGGTGGGCGCCGTGGTGCACGATGCCGTCCAGGAGCGCCGTGCGGACGTGCGCGCTCAAGTCGTCATCAACGCGACGGGCGCGTGGGCCGACGAACTCCGTGAACAGGTCGGCGCGCCGCCCCGCATCCGTCCCTTGCGCGGCAGTCACCTCATCTTCCCGGCGTGGCGACTGCCGGTGGGCCAGGCGCTCAGCTTCCTGCATCCCCTCGACCGCCGCCCGGTCTTCATCTTCCCCTGGGAAGGCATCACCCTCGTCGGCACCACCGACCTGGATCACGAGCAACCGCTGAACGAAGAACCGCACATCACCCCGGAGGAGGTCGCCTATCTCATGGCCGCCGTCGAAGGCCAGTGCCCGCGCCTCCACCTCACGGCGGACGACATCAGCGGCACCTTTGCGGGCGTGCGGCCGGTCATCGGTTCCGGCAAAGCCAACCCCTCGAAGGAATCGCGGGATCACGTGGTGTGGAACGAGGCGGGACTGCTCACCGTCACCGGCGGCAAGCTGACGACCTTCCGCCTGATCGCGCTCGACGCGCTCAAGGCCATTCATCACCGGTTTCCCGCCATGCCCGAACTCAAGGGCGACGTGCCTGTACTCGACAAGGTCGACGTCCCCCTGCCCGGCGCAGAGGCCCTCGACCTGGCGCAACGTCGCCGCTTGCTTGGCCGATACGGCATCCAGGCGCCGGCGCTGGTGCGTGCCGCGCACCCCGGTGAACTCACCCCCGTCCCCGGTACGCCGACGCTGTGGGCTGAGCTACGCTGGGCCGCCCGCGCCGAAGGCGTCATCCACCTGGACGATCTGCTGCTGCGCCGGACGCGCCTGGGACTGCTGTTGCCTGAAGGCGGTGCACCTCTTCTGGACGACATCCGCCGCATCTGCCAGCCCGAACTGGGGTGGGATGATGCCCGCTGGGACGCCGAAGACGCCGCTTACCGCGATCTGTGGCGACGCGCCTACAGCCTGCCCGACAAGGCTGCCATCCCTGACTGGAAGGCCGCCGTCGCCCAGGCCAAAGCCGCGCGCGCCATAGCCATTCCGCGCCGCCAGCGACGCATCGTCGCCGGGACGGGATTGGCCGCCGGCTTGCTGGGTTTGGCAACCGTGCTAATTCTGGTATACTTCAGGCGATGCAAAATCAGCCCTACATCCTGGCTATCGACAGCGGAACCCAAAGTGTCCGCGCGCTGATCTTCGATGTACACGGCAACCTGGTCGACGGAGTCCGTGTGCCGATCGAGGCTTACACTTCGCCGTGTCCCGGCTGGGCCGAGCAGGATCCGGAAATCTTCTGGCAGGCGCTCTGCGAGGCGTGCCAGAAGCTCTGGCAGCAAACGACGCTCTCCAAAGCGGCCATAGCCGGGGTCGCTCTGACCACGCAGCGCGCTACGGTGATCAATGTGGACCGGGAAGGCAGGCCACTGCGTCCTGCTATCATCTGGCTGGATCAACGGCGCACCGGCGGGCTGAAGCCGATCGGCGGGCTATGGGGGCTGGCGTTCAAGGCGACCGGCATGACAGAGACCGTCGCCTATTTGCAGGCTGAAGCCGAGGCCAACTGGATCAGCACCCATCAGCCTGACATTTGGGACAAAACGCACAAATATCTGCTCCTCTCCGGCTATCTCACCTACCGTCTAACGGGACGTTTCGTGGACTCGGTGGGTTGCCAGGTGGGTTACATCCCCTTCGATTACAAAGCGCTCACATGGGCCAGGTCATGGGATTGGAAGTGGCAGGTCCTGCCGGTGGATCCCGCCATTCTGCCCGATCTCGTCCCTCCTACTGCCCCGCTGGGGACGGTGACCGCAGTGGCTGCCGAGGCTACAGGTCTGCCTGAGGGTCTGCCTGTCATCGCTGCCGCCGCCGACAAAGCGTGCGAGATCATCGGTACAGGCAGTCTCGACCCGCATATCGGCTGTCTCAGCTATGGCACCACGGCCACCATCAACGCCACGCACGAGAAATACATTGAGGTCATCCCCTTGATTCCCCCCTATCCTGCCGCCGTACCAGGGCGCTACAGTCTGGAAATCGAGATTTACCGCGGCTACTGGATGGTGAGCTGGTTCAAAGAGGAGTTTGGTCACCGCGAACAGCGCCTGGCCGTTGAACAGGGCGTCGCGGCGGAAGACTTTTTCGACGAGTTGGTCGCGCAGGTCCCGCCCGGCTCTATGGGGCTGATATTGCAACCGTACTGGTCGCCGGGTCTCAAGGTTCCGGGGCCGGAGGCCAAAGGCGCGATCATCGGATTTGGGGATATTCACACACGGGCGCACCTCTACCGTGCGATATTGGAAGGGCTGGCTTACGCCCTACGCGAGGGGAAAGAGCGCATCGAAAAACGCAGTCACGTCCCCATCACGGAGTTGCGCGTCTCCGGCGGCGGTTCGCAGAGCGACGCGGCGATGCAGATCACCGCCGACGTCTTCGACTTGCCGGCAGCGCGCCCGCACATCTACGAGACTTCTGGCCTGGGCGCCGCTATCGACGCTGCCGTGGGGCTGGGATTGCACCCCGACTTCGATACCGCTGTGCGCGAGATGACGCGCATCGGCGAGGTCTTCACGCCCAACCCGCAGACACGTGCCATCTACGACGGTCTCTATCAGCGGGTCTACAAGCCCATGTACGGGCGGCTCAAGGCGCTCTACGAGGAAATCCGCGAGATTACGGGGTATCCAGCGCGGGTAGAGTGAAGGGGCTTTTTTTGTTTTGTGGGTTTTTGCAGGCGGGCTGCGCCCGCCTGCAAAAACCCTTTATTTTTCTCCCCCTCCCCAGCGTTTTCGCTGGGGAGGGGCGAAAACTACGGAATCCCCCATTCCCCGCTACGGCAGGCTGAAGCCCAAAATCTGGCTAGAATAGGTGTCCGCCACGTAGAGAACGTCGCCAGAGACGGCCAGCCCCTCCGGAAAGGTCAAATTCAGACCGGATTCGCCATTGCTCAACGCCCAACGAAAAGCGCCGTCCGTCGTGAACGCCAGGACGCGCTGGTGAACCGGATCGCCCACGTATATCATCTCCTTGCCGAGCGCCAGGAACGGCTTTTCGTCCGGGTTGTCTCCTCCCCAGACGGGAACGCTCCACTGGCGAAGGAAAATAGCGTCGCCGGAGAAGACCTGTACACGGCGGTTCCACGTGTCGGCGACAAACACCGTCCCGGTCGCATCCACGGCAATGCCAACGGGTTCGTCCATCTGCCCGGCCCACGTTCCACCGCCGCCGAATTCGCGCAGGAAGTTGCCGTCGGCGTCGAAGACCTGAACGCGCTTGTTGCCGGTGTCGGTAACATAAACCATGCCGGTCGGGCCGATGGCAATGCCGCGCGGGCCGTAGAAGCGGCTGTATCCCGCTGCGTCCCCCACCGTCGCCTGCGCCAGCGTCCCCCAAGCGGTCAGGTAGCGTCCCTGCGCGTCGAATTTCTGGATGCGATGATTCCAGGTGTCGGCGACGTAGACCGTTCCATCCTCGGCCACGGCGATTCCCCATGGCTCGTTGAATTGCCCGGCGCTTACGCCGAACTCGCCCCACGTCTCCAGTAGCGCGCCCTGCGGCGTGATGTGCCAGATGCGGTGATTGGTCGTATCCGCCGCGTAGAGCGTCCCATCGGCGGCGACGGCGATGCCGCGCACGGCAGCCCCGGGGAGAGCTGCACTGCTCACCAGGGGCAGGGTGCGCGCGCCGGCCTGATAGGGATCGGGAAGCTGGGTGGCCTGCGGATGTACGGTCTGGATGCCGGCGTCGCCCAGACGATAGCTCCACACTTCCTGGGCCACGTCACGCCGCACATACAGGCGAAATTCCTCGCGGTAGGGCCATTTTTGCAAGGTGAAGGGGTTCTCGGGATTCTTGGCCTGGGCGTAACGGGTGTAGTCGCGTTTCCAGACGATGTCCCACAGCGCCGCGCGCATGGTCGGGTCCGCCAGCATTTCTCGGATGCGAGGGATGGTCAGGTCGAAGTAATCTTGAAGTGGCCACCAGAGATATTTGTAATCGAAATGGATGTAGTCACTGCCCAAAATCGGCTCGACGACGCCATACTCTGCGCTCCCGGCGATCACGACCGGGCATTCCAGCAGTTTGGCGGCGTCGGGAGTGGTGCCGTAGAAGTAGTTGTTCGGGTAGTCGATCATGTACCACGTCAGCGGCCACGAACCTTTTTCGCCATAAGCCACCTTGACGTCGTGGGGCGCGCCGGCCACCCGCCAGGAGATGTCCTCGATCTGCCGCAGAGCTACTTTGATGTCCGGCGTCCCGTGAGCGTAGACGATCATCTCCGTCGCCAGGTCGTAGGTGATGTAGTTCAGCCGCGTCATATCGCGCGTGGTGAGCAACGCCAGGAAAAGGGCGCCCAGCAGTACCGTCACCCGGGCAATCCATCCGGCGCTGAATTTGGCGGAGAGCCAGATGAACAATCCACCAAAAGCCACGACGCCGAGCGACCCACCGATGAGTGTGCCGAACGGTTCCAATTGCGTCAATGACGGGCCGGCCGTCGTCACCCCTGGCTGCATGGCGGCGCGTAAATCCACCAGTGCGCGGCCGAAGACGGTCAGCGCCGCCATGGTCAACGTGAGCGCGAGTGGCAATAACCAGCCACGTTTGGATACAAATTGTTGCCAGTCCACGCCAGCGCTGATTTTGCCCAGCCCCCATCCCGCGAGAAAAATGCTCGGCAGGATGATATGCACGACCAGCCAGGGCATCTTCTCGCCGGCGAGGGTATATCCCACCCACGAGAGCAACGTCCAGCCGAGCAGGAAGAGGGGGAAAAGCCGGTCCATATCCAGCGGGGGAACGACAGCCTCGTCGGGAGAGGATTCCGCACGCGAGCCGAAAGGCCGGCGGGCGAAATGGACCAGCGCGCCCACGCCGCCTACGGCGGAGAAGAGCACGGCCAGGTACTCGTACAACGGCGCGAGCAGGAAGTAGTAATACATCGGCTGCCCGCCGCGTTTAATGCCTTGCTGCGCCAGCCAGTAAGCCAGTCCACCCACCAGGCCGGAGAGCGCGCCCCATCCCCAGGTGAAGAAGGTGGTGTAAAGGACGAAGAAAATCGCATAGTGGATTAACGCGATGATAGGCCAGTGTTCTTTGTTCCACCACACGCCCAGCGCGATGGAACCGAGCAGCGACAGCAGCACGACGCTGCCAATGCCCAGCACCGTGGAAGCGGGGAGGACAGCCAGGTTGCCGCTGATAACCGCGTCGTAGACCACGCTCATATCCAGCCCGGCCACAAATTTGATAAGGAAGGCCGAACCGAGGGGCAATGTCAGGGTGCCGAGCGCCATGAGCACGTCGAAGAGGCGAATCTGGCGCATTTTTTCCTCGCCGACGCCGTAGTAGCCGATGACAACGGCTCCCAGGAGGGTCAGAAAAGCCATCCCTGCGGCCAACCGTCCCCACACGGGCACGGCGACGTTGGACATGCGGGTGTTGCCGACGTCGTCCAGAATCTGCTCGCTGGTTTGGGCGTGCCTGAAAGAATACATAAACACGCCGCCCAACAGCAGAGCCAAGATCAAGGCAAGTACAAAGACGATGAACAAATTGGAACGCTTCCAGCGGGTGGCAAAAACCTGCCAGGCGAACGGTAGGAACATCAATGCGCCGAAGATGGCGATGTAAATGTACGATGCCTCTTTGGTCGCGTGCATCAGGGAGAAGCAGGCCGCCATCCCATAAAGCCAACGATAGTTGCCGTCATCCAGATACTTGAGGACTGTCCACAACAGCAACGTTGCGGTCAGCATCAGTGAGACGTCGTGGCGAATATACCGCGAGTAGTACGAGATGGATGGCGAGAGCAGCAATAACAGCGACGCCGCCAGCGCGCCGTGGCGGCCCAGCCACTTACGGAACAGGAGGGGCGTCATCACCAGCACAATGCCGGTCAACGCCGGATAAATGCGCGCAGTGAAGTCGTTGGGGCCGAAGAGGAAGTAGACAAAGGCGGTCACTTCAAACAACAGCGGCCCGTGCATCATCGGGTTGTGTCGGAAGCCCTGCCCGGCGTAGAGGTTCCACGAGAACTTGGTGTGGATGCTCTCGTCGTGGCTGATGGCGCGGTCGCCGAGCATGTAAAACCGGCTGACAATCGCCGTCACCAGGATGAGGATGTAGAGTATGATCTCCCAGCGTTTCAGACGTTCACCAAACATACAGGCCCCCTTGTCAAAATGAACCATCCCCAAAGTCCTGTTCGCCACCTGGCAAGGTGGCTGAATAGTTACGTCGAAAATACCGGGTGCATTTTAGCATGCTTGTGGTGGATCACAATCCACAATCGGCAGGACCTTTCAGTTGCGACTCACACTTACACCCAGGTTGTCGGCATGGTCGCTGATACGCTCCAGGTTGCGCAACCACTCGACAAAGATCACGTCCGCTTCGGGGGTGCAGACGCCTTCTTCCAAACGTCGGATATGGTCCTGGCGCGCTTCGAGATAGAGATGATCGAACTCTTCCTCCAGGTCGCAGGCATGGCGCGCTTTCTCCCGGTCGCGATCACGCAGCGCCTCCAAGGCGCACATATACGTCGTATGGGCATGCCTGTACAGGCGCTCAATGTCTTCTAACGCCTGGGGGCTGAAGACGACTTGATGCTCGATGCGCTTTTGTGCAGCTTCCGCCATGTCTTCGGTCAAGTCGCCCACCCGCTCGATGTCGGTGATGAGATTCTTGATTTGAAAACAACATCGTTGTTGTTGCAGGCTAAGGTTTGTTCGTAACAGGCCGTTGATGAATCCATCCAGCGCTTTGCACACCGGATCGACGAAGCCATCTTCGTGATCCAGCACCCATTGCAGGGCTTCCGTGTCCTGCTTTAGCATCGCACGCCGGCTGCAATCCAGCATCTGCGCCGTCACTTCTCCTAGCCGATACAGTTCGCGGAACGCCTCCTGCAGTGCTACCTGCGGAATACGAAACTGGCGTTCGTCAATGTACGCCGTCAGTTTGGCCGGCCCGCTCGCTTTCCCTTCGGGGACTAATCGCTCGGCCAGCCAGCCAATCTGCTTGATGAAAGGGAAAAGCACCACGCTGATCGTCATGTTAAAGATGGTATGCGCATTGGCAATCTGGCGCGGCAACAAGGTGGAAGTGTGACTGATCAATTGTGCATAGGGCGTGATGAAGGGCAAAAAGAGGAGTACTCCGATGACGTTAATCAAAATCTGGGCGATGGAAGCACGCCGCGCAGAGCGGGAAAGGCGCAGAGAGGCTAACAGTCCCATCACACATGACCCGATGTTCGCGCCTAGCAACAGCGCAATCGCCCCCCGCAACTCGATAGCACCACTCATCCCCATGGCAACCAGTAAGCTGGTGACGGCCGAACTACTTTGAACGACAGCCGTAGCGATAGTGCCTGCCAACACGCCGGCTAAGGGGACATGTCCTAGCGTTGCTAACCACTGGGCCACCTCTGGAATGGTCACCAACATCTGCAACGCTCCGGCCATCATGTCCATACCCAGAAATATAATGCCGACGCCCAAAATAACTTCTCCGTACGTACGTAAATTACGGTGGGCAAAAAATTCCACCAACACCACGCCGGCAATGATAAATAAGGTGTTAAGATTTCCGATTTTGAAGGCGACGAGCTGGGCTGTCAGTGTCGTACCGATTTCTTGCCCCAGCATAACCCCGATGGCCTGGTTCAACGTCATTAGATTGGCGTTAATCAAGCCGATCATCGTCACCATTAACAGACCGCTGCTCTGAATTAAAGCCGTGGCCGCTGCGCCGAAGAAGGCCCCTCTGAGAGGCTTGCCGGTCATCTTATCCAGCCATTCCTGAATACGACTGCCGGTCAGCTTTTCCATACCGCCGCTGAGCATACTGATGCCAAATATAAAAAACGCCATGCCGGCCAAGACTTGAAGGATGTTGATCACTAAAGTGTCCTCTCTCCTGAAAAGAGTCAAAAATTGCCGTATCTATTCAGGCCAGTAAACCTGGTAAAGCAACTTATTTCATCATAGATTTGGCGCGGATTCTGGCATGCAAAGTCTCTTGGATGATGAGATATTCGCGTTTCTATAAGCCTATCCCTCTGCCCCCCTTCCCCAGGGAAGGGGGATTTTTTAGGGGGTGTGGCGGGCGGCTTCGCCGCCCGCCACACCCCCATTTTTCCGCAGCTTTTAGTCTCGTGAACGGAGCAATTTTCCCATGGCTTCCCCCTGCCCCTCCCCAGCGAAAACGCTGGGGAAGGGGGAGGGGAAATCGTCTCACAGCCCACAGTACTCACAGAACTAAACGGTTACAGTGGATCAACCCGTCCCCTCTCCGAAAACAGCAGGCATAGCGCGGACCTCTCGGCCCGCACTACATTTTCAGCGCTCAACGAAGGGGAGACCCATCAGAGCCGGGCAGAAATGAATAACCCGGTTTGTCTACCAGCCAGCGAGTAATCCCCCTTGCTCATCCTGCCAGTATGGCATCCAGACCAGCGACACCAAGGGCACCGTGATGTCAGTTTTCTTGGGTTTCACGATTACCGGGGTCAACTCCTCGGTCAGCGGGTCGATGCTGGCCGTCAGCCTGGCAGTTTCCGCGTCGAACTCGGCCTGCAGATCCGCCAACTGCTTTTGCAAGACTTCGACAGTTTCTTCGGCGCGAGCCACGTCCTCGCGTTGTTGCGAAGCCCGTCCCACACTTTTGGCCGTCGTCGCCGCCTTGCCCACGGTGGAAGCACTGACGGCCTTGCGACCCATCAAAGCCCCCAACAGCGTGGAGCCAACATTGACGGCGGTTTGTAGACCGGCCTGGCGCGCCTGCGATTGTTCACGTTCGACGGCCTGCTGCGCCTTGCGGAGGCGCTCTTGCAACGCGGTTAGCCTGGGCGCGTACTTCTGGCGCAGGGCGTCAACAGCCCCATCGCGCTGTTCGCGCGCCAACTGCTGCATGCGGAGGCGAAAATCACGTTCACTCTCGCCCGGTTCGGATGTCTGTTTCAAGGCGGGACTGCGCAATAATGTCAATCGCTGAGTGCCATAAACCCAGGTGGTGAAGTCGCGGTTCCAGGCGGTGTAATTCCTGGCCTGGGCTGCCGCCGCCGGCAAAGTGCCATACGACGCGTCTGGCTCGCCGGTCTTCTCCAGATCGGTCACGGCAAGGTCGAGCGTCTGTGCCTGCTCCCAGTCCACGGGGAGCGGCGTGTCGACGATGGGTGTGACAGCTACAATATCTGTCGCCAGATCGATATTGAGCCTGGTATCCACGAAATGAACCCGTGCCGCGCCCAGCAGATACGGTTTGTAGATGACCGTGCGGCTCCGGCGACTGCCACGCACAGGAACGAAGAAGCGGGACACGTCCGGCGGCAACATGGGTGCAGCGCCAGGAGCCGGTGCCGGGGGCAGCGGCGCAGCAGCCGTGGTGGGCGCGACGATGGTTGGCGCCGTCACCGTCGTCGGCGCGACAGGCGTTGTGGCCGTGATGCCGGCAGTTGGCGCGTAAGTCGGCGCAGCAACGGCGGATGCAGCTTTACGCGGTGCCATCAACACACGAATCTGCTCGCGGGTGATCGGCCCGCGCAGGTACGACATTGCCCAGCGCGTGGTAAAGACGACAGGCGCATCCTCGTGGACGTTGTTCATCAGGAAGACGCGACTCCCCAGGCCGGCGAGCGTCTGCTCCATCGCTCGGCGGTCGAAGCGCCCGCCGAGGCTCGCGGCAGCGCCTTCGAGGCCGTCCAACAGGCGCGCCTTGTCGCGTTCCGTCTGCAAGCGACCGATGAACCACGTCCCGGCGTTGGAGAGCGCCTTGTAGTCGAGGTCCACGGGGTTCTGCGTCGCCAGGACCACGCCGACGCCGAAAGCACGTGCCTGTTTCAGCATCGTCAACAGCGGCAGTTTGGAGGGCGGGTTGCCGATGGGCGGCAGATAGCCGAAGATCTCATCGATGTAGAGCAGAGCGCGCAGGCTGGTGGTGCCGGAGAGGCCGCGCATCCAGCTCAATACCTGGTTCAGCAACAGAGAAACGAAGAACATGCGTTCTGGGTCGCCGAGGTGGGCGATGGAGAAGATGGCGATGCGCGGTTTGCCCTGGGGTGTGTACAATATCTGGCCAATGTCCAGCGGCTCACCTTCCAGCCAGGCGCTAAAGCCGGGGGAAGCGAGCAGATTGTTCAATGCCATCACCAGGCCGAAGCGATCTTTGGCCGGGTAGAACGAGTCCAGGTCCAGCACGCCGATTTTGGTCATGGGCGGGGTCTGCACCAGTTGGATCAACGCGGCGAGGTCGACATCGTGCCCTTGCCGCCACATGAAATCGAGGATGGTCGAAAGCAAAATGTACTCGCGGCTCTGAACGGGATCCGCCTCGATCCCCAGCAGGCCGAGCAGACTGGTGACGGTAGTTCCCACCCGCTCGCGCATCATCTCCCCGTCTTCGAGGACGGCGGCGGAAGGCGCGGCAAAGGATTTGAGGATCGAAACGGGCACGCCGGCGTTGCTGGCAGGGGTATAGATGACGAAGTCGGCGGCGTCTCTGAGTTTTTGGATGCGTGCGCCATCCTGTCCCCAGTCCGCCAGGCCCTTCTTCCACAGGGCGGCCTGCGCTTCGGCATAGGCCTGAGGCGTCATGCCCTTCTGACGGGCGTCGTCCTCATTGATCCAGGGCAAGAAGTCCTCACCGCGCAGTTGCGGGAAGGTGAGCAACAAGTTCCCCAGGTCGCCTTTAGGATCGATAACGATGGCGGGGATGCCATCGATGGCGGCCTCTTCGATCAGGTCGATACACAGACCGGTTTTGCCGCTGCCGGTCATGCCGACGGTGACGGCGTGTGTCACCAGGTCTTTGCTGTCGTAGAGTAAGAGCGTATCTTTGGCGGCCTTCTTGGTCAGATCGTATTCCTTGCCCAGATAAAAAACTCCGAGTTTCTCAAAATCTTCCATGATTTCCTCCAAAAAAACAGTTTCATAGTCTGATAGTCTGATAGTCGGCTGAATGATAATGTTTTCTTCTGATGGGAAAACAGCCCGTTGTCGGTCGCATCTATGCAAAGTATATTAGCAGATAGAGAAAAGGTCAAAGCCGCGCGCGACTTTAAGCGGTGACTTTGATTTTATTCTAGCTTACAGTAGAATGACGCCAACTGCAATAACCGGACTGGCGACGATCCGACTAGCGACTATCTGACTCTCAAGGAGAACTCATGACACTGCACAAGCAATACCAGTACGAAGTGAAGTTATTCGTCAAAGTCTGCCACCGACTGGCGCGCGCCATGTTCGTGACCGGCAGCGGCGGCAATCTGGCGTGGAAGTTGGAGGACGATTTGTTGCTCATCACGCCCACGCAGATGAACAAGGGCGACATCTGCCGCGAAGACGTCGTGTTCGTCAATCTGACGGGCGAGACCGTCGAGGGCGAACATCGTCCCACCGGCGAACTGCCGATGTACCTCAAGTTCTTCCACGAGCGACCGGACATCGTCTCCGTTATCCACTGTCACGCACCCGCCGTCGGCGCACTGGCAATCTCCGGCGGCGAAAACTACCTGCTGCGGCCGCTCTATCCGGAGACCGCCATCGAGGTAGGTCCGGTGCCCATCGTTCCCTATGGGCAGCCGCTCACCCAGGAATTGGCCGACAATTTCGGCCCTTACCTGCCCAGGTACAACAGCTTCATCATGGAAAATCACGGTCTGGTGACGATGAGCCGGGGCGACATCGCCTGGACGCTGATGAACGTCGAGCTGCTCGAAGCGACTGCACAATCGATCATTATGGCGGTGCAATTGGGTGGCGGTGTCAAGGCGCTGGATTATGCGGCGGTCAAGCGGCTGGGCGAGGTGATGCATCTGCGCAACTTGCCGCTCTTTGGCGCGCCGGGCGTCAATGCGTCGTTGGAGGCGTTGTATTTTGGGGAATAAGCGCTCATGCAACATCCAAGCCAGGCATTGATGGCGCAAGCGATTGAGTTTGGGTATATCCACGGCACGGTGGGCTGCCTCATCGTGAAAGACGACGAGATCATCGCCATAAGCGGCGGCACGATCTTTTCGGCAGAGCACGACGTGACGGGTCATTCGGAGATCAATGCGATTCGCCAGGCGTGTAAGAAACTCGGCAGCCATCATTTGCACGGCTGCTGGCTGTACACGACGTATGAACCCTGCCCAATGTGTATGGCCGCAATCTGCTGGGCGAAAATGGCGGGCGTGGTCTACGCGGCAACGCAAGAAGACCGCAATGATCGCTGGACGATGGAAGTTCATCTCCGCGCAGTGGAGGTCATCGCCAGAGCTGAACACAAACCACAGCTCATTGAGGCATTTATGCGGCAAGAATCGCTAAAAATACTGGAACTGTAGGAGGAATATATGGTGTCTGACGATCGCAAAGTTAAAATAGACAGCTTTTTGGCCGCGCCGCTGCTGGCGCGCTTTGCCACCGCCTCGCCGGGGACGTTACAACCGCACGTGGTCCCCGTGTGGTACGAATGGGACGGCGAGATATTGTGGATCAGCTCCTACGAAAGCACGCGCAAAATCGGCGAGCTGCGCGACAATCCCAGGTGCGCCGTGGTAATAGATGTAGCCGAAAGTGTGGATGGCGTCTCCGCCGTGGTCTTCGAGGGTGAGGCAGAGTTGATCGCCGCGCCGCGTGAGTTCGTGCGCGACATGGCGCTGCGCATCTACGCTCGCTATATGGGACCCGACGGTGTCCTGGCCCCCGAGCCGCAAGAATGGGCCAACTCACCGGAAAACCTTATCATCAAGGTCACGCCGGAGTTGGTGAAAGTGTGGTGAGTGCTGATGGGGGATTGGAGACTCGGTAGACCACAAAATGCTCCGAGAGAATCGCCAGATCCCCATTGTGGTCTGATCGGGCAATCCAGATCAGGCAAAATTAGATCTACCGAGAGTGGGAGATTAAGCACGATTTAGACTCCCTACTCCTTACTCCTATCGAAAATTTGTGGAGGCATATAACGATGTCAGAACAGACAATGCTCACGTCCCGGCTGTACGGGATTCGTGATTTGCGGGTAGAGCGCGCGCCGGTTCCCACGCCGGGACCGGGTGAGGTATTGCTCAAAATCGCCACGGGGGGCACGTGCGGATCAGACGTGCATTACTACCTCGAAGGCGGCATCGGCGACGCGAGGGTGAAGGCGCCGATCACGATGGGCCACGAGTTTTCGGCGTGGATCGCCGGATTTGGACCGGGCGTCGCCGGCGCGCCGGGGCTGCGACTGGGTCAGTTGGTCGCCGTGGAACCGGCGATCTCATGCGGTGTGTGCGAGTTCTGTCGGCGCGGACATCCCAACATCTGCCCGCACGTGCGCTTTTGCGGCACGCCGCCGGTTGATGGCATCTTCGCCGAGTACGCGGTGATGCCCGCCGAAAATTGCTTCCCGCTGCCGGAAGGCTTCAGTCCAGACGAGGGTGCGCTGTTGGAGCCGCTCGGCATCGCCATTCACACCGTCGATCTGGCGCATCTCAAGGTCGGACAGACGGTCGCCATCCTGGGGGCCGGGACCATCGGCCTGATGACGGCAGCCGTAGCGAAGATCGCGGGGGCGGGCGCCATCTACATGACCGAACCGCTGGCGTCGCGGCGGCAATTCGCCTTAGGGTACGCCGCCGACGCGGTGTTCGACCCCCAGACGGAGGACGTCGTCGCCGCGATTCTACGCGCGACGGACGGGCGCGGCGTCGATGTGGCCTTCGAGGCGGCGGGCGCGCCAGAGACGCCCGATCAGGCGGCGCGCGTCGCCTGCCCCGGCGGCAAAGTCGTCGTCGTGGGCATCCCTGCTGACGACACCATGACGCTGAACGCTTCGGTAATCCGGCGGAAGGGGCTGACGATCAAACTGGTGCGGCGGATGAAGCACACGTACCCGCGCGCCATTCGTATGGTAAGCAAGGGCATCGTGGACATCAAGCCGTTGGCGACACACCATTTCCCGCTGGAACGCATCGCCGAGGCGTTCGAGTTGGCGGCCGGATACCAAGACGGCGTGCTGCGGGCGATGATTCAAGTGGGGAACCGGTAGAAATAAAAATACACGTCAAGATGACAATGAAAAATCCGATTTCCATCTCTGTTGCCCCACTCAACGGATTGACCGGCAGGCCGTATTACGATCTGGACAATACGCTAACGATTATGCAGCGTTTATATGACACGGATACAGTGGAGGGCTTCGAATTCCAGCACCTGGAGGAATGGGATGCACGCTTTCCTCCCCGCGCAGAGCCACAACGCAGAGCGGCTTGGGAGGCCAGCCCACACTACACCATAGACGAGATAGCCGCTGTTCTCTGTGAGTGTGGCGTTCCGGTTCTTTCTGTTCACGCGAATCGGGATGTAGGCGCTTATCTTTGTTCGACCGAACCGGCAGACGTAACCTACGGGAAACAACTCATCCAAGAAGCCCTGATGCTGACCGACAAAGTTGGCGCAGAGGTATGTGTATTTCATCTATGGGATACGTGGAAAGAACAATTCGATCCCCAAGTTCTTCATCATACCCTCGAGGAAGTCAGTATCGAGTTTCCAGGTGTCAAAGCGGCTGTTGAGAACATCCCTACACATCTCGAGGGATATACACCCGTTGATTTGGTCCAATCTTTTCCGTGGATTACATTAGATTTGCGTTGGGCCGCACTGTATAACGAATTGAATAAATTTACCCATCTCAGAGATCGCTTAGCCAACGTCCATCTTTCCGGACAGTTGAGCGAGAACACCTGGAATATAGCATCAAACTGGTTCCCCGACCAGATAGCGACCTTCGAATTTTACGAGGCTCTAGATATCATACGTACTCACTGGGGCTACACCGGTTTACTGACCGTCGAAATGCATGGGCAGAAAGGCAATACCTGGGATGCGCTTATCGCAGCCTTGAAAACCTTACAGGAGAACATGCTATGAACAACCGCGAACGCGTGCACGCAATCTTGCATTACCAGGACTACGACCGTATGCCCCTGGTCCATTTCGGCTACTGGAACGAGACGCTGGACAAGTGGGCGGCGGAAGGGCATATCACCGTCGCGGAGGCGCGGGCGTGGGGCGATGGCAATCCCACGGACGCCGTCATCGGCGCGAAACTCGGCTTCGACTTCAACTGGAGCACCTGCTATGGCCCGGAAACGCGGCTGCGACCGGCGTTCGAGACCAAGGTGATCCGCGAGTTCCCCGACGGTTCGCGGCACATCCAGAACGACGAAGGCACCATCATCCTGCAAAAAGATAATGCTGTTTCGATCCCCCAGGAGATCGAACATCGGCTCAAAGATCGCGCTTCGTGGGAAGAACACTACCTGCCCAGACTGCAATACAGCGATGAGCGTGTCACCCACGCCTGGGTCAACTGCGACGGGCAGATGGTGCGCTTCGATGAGGGAGGGCTGGACTATCTACGGCGCGGCGCGTGGATGAACCCGTATGGCATCAACGTGGGCAGTCTATTCGGCGTCATTCGCAACTGGATCGGCATCGTGGGATTGTCGTACATGCTGGCGGACGATCCTGACCTGCTGCAAGAAATCGTGGATGTCGTCGCCGAACTGTGCTACCGGACGGCCCAAACGGCATTGGAGAGAGTGTGTCCGGCCGGCGGCCCCGCGCCCTTCGACTTTGCGCACTTCTGGGAAGACATCTCCTTTAGAAGCGGGCCGCTCATCAACCCGCGTATCTTCCGGCGGATGACGGGACACCACTACCAACGGATCACCGACCTGCTGAGCCGCTACGGCATCGACATCGTCTCGCTGGATAGCGACGGTGACGTGACCAAGCTCGTTCCGGTATGGCTGGAGAACGGCGTCAATACGATGTTTCCTATCGAGGTGGGGACGTGGCGTTCGAGCATCGCACCGTGGCGGGCGCAGTATGGGCGGGCGCTGCGCGGCGTCGGTGGCATGGACAAGGTCGTCTTCAGCCGCGACTACGCCGCCGTGGACGCCGAAATCGAGCGGCTTAAGCCGCTCGTCGACCTCGGCGGGTATATCCCCTGCCCGGATCACCGCATCGCGCCGGATGCAAAGTGGGAAAATGTACAGTATTATTGTGATAGGATGCGAAGAACATTTGGATAAACAGATGAATGTATCCCTCGAAATCCTCGAAACTCAGCTAAACGACTTCGACGTGGCCCGGCGCACTGCCGCGCTGCGCGAGTTGCTTGCCTTGGCTGACCGGGGTGCGGTGGAGATCGCTCCACCCGCCGACGTCGCCAACATGCACTGCCACACGTTCTTCTCCTACAACGCCTACGGCTACTCGCCGACGGCGCTGGCATGGCTGGCGAAAAAATCCGGGTACGGCTTCATGGGCATCGTCGATTTCGATGTGTTGGACGGCGTGGAAGAATTCCTCGCCGCCTGTGACCTTGCCGGAGTGCGCGGCAGCGCCGGCATGGAGACGCGCGTCTTCATCCCGGAGTTTGCCACGCGGGAGATCAATTCGCCGGGCGAACCGGGAATTTTCTATCACATGGGCATCGGCTTTACGTCAACGGATTTAGCGGATGCAACGGATTCGACAGACTTTCCGCTAAAATCCGTTCAATCCGTTGAGAAAACAGAGGCGCGGGCAATCCTCGCAAGCCTGCGCGCGCGGGCCGAGGCGCGCAACCGTGATATGGCCGCGCGCGTCAACGCCTACCTTGATCCCGTCGTCATCGACTACGACCGCGACGTGTTGCCCCTCACCCCGGCCGGCAACGCGACCGAGCGTCACATAGTTGTCGCCTACCTCACCGCCGCGCAACGGACCGTCTCCGATCCGGCAGCGTTCTGGGCCGAAAAACTGCACACATCCCGCGCCGAGATCGAAGCGATTTTGGACCATGGCCCCAAGATCCAAAACCTGGTGCGCGCCAAACTGATGAAGCGCGGCGGCGTGGGCTACGTCCAACCGACGCCGGAGATGTTCCCTTCGGTGGAGGAAGTGAACCGCGTCATCACAGCCTGCGGCGCATTGCCCTGCGCCACCTGGCTCGATGGAACATCGGCGGGAGAGCAGGCCGAGGAAGAACTGCTCGACTTGCTGATCGGCAAGGGCGTCGTCGCGCTCAACATCATTCCCGACCGCAACTGGAACATCGCCGATCCGGAAGTCAAACGTGTCAAGCTGCAAAAGTTGTATGAGATCGTGGACCTGGCGCAGCAACTCGACCTGCCGCTGAACGTCGGCACGGAGATGAATGCCCCTGGCAACCGTCTGGTGGATGACTTCGCCGCGCCGGAGCTAGGGCCGGTGCGCGAGGCTTTTATGGACGGCGCGGCCTTCATCTACGGGCATACCGTCATGCAACGCGCGCTTGGCCTGGGATACGGGAGCGCCTGGGCGCAAGCGCACTTCCCCACCCGGCAAGCGTGCCAGGCATTTTACACCCAAGTAGGGAAACTCACTCCGCCCGGCCGGGCAGGCATCACACAACTCCAGGCCGGGGCTATTCCTTCTCCTGCCGTGAAGCCGGATATCCTTTTGGTAACCGTTTAGTTCTGTGAGTACTGTGTGCTGTAAGGAGATTTCCCCTCCCTCCTCCCCAGCAAACTGGGGAAGGGGGAGAAAAAATAAGGGTTTTTGCAGGCGGGCTGCGCCCGCCTGCACCCCCAAAAAATTCTCCCCTTTCCCCCGTAAGCAGGGGAAAGGGGATAGGGGGTAAACCATTGAAAAAGTTGCTACGTTCACAAGCCTAAAAGTTTACTCCTTTTGATGTACCTGACCTGAGGTATACGAAGCTCTATAAAATTGGAGGTCCTATGAAAACATCTCGTGGCGCGAAAACCATTGTGTATCCCACACCTGTCTTCATCGTCGGCACCTATGATGGGGCGGGCAAGCCCAATCTGATGACGGCAGCCTGGGGCGGCATCTGCTGCTCACGCCCGCCATGCGTCTCCGTCTCACTGCGCAAAGCGACCTACACCTACGGCAATATCATCGCGCGCGGCGCCTTCACCATCAACATCGCTTCCGAGCGATACGTCAAAGAGGCGGACTACATGGGTCTCGTCTCCGGACGGGACGTGGACAAGTTCGCCGTCACCGGCCTCACCCCGGTCAAGAGCGAGCTAGTGGATGCCCCCTACGTCGCCGAATTCCCCATGGCGCTGGAGTGCAAGCTACTGCACACGCTCGAAATTGGCCTGCACACCCTTTTCGTCGGCGAAATCCTCGACATCAAGGCTGACGCGGATGTTTTCGACGCCGACGGCAAACTGTCGCTTCAAAAAATCCGCCCCATCCTGTGGTCGCCGGATGACGGGGGCTACTACGGCGTCGGCGAATTCCTGGGGCCGGCCTTCTCCATCGGCAATGCCATCAAGGAAAAATGAAAGCTTTCTACTACGAAACGGCACGAATCTTCGCCCATTCTCAGTAGATCACAAAATGCTCCGCGAGGATCGCCAGATATGGGGTCTGGATCTGGCGATCCAGACCAAGCGAAATTGGATCTACCGATTCTAATTTTTTATGCGTGGAAATTTGGACAGATTAGGGGTTTATTTTTTAACTATTCAGCCACCCTTGTCAGGTTGCGAATGGGATTTTGGGGATGGTGCCTCATGGGTTGACACTTGGGCCATCGGCGATGACTCTCATCCCCCCAACCTCCTTCTCCCCCGCAGCAGGGAAGAAGGGGACGAAAAAATAGGGGTGTGGCGGGCGGCGAAGCCGCCCGCCACACCCCCTGCAAAAATCCCCCTTTCTGGGGGGAAGGGGGATGGACACATAGAAACACGAATACCCTGTCATCCAAGGAGTCCTTTTCCTACCAAAATCCGCGCCAAACCTATTATAGGGAATAAGTTGCTCCGCCAGGTTTACGAGCCTGAAGAGATACTATTTTTTTCATGGAGGAAACCATGCCTATCATTGAACCTGAATTCATAGAGCTGACAAAAGATTTAGACCTAGCCGCCTTCTGGGAAGAGAACGCGCGCTGCCAGCCGTTCACCACCGACAAGCCGCGCTGCGCGCTCTCGTTTTCGCCGGATGATCACTGGATCTTCGAATTTATGAACGTTCCCTCCACATTGCGCTATTACCAGGACACGGCGTACCGGAATGCCCTGCACCGCGAGGTGAATGCCATCACCCAAGAATATGTGGGCTGCGCCTTCTTCAACGAGGACACATGGGACAACGAGCCGCGCCGCATCGAAAACCTCTTCCACTGCTATTTCACCTATCACGAGAACAGCACCCCCTGGCTGACTTCCGCGACTGATGATCCCGTCGAGTTCGCCCACATCCTCGACGAAGCCGAAACCATCGACATGCGCACATGGGCCTTGCCGGAACCGTATCTGGTGGAATGGGAAGCGCGCCAGGCCGCCGGGAAACCCCTCCCCCAACTCGGCACAGGCAGTCGCGGCCCGGCGACGATTATGACCTCGGTGCTCAAACCGGAAACCGTCTTTTACTGGATTTACGACCACCCTGACCTGATGCACCGCTTCCGTGACATCCTGGCGGAGAAAATGGTTGAGTTCAACACCGTGCTGCGCGAATTCAGCGGCAACACCGAGCCGGGCTGGTGGATCACCGATGATAACTGCGCGCTCTTCAACAAAAAGCTCTACCGTGAATACTGCTTCCCGGTGCTCCAGCGCGTCCTCGAAGCCATGGCCCCCGGCAATGCGCGCCGTTATCAGCACTCAGACAGCGCTATGGGCCATCTGCTCGAAATGCAGTACGAACTCGGCATCCGTGCCGTCAACTACGGTCCCACCGTGGACGCCGCTTTGATCCGCGAGAAGATGCCCGACGCCTACATCTTCGGCCAACTTCCGCCGCTTCTTTTGCGCAACGGCAACGCGGAAGAAATCCGCCAGCACGTCATCGGCGACTTCAAGAAAGCCGGCGCTACTGGCGGCCTGGAAATCGCCACTGCCGGCTCGACTGCGGCCGGCACCGGCGTGGGCCGCATGCGCTGGCTGATGCAAGTCGTGCAGGCAGAGTGCCGGTATGCGTAACACGTGATGCGTCATGCGTGATGGATCCAGCGCCACTTTGGTAACTTGACTATACGGCTCACGGCCATAGTCTTTCCAATCTCATAACTGCTCAGCCTGGCGCTAACTATCCAGACGGCAAGGAACGAACCTTTGTAATCCGTCGCTTTCGCCCCTCCCCCAGCGAAAATGCTGGGGAGAGAGAAAAACCCATAAAAAAAGTCCCCTCCCCTCCGCGCCAACGCGGGGGGAAGGGGAGAGGGGATAAAACTCGACCCTGGGACCCCATTGGATGCTTGATCTTCAGCCATGGCGCGGAAATCCAGGCCGTTTCTTAGTCGATGGCTGAGCAATTACAATGAAAGATGGTAACTGTGGGAAGTATAACGACTATCCAACTAACAACTACAAGACTATTCAGGAGACTTTATGCCTATCAACATCCGTTTCACCGCATCGGATTGGGAACGCATCGCCCGCGACTGGAACGCATGGTGGGCCGGAGAACTGGAACGCCCGCTGGTGGTGCTGGAAACCGTTGACCCGGTTGAGGCTGATTGGTCGCAATTCACCAAATACGGCCTGGACACGCCCGTGGACGCCATCCTCGACAACTGGGAGCGCATCCTCAACGCTGCGTACTGGCTCGGCGACGCCTATCCCAAGTGGTGGGTCAACTTCGGCCCCGGCGTCATGGCGGCCTTTCTGGGATCGCGCGTCTCGTGGACGCCCGACACGACGTGGTTCTGGCCCCTGGAAGGCGTCGATAGCCTGGCGGACATCCACCTGGCATACAACCCCGACAATCCCTGGCTGCAGCGCGTGCTGGACGTGACGCAACAGGCCGTGGCGCGCTGGGGTGACCAGGTGCTCGTCGGCATCACCGACATCGGCGGCAACCTGGACATCCTCGCCAGCCTGCGCGGCTCGGAGAAGCTCCTGCTCGATCTGGTTGACGCGCCGGAGGAAGTGGACCGGCTCGTGAGCGAGATCACCCCCCTCTGGCTGCGCTACTACGACGAGTTCTACGCCATCACCAGTACCGTCGGGCGCGGCAATGCCTGCTGGGGACCGTGCTGGTCGCCGGGCAAAGGCTACATGCTACAATGCGACTTCTCCTACATGATCTCGCCGCGCATGTTCAAGCGCTTCGTCCTGCCCGACCTGACGGCCTGCTGTGCTCACCTGGACTACGGTTTCTATCACCTGGACGGCAAAGGCGAAATCCCGCATCTGGACTATCTGCTCGGCATCGAGCGACTGCGCGGCATCCAATGGCAGCCCGGCGACGGCCAACCGCTCGCCGACGGCTGGTTGCCCCTGCTCAAGCGCATCCGCGACGGCGGCAAACTCTGCCAGGTTTATGTGGATTGCAAAGGCGCGTTCACCATCCAGAAAGAACTCGGCGGCAAAGGCTTCCTGTTCTACATTGTCGAGCCGGTAACGCCGGAAGAAGGGAAAGCGTTTTTGCAAGAATTGGAGAGTTTGTATACCGGGTAACAAGAGGGTGGACACGCGGCTCAATTCGTTTCCACCGCTGAGCACGCTGAGAGCACAGAGAAATAGCATCCATCTCGGCGAACTCGACGCTCTCGGCGGTAAAAATCCGACGCTGTTGTGTCCACTATGATCCTGACGAATACAAAAAAACGAGGAATAACTCATGTTCGATAAACTAAACCAATACCGTTATGCCCATACCCCTCTGCCGGCGACAAACCGTCTCTGGCCGCTCTACGGCGCGGGGTTTGAAAATCTCGGCGTGGAGGGCAAGCCCATTGCCGTCCCCATGCCTACTTACGGCCCGGATGAGCTGCTCGTGCGCCACGACGCCTGCGGGCACTGTTTCTCCGACGTCAAGGTGATTCACGCCGGGCAGAATCACCCCCGTATTCACCACGACATGCACCAGAGGCCGGTCGTGCTCGGCCACGAGGTCAGCCTCACCGTCGTCGGCGTCGGCGAGGCGCTGCGCGACCAGTACCAGGTCGGTGACCGCTTCATCATCCAGGCCGACATCTTCTATCACGGCCAAAACTGCTCTTACGGCTACGAAATCGAGGGTGGCTTGTCGGAGTACACCGTCATCGATCGACGCGTGCTCAACGGCGACCACGGCAACTACCTTATCCCCATCCGCAACCCCAAAACCGGCTACGCCGAGGCCGCGCTGACCGAGCCGTGGGCCTGTGTCATCGCGGCGTACCAATTGCGCTATCGCACCGCGCCGCGCCATGGTGGCACGATGTGGATCATCGGCACGGAGCACGCCCAACCGATGTACACCTTTAGCCAGGGCTTCGACGAGGCCGCCCACCCCGCCCAACTGCGCCTCACGAACGTGCCCGCGCCCTTCGCTGCGTGGCTCCGCGAGCGCGCCGCGCAGCTCGATGTGGAAGTGGTGGACGTCCCTGAGCTGCCCGATCCGGCGACCGTCGAAACCGACGACGCACCCGTCTCCCCGGCGGAAACCAGCGGCGGCAGTGGCAAGGGCGTGGACGACATCATCCTCCTGGGCGCGAACGCCGACCTCATCGAGCGCGCCAGCCCCAACCTGGCGAGTTACGGCATCATGGCGATCATCGCCGACGAGCCGCTGCCCCGCCCGGTCAAAGTGGATGTGGGTCGCATCCACTACAACCGTTGGCTCTACGTCGGCAGCACCGGCACGGATATCGCCCAAGCCTACAGTGACGTGCCCGTGCGTTCCACGCTTAAGCCGGGCGGCAAAGCGTGGTTCGTCGGCGCGGGCGGCCCGATGGGGCGGATGCACGTCCAGGCCGCTATCCAATCTGCGAATGGCCCCGCCATCATCGTCTGCACCGATGTCAGCGACGTGCGCCTGGACGATCTCTGCACTCACTTCAGCCTGGAGGCCCAAAACAAGGGCATCGAATTCATCTGCCTCAACCCGATGGACAAGGAAGCCTACACTGTCGCTATGGCGCCGTTCAAAGCGGCCGGCTTTGACGACATCATCGTGCTGGCGCCGGCCATGTCCGTCATTGCCGACGCGGCGACGTACCTGGCGCCCAAAGGGGTGATGAACATCTTCGCCGGCGTACCACGCGGCCAGTACGCTACCCTCGACCTGAGCGACGCCTACCTCAAGCAAGCGCGCGTCATCGGCCACTCCGCCTCCACCATCGAAAATATGCGCTTCATGCTGGAACAGGCGGAAACCGGGCGACTGTCCCCCAACCGCTCTGTCGCCGCCATCGGCTCACTGGAAGCCGCGTATGACGGTCTCAAAGCGGTGGACGAGACGCGCTACCCCGGCAAAATCGTCATCTACCCGCACATCAAGCCTTTGCCCCTCACCGCCCTGACCGATTTGAAGGACGTGCTGCCCACCGTCGCCGCCAAACTCAAGGACGGGCGCGAGTGGACGACAGAGGCCGAGGCAGAACTGCTGCGGGTGATGTTGCCGTAGCGAATGACAATCCACCCCAGAGGTTTGCTCCCCGGGTTAAAAAACTAACAAAGTGGGGGTGTGGCGGGCGGCTGCGCCGCCCGCCACACCCCCACAAAAATCCCCCTTTCCTGGGGAAGAGGGGCAGGGGGATAGGCTCATAAGTATTTAAGAAGGTATATATGAATCAATCTTTACGAGATAAAATCGCCATTGTGACCGGAGGGGCACAAGGGTTAGGTGCGGCGCTGTGTGAGCGGTTGGCACGCGAGGGCGCGCACGTCGTCGTCGCCGACTTGAATCGGGAGGGGGCCGAGGCAACCGCCGCCGCCATCGCTGCGCAGACAGGACAGCGCACCCTGGCGGTACAGGTGGACGTCACCAATGAAGCGCAGGTCGCCGCGCTGGTCGCCCGCGCCGTCGCCGAATTCGGACGCCTGGATATCCTCGTCTCCAACGCCGGCATCCTCATCTCCGGTCCGGCGGATGAATTCGACGCCGGGAAATGGCAGGCGGTCATCAACGTCAATCTCGTCGGCTACTTTCTCTGCGCCAAACATGCCATCCGCGTCATGAAGCCGCAGCACAGCGGCGTGATCATCCAGATCAACTCCAAATCCGGCAAGAAAGGCAGTTACAAAAACTCGGCCTATGCCGCCTCTAAGTTTGGCGGCATCGGCCTGACGCAAAGTCTGGCGCTGGAACTTGCCGCAGAGGGCATCCGCGTCAACGCCGTCTGCCCCGGCAACCTGCTCGACTCGCCGCTGTGGACCGAGTCGCTGTTCAAACAGTACGCGCGCAACCAGGGCATCACCGAGGCCGAGGTCCGCCAGAAATACATTGACCAGGTACCGATGAAGCGCGGCTGCACTTACGACGACGTGTGCAACGTCGTCGTCTTCCTCGCGTCCGATCAGGCCGGCTATATGACCGGCCAGGCCATCAACGTCACCGGTGGACAGGAAATGCGCTGAGGGGGATACTCGAATCGTATCTATTCAGGCTAGTCCAGCAGGGCAGAAATTTCACACCCGTTAGCCATGCGCGGAGCGGATCGCCAGATCCGCGGTTCTGGCGCGCTATGCCGGGATCTGCCGATCCCTGGCCAGCATTCACTGAGGAACTATTTGTGCCGCGTAGGACTAGTCAACCTGGCAAAGCCACTTATTCCCTATACCAGGTTGGGTGCGGATTTTGGTATGCCAGGTGCTTGTGGATAACGAGATATTCGTGTTTCTATAAGCCCATCTCCCCATTTTCCCGCCCCCTTCTTCCCTGCTGGCGGCGGAGAAGGGGGCTGGAGGAATAAGGGGGTCGTCGCCGCTGGCCAAAGTGTCAACCCGCGATGAACCATCCCCAAAGTCCTGTTTGCCACCTGGCAGGGGTGGCTGAATAGTTACGGCATGAGTATATGGTCCAGCATATATGACATACTTTGTCACTCTCATAGCGTATAATAACAGCGTATTAGAACAAATGAACTACATCAAAGAGAGGAGAATAGTGATGGACAAGATCATAGCGTACTGCGGACTGAATTGCGCGGCGTGCCCGGCGTATGTTGCCACCCAATCGGGTGATCCGGCGGCATTGGAGCGTGTGGCGGCGGAATGGCGCGTGGCGTTCCATGCCCCCGATATGACTGCCGAGTCGATTGTCTGCGATGGTTGTCTGGCTAACATCGGCGGGCGACTGGCGAGTTATTGTGGGATGTGCGAGATTCGCGCCTGCGCCATAGAACGCGCCCTCCCCCACTGCGCTGCTTGCGCCGACTACGGCTGTTCCAAGCTGGAAGGCTTCCTGGCGGGAGCGCCAGAGGCGCGTGAGACGCTAGAACAGTTGAGGACGGCCTAAGATGGGCGAGCGCTTCGAAAATTGTGATATGGCAGGAACACTGTTTCACAACGTCAATCTGTATGGAACGACGTTTGACGACGTTAATCTGGAAGGGGCGCGGATTCACAACGCCAATCTCAAGGATATCAGGACTTACGCAAGCCTGGCTCGCATCAAGCGGCGGAGGATTTGTAGTGACGCCTTCAGGCGTCTCTGAGGAGCTAAGAACGGCTGAAGCCGTCACTACAAACGGAAATTCGCGTAAGTCCTAATATGACGATTGACGACGCCAATATCGCCGGATTGACGATCTTCGACGTGCGCGTGGATCAGTTGCTCGAAGCTGAATTCGACCGTCGGGACCCGGAACGCGTGCGGCTGAGAATGCACAACATCTTCGATCCTGAGGAGGTGCGCCGCGTGTTGGCGCACCTCGATGCAGTACGCGCTGAATTTTATGCTCATCTGCGCGCCACGTCAGCGGATGTGCTCATCGCGCATCCCGGCCCAGATCGCTGGTCGGCGTTGGAGCACGTGCGACATTTGGTCTTCGCCGAAGAGATGTACCTCAACCAGTGGCTGCTGCGCAACCATCAACCGTGGCTCAAGCTGGGTTTTCTTCCGCCGTTTCTTGAAGGCAATCCCGCCTTCGCCGACGTCGGCACCGAACCGACCGACGACCTGGAGACTGTGCTGGCAGCCTGGGATGCGATCCACGCCGGCATGCAGGCGTTCATCACGGAGATCACGCCGGAAATACTCAAACGCGACACCAGCGACGTGGATTTTGGGCAGCACTGCATCGGCGGCGTCCTGCAAGGGATGGCAAAGCACGACTTGCAGCACATCCGCATGGCTGAAGCTGCTATAGCGGATGCGGCCCCATGAGATGGTCCATCCGCCTGTAAACCCCACCTACTCAACCAGTTTGTATCCTACCCCCCGCACCGTCACAATGCGGCGGGGGTGCGGGGGATCGGCTTCCAGCTTCTCGCGCAGCCAGCGGATGTGAACATAAACGACCTGTGGCTCGCCGACGTATTCTGCGCCCCAGACACGGGTCAGTAACTCATCCACCGAAAGGACACGACCGGTTTCCTGCGCCAGTACCACCAGCAAATCGAATTCGCGCGGGGCTAAATTGATGGTTTTGCCGGCGACAGCCACAGTATGTGCGGCTGGGTCGATCACCAGATCGCCGACGACGAGAGGGTTGAACGCCGGCAGGAGCGGAAGGCTACTGCCGGTTCGGCGCAGTACGGCCTTGATCCGCGCCAGTAGCACGTCAATGTCGAAAGGCTTGGTGACGTAGTCGTCGGCGCCCAATTCCAGGCCGAGCACCTGATCCAGCTCGCGGCGGCGGGCCGTGATGAAGATGACCGGCACGTTAAATTGCTGGCGCAGGGCGCGCAGGGCATCCAGCCCGTCCATCCCCGGCAAACCGATGTCGAGCAGCACCAAATCGGGCGGATCCAGCCGCGCCTGCGCCAGGGCATCTTCAGCCGCCCCGGCCGTGCTGGTGCGATACCCTGCCCTTTCCAGGTTGAACGCCAGACTGCGCCGCAGCAGGGCATCGTCATCTACAATGAGAATGTGTTTTGCCACACTGTCCTCCTCAACGAATGAATGAATCAGCGAGTCGGCTACTTAAGGCGCAATTTCTACCCGGTCACCGCCATCGCGCAGTAGCAGGCGACCTTGTGCTGTGTACAGGCCCACCTGCAATGTGCATGAGTCGCATACACCGCCGGGTACGTGCAGGAAGAAGCGGTCGCGCAGCGCCGTTCCCGGCGTCCATTGGCCGGTGGGATAAGCATCCGTCCCGGCAATGTGATCGTGTTGCGTGATGAGCGTCCCATCGGCGCCGATCAAATGAACGAACACCCGGTAATCCGCCGGTAGCGGCCCCGTGGTCTCCCACCACACATCGACCTCCCAGGTCTCGCCGGTTTTACTGCAATCATATCCGGTCAAGTGGATCGGTTCGACGAAATCCGCCGTCAGCGGGTGGGACGGGACGGCCAACCGGTCTAAGGGATGGCATGTCGTCAAATCGAAGAGGACAACGCCGACGTTCGTGAATTTGGCATCCACCGGCAGACGGTGGCAGGCATCGACCAGGAAACTCAATATCAGCGCGGTCGGATCGGCGAGGGTGTCTTGCCAGAGCACCAGCCATAGACGCTGTGCCGTGGCAGTTTGTTGCTCCAAGGTCTCCAAAGCGTGCAAGTCCAGCGGACGTTGCATATCCAACACGCGCGTGTCGAAGGGTAACCCCAACAGGTGCGCCGGGCCGTCGTAGTAATAGTCCAGTGTGTGCGCGGCGTACCCGCCGATGACGACAATCGCGTCGTCGGGCGCATCGTGTTCTTCGATGTAGCGGGCCACACCGCGGAAATCCGGGCGCGGATGCCATTCATCCGTCAGCCCCACCGCCCATGTTCCTTGCGCTTGCCGCACAAGAGCCGGAACTGTCAGGGCAAGCCAGGTGACAAGCAACAGTGCCCCGCCGATGCGTGATGCGTCATACGCGCTGTGTGCTCTTTGACTCTCGACTAAAGACTCCCATCCTGTCCCCACACCGACGACGAGCGCCAGGCCGAAGGAGGGGAGCAGGTAGCGTTCACTCCATTTGGCTTTGATAGAAGTCGCTGCTAGCAATAACACGAGAGGGACGACCACCGTAACGAGCAGCCCCATCGCGCCTTGCACCCGCCGGGCGCGCATCAGCCCCACCAAGGCGACGACCATCGACAGCCCGGCGATGGCTACAAACAGCGCACTCCACGGTTGGGGCAGATATTGCCCCACACCGAACAACACCGGAATCCAACGCAACGCCGTCGCCGGGATCGCCGACACCGCCGTGGCATCCACCCGCGCACGCCACAGTGCCCAGGCCGCGATCGGCAATGCTGCCAGGCCCAGCCACAGGTTAGCGCGCCACCAGACGGAGTTTTTGATTTTCGATGTTTGACTTTCGATGTTTGCTTGGTAATTTCCAATGTGTAATGCGAGGCTTCCCCACACGAGCACCGCCGCCCACAACAATCCCGCGTAGAGATGCGCCATCAGCATCGCTGCGCCGAGAATGACATAGGCTACCCCACCCCGTCCACGCTCCACGACCCGCCAGGCCGCCCACACGAAACCCGCCGCAAGAGGGATGACCAGCGCGTACATCCGCACCTCCTGCGCGTAATAGACGTAGATCGGCAGGGTGGCATAGGCCAGCGCCGTGCCCCATCCGCCATACCGGCGTCCCCGCAACGCACCGCCCACTCTGAGCATCAACGCTGTGGCGACGGTTCCCAGCAAGACGGAAAGATAACGCGCCGCGAATTCCCCGTCGCCGGCGACTTTGATCCACAGCGCCAGAAGCAGGCCGTGGAGCGGCAGCGCGTTATCCTCACGCAACAGCCCCAGCATCCCGGCAACGATGCCTTGTTGGGCGTGATACAGTACAAACGTCTCGTCGTACCACAGCGAAGTCGCCGTCAGCCCCCCCATTCGCAGCCCAAACGCGAGGGCCACCAGGGCAGCAGCGACGGCGGAGTAGCGCGCCAAACTGGATCGTTCCATAGTGCCATTATACCGCGAGATGATGAGGGGGAGAAGGAGAGCAGAGGTGACAAGGTGACGAAATCAGCTACAATACGAATAGCGTTGATGACAAAATTCAGAGCCAGCATCCAGTGAGGTGACGATGAGCAAGCTAAAATCGATTTTGATCCGCGGGGGGACGGTGGTGACGCCGGAAACGATGATGGACGCCGACCTCCTGATTCGTGGTGAGCAAATTCAAGCCATCGGCCACGATTTGCCTGTACCGCGCGGGGCCGAGGTGGTGGAGGCGCGCGACCTGTTGGTACTCCCGGGGATCATCGACGCGCATGCGCACATCCAACTGGATACAGGCATCTACGCCTCGCCGGGCAATTGGCAGACGGAGAGCTGCGCGGCGGCCTTCGGCGGCGTGACCACGGTGGTGGACTTCGCCACGCAGTTCCCGGGACAGAGTTTCGCCGAGGCGCTGGACGCGCGTCTGGCGGAGGCAGCGCCTGCTTGCATCGATTACGCCTTTCATATAATGGTGACGGATGTACCGCCGGGCCACGAGGACGTGCTCGGCGACCTCGTTGATCTGGGCATCCAAAGCCTTAAACTCTACACCACCTATCGTCCTAACTACTACATGGATGACGCGGCGATCCTGCGGTTGCTGGAGGCGGCCGGGCGTTATGGGCTGACGACGCTGGTCCATTGTGAAAATGACGCCCTGGTGACGGCACAGACGCAGGCCCTCATCGAGGCCGGCGATACCGGCTGGCGTTACCACGGGGCATCGCGCCCGGCGCTGGCCGAGCAAGAGGCCGCCGCTCGGGTGTTGCTTCTGGCCGAAGCCGCGCGCGCGCCCGTCGTCATTGTCCATAACTCCACCGCCAAAACGACGGCGCTGGTCGCCGAAGCGCGGGCCAGAGGGCAGATCGCCTTCTGCGAGACCTGCCCGCAGTACCTTGTGCTCGATAACACCCTCTATGCGGGGGGTGAACCGTGGCGCTACATCCTTCAGCCGCCGCTGCGCGACCCTCAAGAGCGGGAGAAGCTCTGGCCGTGGGTCGCCGGCGGGGAAATCGATATGATTGTCACCGATCACTGCGATTACACGCAGACGCAGAAAAGCGCCGTGGACGATTTTACCCAAACGCCCGGCGGACTGCCCGGCCTGGAGACGCTTCTGCCGTTGATGGCGACGTATGGCGTGAGCGATGGCTACATCGCCTGGACGGACATCGCGCGCCTGCTCGCGGCCGGCCCCGCGCAAGTCTATAACCTGTGGCCGCGCAAGGGCGCGCTCCTGCCCGGTTCTGACGCCGATGTCGTGTTATACGATCCCACGCCCACGGATGCCTTTACGGTTGAACGACTCCATTCAGCGGCGGGCTACACGCCCTACGAAGGGATGCGCGTGCAAGGACGGGTCATTTCCACCCTGCGACGTGGGACGTTTCTGGTACGTGATGGCGCGTTCGTCGGCGGCGACAGCGCCGGGATGTACCTGCGGCGCGAACCGCTGTTTTGGGGATAGATGAACAGCATTTACTTACTCATCGGGTTAGTGATCGGCGTGGCGATATCGTATCTGCTGCTGCGCACGCGCGATCAAGGGCCGCGCGATGACCTGCGCGACGAAATCGCCGCGACCTATCGCGCCAGGGCCGAGGCCGAGCGGGCGCGCCTGGTGCAGCACTACGAGGCGCGCATCCACGAGCTGGAAGGCCGGCATGCCGAGACGGTCGTGTCGGCACGCCGGCAGAGCGCCGAGCAGAGCCGCGCCGTCCTCAAAGGGAAAATGGCCGAGCAGATGGCACCCCTTCTGCCGGGGTTCTCGTACTGGCCCGCCGACGCGCGCTTCCTCGGCGATCCGGTCGATTACGTCATTTTCAATGGGTACAGCGCCGTCAAGGACGAAGGCACTGCCGGCGAGGTTGAAATCGTCATCCTCGATATCAAACAAGGCAAGTCGATGCTGACCAACGGCCAGCGCCAGATTGCCAAAGCGGTCGAAGCCGGGCGCGTGCGCTTCGAAGTGGCGCACGTCTTCGCCGACGGTACCGTGCGGTCGTACACGTGGGGCAAATCTAAAGCGAGCTGAATGTTGAAGCATGCTTTACTTATTTTATACGAGGAGTACGTATGCGTGACATTATCGCGGATGTAAAACGCTGGCAGGAGGCCGGGAAGACCGCCATCGCACTGGCGACGATTGTGGAGACGCGGGGATCGTCGCTGCGTCCGGCCGGGACGCGCATGGCGATCACCGCCGAGGGCGATGTGGCCGGCTCGGTCAGCAGTGGCTGCGTCGACGGCGACGTCATCGCCGCGCTGGAAACCGTGCTGACCGGGAAAGCGAACGTTCTGCGCCCGAATTTCGGCATCAGCGACGAGCAGGCGTGGGGCGCGGGACTGGCATGCGGCGGCGCGATTGATGTGCTGGTCGAGCGCTGGGAGCCACTTCACGAACGCCTGATGGCGGAAGTAGCCGCGCGGCGGCCGGTGGCCTTCGTCTCGCGGATCGATGCGGACAAACCGCCGGCGCACTTGTTGCACACCGCCGAGGGCGCGACGTATGGTACGTTGGGCGATGCGGACCTGGATGGTGAGGTGTTGATGGACATCGCGGCAGCCTGGCCCGGTCCGTATGCGCAGAAACACACCTATCCGCAGGGCACATTCTTCATCGAAGTGATCGCCCCGCCGCCTACCCTCCTCATCTTCGGCGCGACGGATATCGCCGTAGCGTTGGCCGCGCTGGCGCGTGTGCTGGATTTCACGGTGATAGTGAGCGACGCGCGACGGGCCTTCTTGCGCGAAGAACGTTTTCCAGGCGTGGAAACACGCTTCGGTTGGCCGCAGGATATTTTCACTCCCCAGGATTTCGGCCCGGCATGGGCCGTGGTCGTTCTCTTTCACGATGCCAAGTTTGACGTCCCCGCGCTCAAACTGGCATTGCGTAGTGACGCTTTCTATATCGGGTTCCTGGGCAGTCGCAAGACCCAGGCCGACCGCCGGGCGAGCCTCGTCGAAGCGGGCTTCACCGCCCAGGATTTAGCCCGTATCTACGGGCCGGTTGGATTGGACATCGGCGGTAAAGAGCCGGCGATGATTGCCCTGTCCATCCTCGCCGAGATCGTCGCCGTCCGCCACCGCCGGGAGGGTGGCATGATGAGCAAAAAATGAACCTTTGGTTGGATTGTAGTATAATCCGGTAAAGGGCAAAGAGTATGGAACCGAAAGAAGTCTTGACGCAGTTGCGGAAAGTTCCTTTGTTCCGTGGACTGACGGACGCCGCCGGCGAGGATGTGCTCATGCGCATGACGCCTTTTGTGCGCGAGCGGATATACGATGTGGGCGAGCGCATCCTGACCCAGGATCAACCGCCGGATCGCCTGTGCATCCTTGTGGAAGGCAAAGTGCGTCTGACGCGCGTCGATGAACAGGGCAACGTGACCCCCATCGCGGAGCTCAAGGCCGGTGAGGTTTTCGGACGCACGGAACTGGTAGTTCAGCAGCTTGAGGGTGTCAACGCGGAAGCTGTTGAGAAAACGCGCTTGCTGTATATGCTGTTCCGAGAACTGGTCAAAATCTACGACCAAAGTGACCTTTTGCGGAAGCTCTTGCCGGGGCCACTGCAACTGGCGCAAGGGGTTGCGGCGTTGAAGCAGGTGCCCCTGTTCCAGGATTTCCGTGATGAACGTGCCGAGATGGAACTCTACCGCATCGCGCCACTGCTGCACGATCAGGTTTACGGCAATGGCGAATGGCTTTTCCGTCAGGGTGAAATTGCCGAGCGTCTGTTGATAGTGCTGGAAGGCCGCATCCAACTGACAAAAATTGATCCCGATGGCCTGGTCAAGGAAGTCGGCTGGCTCGAAGTCGGCGACGTAGCCGGAGAAACGGGATTGTTGGTTGGCGACTTCCACGATGTGCTGGCGACTGCCGACGGTCAGACGCGCGTGCTTTACCTGCTGCGCGACGATTTCGCCAAGCTGTTGCAAGAACGCCCGCGCCTTTGGCACCGGCTGCACGTCTCCGAAACCGTCAGCATGCGTCACAAGACTCAGGCGTTTGAGTGGCTGCGTGATGATGAATGGACTGTGTTCGTTGTGCAGCGTCATTGGTCGCGCCTGTTCCGCCGTGTGGCCGTACCGTTGCTCTTCTTAATTTTGTTGACACCGGTGCTGTACTTTCTGTCTTCGAAAATACAAGAATCGCCGGCGGCGTCTGTTCTGACGGTTGTCATCGCCATGCCGATTGCCGTTCTGGTCGTGGCGATTTTCTGGCAGTATATGAACTGGCGCGACGATTACTTTGTGCTGACGACCCAGCGTGTCGTTCATATCGAGCGCACCTGGCCGTTTGCGGTGAAGTCCGAGGAATGTCCGTTGGACAACATCCAGGATATTCACGAGGTGCGTGCGGGGGCGACGGCGAACATCCTCAATTACGGCAATCTCGTTCTGCAAACCGCCGGTGAAACGGTAGATATTGACATCGACAACATTCCCGATCCGGCCGGCTTGCGGATGTTGATCTTTCAACAGATCGAACGTTTGAAAGCCCGTGATCTACTGCGGTCGCGCGGACAAATTCGTGATCTGCTGGCGCGCCGCCTCAAAGTCGAAAAAGCGCCGACACCGCCGAGTCAAACTTTGCCTGTGGCCCCGGCCCCGCGCCGACCTCTATGGCTTTTACTCACGTTTAGTTGGTTGTGGGAGTACCTTTTCCCGCCCTCATGGCTGGAAACCGGCGAGGGCGGGACAATTATTCTGCGCCGCTACTGGCTTATCGGCCTGTTGCGCTACCTGGGGGTTTTCGTGCCTCTGGCGGTGGTGAGCATTGGCGGCGCCATATCCTTGTTTAACCTCATGGAGCAGGGAAGCCCTCATGTGGTTGGCTGGGTGGCGGCTTGGGCTATAGTGGAAGTGATTCTGCTGAGCGTTTTATTGTGGCTGATCGAGGATTGGCGTAACGACTATGTGCAATTGACACCGAGTCACGTGATCCTGGTCAAACAAAAGCCGCTTCTGCTGCAAGAATCGCGGCGTGAAGCACGTCTGGATCGTATTCAAAACCTCAGTTTTCAGGTGCCGGGTTTCTGGGGACAGTTACTCAAGTTCGGTCACGTACAATTCGAGACGGCGGGGCGCGAGGGACTCTTCGAGTTGAGATGGGTGCGCTACCCGGCCAAAATCCGCTCTTTGATCTCCGACCGCCAGTATACCTATAACCAACAACAGCGGCAGATCGAGGCGACGCGGCGGCAGGACGAACTGTTGAGCTGGTTTGCAACGTATGACAACCTGCGCAAAGAGAGCGAGTAAAAGCGGGAGGAAATATGGCATTACGCGACATCATTACGGTGGGAGACCCACGTTTACGCAAACGCTCACACCCGGTGGAGAAAGTGACGCCAGAGGTGCGTGAGCTGATCCGCGATATGGTCGAAACAATGGATGCGGCGAACGGCGTGGGTTTGGCGGCGGTGCAGGTCGGTGAAATGGTGCGGGTGATCGTGATCGAAACGCCGGAAGATGAAGAAGACCCCACCAGCGGCAAACTCTACATTGTCATCAATCCGGAAATCGTGAAGATGAGTAAGGAAACGGCGGTCGGCAGTGAAGGCTGCCTGTCTGTCCCCGGCTACGCGGGAGAAGTGGAGCGCGCGACGGAAGTCGTTGTGCGTGGATTGGACCGCCACGGCAAGCCGTTTCGCTTACGCGCACGCGGTTTCCTGGCGCGCGTCTTTCAACACGAAATCGATCATTGCAACGGGGTTCTGTATACCGACCGGCTGGTGGCCCCCGATCGCATCTGGGAAGTGAAGCCCGGCGAGGAAGAGCAGGTCGAAGTGGAAGCAGCGCGGCGACGTACTGCGGCGTTGGTGGGCTGATCATGGGGAGACTGTACCACGAATCTGCACAAATCTTCACGAATTGTGTACTGGTCAACAAGATGTGGGACATGCGGCTAAATTCGTTTCCACCGCTGAGCACGCTGAGGACGCAGAGAAATAGCATCCATCTCCGCGTGCTCTTGGATGACAAAGATAGGCGTGTTTCTATGAGCTTATTTCCTCTGCTCCTCTTCCCCCCAGGAAGGGGGATTTTTGTAGGGGGTGTGGAGGGCGGCTGCGCCGCCCTCCACACCCCCATTTTTTTCGCCCCCTTCTCCCCCGCCGGCGGGGGAGAAGGGGGTTGGGGGGATGAGAGAGTCAGCGCCTATTAGGTCCCGATCATGAAAATGATCACAGGACTACTTGACTCATGACTATAAGACTATTTTCAAGGGAGGCTTCAGGTGGTAACGGAAAACCAGGTGCTGGATGCGCTGCACAAGGTTGTAGATCCAGAACTGCGGCGTAATATCGTGGATTTGGGCATGGTGCGCCAGGTACGCATCCGCGGCGCTCATGTCAAAGTGACGCTGGCGTTGACGGTGACGAACTGTCCCTTGCAAGATAGCATCGCGACGGACGTTGTGCAGGCGGTGAAAACGCTGGAGCCGGGGCTGGATGTCGAGGTGGCGATCACGGCGATGAACGAAGGGGAGAAAGCGCACCTGCGCGAGGTCCTGCAATCCTCACCGCCGCAGCCTAATTTTCCGGCGGGCAATCTCAACCGCGTCAAAACGGTGATCGCTGTGATGAGCGGCAAAGGCGGCGTGGGAAAGTCCACCGTGGCAGCGATGATCGCCGTGGGACTGCGGCGTCAAGGTTTGCGGGTGGGCGTGCTGGACGCCGACATCACCGGGCCCAGCATCCCCAAGCTCTTCGGCGTCCACACCGCACCGGAGACATCGCCGTTGGGCATCATGCCACCGCAAACATCGGGCGGCATCAAGATTATGTCGATCAACTTGATGCTTGAAAACGAAGCCGATGCCGTCATCTGGCGCGGCCCGCTCATCGCCAGCGCCATCAACCAGTTCTGGAGCGACGTCTTCTGGGGCGACCTGGACGTGTTGGTGGTCGATATGCCGCCCGGCACCTCCGACGCGGCGTTGACCGTGTTGCAGGGTTTGCCAATCACAGGCGTTGTATTGGTCACGTCGCCGCAGGATTTGGCAGAGATGGTTGTCCGCAAGGCTGCGAACATGGCCGGGCATCTGAACATCCCCCTCATCGGCGTGGTGGAGAACATGAGCTACGTCACCTGCCCGAAGTGCGGCGAGCGTTTTGAGCTGTTCGGCAAGGGCAACTCTGAGGAGATGGCGAACGCCTTCAATACGCGCTTCCTGGGCAAGCTGGGCCTCGACCCAGAGATGGCGCGCCTCGGCGACCGTGGCGAGATCGAAACTTATGCCAATGGCGAATTCGGACCGCTCGTCCAAGTGGTTGCCGGTGTGATTGCTGCTGCGCCCGATTCGCATGCGCATAAACATTAGGTGAGTCAGCCATACCATGTCGACCATAGAACCGCGCACCCACGAACTAAAAGACGGTCGCATACTTTTTATCCGTGAGGCGACAGCCGAGGATGCCCATGCTGTTCTCGATTACGTTCAAGCCATCAGTAGCGAGTCTGACTTCCTGACCTTCGGCCCTGGCGAGTTTGATCTCACTGAAGCGCAAGAAATGGATTTTCTCTGCAAATGTCGTGAATCAGACAACCAGCTCTACATCGTCGGGTGGGTAGCCGATCAGATTGTGAGCACACTCAGTTTTTCGGCGGGACACCGCCCTCGCGTCCGGCACAGTGGCGAGTTTGGGTTGTCGGTGCGGAAGCCGTATTGGGGATTGGGCATCGGCTCGTTCATGCTCGATGCGCTCATTGACTGGGCAAGGACCGGGCAGATCATCAAGAAAATCAACTTGCATACCCGGACAGATAATCAGCGTGCTATCGCGCTCTACATGCGCAAGGGATTCGTGATTGAGGGAACAATCCGCAAGGGGATTTTCTTGCATGGCGAATACTTCGATCACTATTGGATGGGGTTGGAATTATAGCAAAGAGAGGCTGCTAGCCTCTATACGGCCTGGCCATAAATAGCAGGGAAGGAGCTATGCAGATCGTAGACACTTATTCAGTACGCAATGTGGAGTTGCTTCTCCGGCAGTTGCCCCTTCGCACTGTTTTGAGATTGAATCTCTCAATACTGTGCCCCGCCTTCGTCCGCGCCGCAGTCAGCACAATCAGGAGTCGCCCAGAGCGTGAGTGTAGTAACCTTTAGGGTGCGGCAATGATGAGGCTCCCTAAACTCACGCCGTCGTCAATCGGCGTTCCCTGCGGATCGACGACTGGCACGCCGGTAACGTCAGGGAAGCTGTACATCCCGGCGCGGAGCCGGTAGCTGCCCGCTTCGATGTCCGCCGGGATGGGGATGCTGAACCGGCTCAGGATGAGGTCACCCATTCGCCAATAGTCCGCCGGAAATCCCGCGTGATCGTTCTGCGCGCGCAAACCGCCGTTCCCATCCAGCAGTTGTACCGTGAAGTGATAGTCTACCCCGGACGGCGGCAGCCCGCGCAGCCACCACGCCAGCCAGACCTCGATCGGTTGCCCCGCTGTCGCCGTCTCTGGCGCTTCATAAGCCGCGAAGACGACGTTGTTAGCGAATGGAATCCCCCTTGCCAATGGCTGCATCCCGGCGACCACATCGTCATGGTTGGCGCCTTCACGTACAAAAGTGCGATACATCACACCGTCCGCCAGTTGTGTGACTGGGCCGACGGTCACGGCATCCCACGTGGTCAAGCGTTGCAGGATGGGAGATAAAGCAGCAGTGCTGGCCTCGTTGAGCGAACCGGTGAGATAGACGACGCGCTCGCCGGCGGGCACAGGCAGTACCGCGCGTCCGTCGGTAAAGCGATGGGGCGTCCCAAAGAGCAGCGCATCGAAGACGGTCGGCGTCTCGGTCATAAACGGCCGGTTGTTTTCGTCGATGACGATGATCTCTGCGCCGTCGGCCAACGCTGTGGCACTCTGCGCCGCTGCACGGGTATAACGCAGAGGGATGCCATATCCGCCAGTAGAAGGATGTTCGACCATGTAAACGCGCTGTTGACGGATCACGGAAATCTGCCAGCCACTCCATACGAGCAGTCCCACGACTAACACAGCTTCCGCAAGCGGGATCTCCTGCTTACCGAGGGAAATTTTGGGCCGGGGGAGACGTTCCAATCCGTGGGTGAGCAGGATGGCGACAAAGAGGAACTGCGTCGGATACAACATAATGAAGTAATGAGGTTGAGTCGCCGTGCTGGGCTTGAGTTGTAACACAATAGGGATGCAGAACCACAGTAACAACAGACCAAAGCTGCGTCGCTGCGCCTGGGTCTCGCCGCGGAACGCCTGCACCAGCGCGTAGAGCAACCCGGCGCCGACCAACGCGATCATCACGTCATTCATCCACCAGAGATTGAGCACGCCGGCCTGGAATTGTTCGTGGTATGCGCCGGCCTGCCCTGGGATCCCATAGCTGGTGGCGAGCATAAAGGCGTAGCGCACCGCGTCCCACGAAAAAGTCCCCGCTCCGCCGGCATAATGGAAGACGCCGTGCAAGTTCTCCCATCCGTTTTGGGCGTCGTGGACGATGTAGGGGCCGACGGTGCCGAGCGCCGCCAGCGCGCCCACCGCCAGGGCCTTGGGTGAGACTTGATCCCGGTACAGCAGGATTGCCAGCCCCAGGATGGGAATCGCGGCCAGCCCGCTGAGGTGCAGGCCGATCATGGCGGCGACGCCCACGCCGGCGAGCACCAGATACCGGCGCCGTCCCTTGACGAACACGGCGAACATAGCGGCGAAGAAAATCAGCGTGACCCAGGGCATGTTCTGACACCAGATTTTGCGGGCGTAGAGCACCGCCCAGGGATTGACGGCAAAGAGCAATGCAGCGATCAGGCCAACCCGCGTACCGAAATAGGCTTTTCCCAGAGCGTAACACCCTCCCACGGCCAGCGCGTTGAGCAACATCGTGAAGAGCACCGCCGCGAGCGGGTCGGACCACAGGCGAATGGGCAGCGCCATCAGATACAGCGTGAATGGAAAGTTGTCGATGCCCAGCGAGGAATCCACGCCGACGGCCGGGCGGTAGCCTTCGTAAGCGATGGCCTGCGCCAGGCGCGCGACTGTCGCCTCGTCGCGCTTGAACTCGGTCAGCGTGGGGCGCTCGAAGCGCAGTGCGCACGCCAGCGCCATGATCAATGCCAGGAGCACCCTCGCCCGGCATAGTTTTACCTCGTCCCTTGTATTCATCTGCTTACAACAACCTGGTGTTACCGATGCTGAAAACCGATTTATGGGATTTACCAAGCCAGAGAATACAACAAATGGGCGAAACGGCAATGCGCTGGCCAATGTTCCATAGAAGGGATTGCAAATGTGTGTTGCGTTATTCCGCGCCTGTTACTATAATATAGAACATAACCTTGATACTCTACGTCAAAGGGGGACTGCCATGTTGAGCTTTATGAAGGACGTCCTGGCGGTGATTATGGGCGGGGGTGCAGGAACCAGACTGTATCCATTGACCAAACTGCGTGCCAAGCCTGCCGTGCCATTGGCGGGCTATTACCGGTTGATTGACATTCCCATCAGCAATTGTATTAACTCCGGCGTAAATCGTATTTACGTGCTCACGCAATACAACTCCGTTTCCTTGCATCGTCACGTTGTGCGCACTTACCAGTTCGACAACTTCTCCGGCGGATGGGTGCGGATTTTGGCAGCGGAACAGACGCCAGTGAGCGAATCCTGGTACCAGGGGACGGCGGACGCCCTGCGCAAGCAACTCTATCAACTGCAGGTGCCAAGTCCCCGTGACATTTTGATCCTCGCCGGCGATCATCTCTATCGGATGGATTACAGCGAATTCGTCCGCTTCCACGGTTTGCACGAGGCGGATATCACGATAGCGGTCAAACCCGTCAAAGCCGATGCAGCCTCGAGTCTGGGCATCTTGCAGGCAGACAAGGAAGGGCGGATTCACAAATTTAAGGAAAAGCCTTCGCTGGATCAGTTGGAGGGCCTGGCAAGCCTGGAGGGGGATAATCCCTATATGGCTTCGATGGGTATTTACGTCTTTCGTACCAAAACACTGGTGGATATATTGCGCACCGAGCCAGGCGATGATTTTGGTCGGAACATTATCCCGGCAGCGATTGACAAGGGACTGCGCGTCTTCGCCTATCCTTTCGAGGGTTATTGGGAAGACATCGGCACGATTCGCGCCTTCTACGAAGTAAACCTGGCCCTCACCGGCCCGAATCCGCCCTTCGATTTTTTCGCGGCGGAATGGCCTATTTATACGCGCGCCCGGTTTCTCCCTTGTAGCCAGGTCATTGATTCAAGTCTGATGCGCGTGTGGATCGCCCCCGGATGCCGACTGGATCACGCGGCTGTTTCCGACAGCGTCATTGGACTGCGCAGCATCGTCAGCAGCGGCACGCACTTGCACCGCGTGGTGATGATGGGGGCCGATGATTTCGAGTCACTGGCGCAGAAGGATGAAAATCAGCGCCTCGGCCTGCCCGACATCGGGGTAGGCCATGGCAGCGTCATTGAAGATGCCATCCTGGACAAGAACGCGCGCATCGGGTGCAACGTTGTCATCCGCAGTCACCTGGACGCGCCGAACGAAGAAACCGACAATTACGTGGTGCGCGAGGGGATCGTCGTCGTTCCCAAGGGCGCCGTCATTCCTGATAACACTGTCATCTAGCAGCCTGGCGGAGAACTTCAGGTCGTGGGGAGTCCCCAACTTAGAGAACAAATGGCTTCGCCAGATTGACTGGCCTGAATAGATACGAGGAGATAAGCAGCATGCAATTAGAAGATTACTTTGATTTTTTAGCCGATGACGATATCCGGCTTAAAAACACGCGTGTGGGTATTGAATCAGTTTTGTATGAGTACATTTATCGTGAGCAGACGCCAGAGGCAATTCACCAACAGTTGCCTGCGCTGACGTTAGAACAAATCTACGCCACGATTTTGTATTACTTGCATAACCGTGAGCAAGTCGAGGCTTATCTTGCCGACTGGTTAGAGTGGGGACAGACCATGCGTGAGGCTCAGAGTCGTTCTCTTCCACCTTTTGTAGGCCAACTACGTGATGCACGACGTAGTTATCAGTACGCTCTGGGAGAGCCACGTGAGCCTTATATAGTACCTACTCGACGAGAACGTTGATCCGATTTATCGCCGTGAGTTGCTGAGGCGCGAACCTGCTATGGTTATTTGGCTGGTGGGTATGCCGGGAGCGCCACCACGTGGTACACCAGATCCTGAAGTCTTGGGTTGGTGTGAGACGCACAGCTTTATGTTGGTCACGAATAATCGTAAATATATGCCGGTTCATCTGTCCAACTTTCTGGCGGAGGATAGGCATATTCCGGGTATCTTGGAATTGAACCCCAATATGGGCATTGGTGATACCGTTGATGAGCTTTGGCTGATCTGGGATGTTTCAGACGCAACAATGTACCAGGATCAGATAGCTTATCTGCCGTTAAGCTATTGAATGATTGGATGGGTAAAGCAGCAGGTCATTTGTTCCCCGCTGACGATAATTCCCCTGGCTTGGTTATCTATTGCCGGATTATACCAGGCGCATGCTATATCAGCAGCAGCTAAAACCGATTGAGCAGATAGATGTTATCATCCAAGCAAAAATCCGCTTCATCTGCCCAATCTATTCCGAAAAGGTAACTATTCAGCCGCCCCTGCCAGGTAGCGAATGGGACTTTGGGGATGGTTTGACACTTCGGCCATCGGCGCTGACTCTCTCATCCCCCCAGCCCCCTTCTACCCCGCAAGCGGAGGAAAAGGGGGATGAGCTTGTAGAAACACGCCTATCGCGTCATCCACGCGCACTTTGCATACCAAAATCCGCGCAAAACCTGGTATAGAGAACAAATGGCTTCGCCAGATTGACTGGCCTGAATAGATACCTCTTTTGCATCTTGCTCTCGATGAATCGAAAATCGTTTGGCATTTTCTCGCGTGACGATGCTCCACGTCAAAATTCAAAAGCGAATCAGTCCCTATTGGCTATGAGTATATGTTTTCTGCGCCAGCATTTAAGGCGGTTTATTGCTTTTTTACTGCCTCCAGAAACTGATTCGTGAACGCCTCCTTGACTTCCACCGGCCCGGCGAGCGCACCATACTTCAGCAGTGAGTCCATGAGCGCCTGCCATTGTTCTTCAGTCTGCCAACCGATGCCAAATTCAGCCGTGAGAGCGCTGTGCGCGTCGGCTAACTCGGTCTCCAACATAAAGCGCATGTGGGCGGGATCGGTCTCCGGACCGGTGTAGTGAAGCACGATTTCTATGGCTTCGTCCACGTGGTCTTCGGCGTAGGCGATGCCGCGCAGTGCAGCACGCAGGAAGCGCTCGAGGCGCTCCGGGTCGCGCGCGATGATGTCCGGCGTGGTCACGTAGGCCAGCCCTAGCGTGGGAATGCCGTAATCGGCGGCCTCCCATTGCACTAACTCGTAGCCCCAGCTTCGGAGCAGATACGGTTCGTTGGAATTGTAAACCGGATACACGTCGACCAACCCTTCGGTCAGCACGCGCGGATCAAAGCCGACGTTGACCATCTCAACGGTATGCTCGTCTAACCCGGCCACGTCCAGCAACGCCGGCAAATCGGGCGGCGGCGTCCCCTTGAAGCCGATTTTGTGCCCGGCCCAGTCTTGCAGTGTCTGCATCCCGCTCTCCTTCAGCGCCACGTAGGCCTGCTGTCCACGCTGCCCGATGAGGGCAATGGAAACGAGCGGCAGACCGGGATCCGCCCGACGCTTGAGCAGCACGGCAGCATCCTGCGTGGTGACGTCCACCGCGCCGGCGACAAGCAGTTGCAGGTGTTCACCCTTGCCGGCGGTATGGCGAATGTCCACGGTCAGCGCTTCTGCGGCGAAAAATCCCTTTTCCTGCGCCACGTAGACGCCCACAAACGGCAGGCTCGCCTGGGGAACGTAACCGGCCATAAACACCAGGCTCTTCGCTTCCGGCGTAGATTTAGGCACACACCCCGTCGCTAACAACACCATCAACATCCACACAACGAAAATGCGTTTCATATCTCTCCCCCTCTCGTTTGAACGTTCCAACGCCAAAAGATCACCCGTTTTTCCAGCACCACCACCAAAACGTATAACCCCACGCCCATCACCGCCGAGCAAAAGACGGCGGCGAAGAGCAGCGGCAAGTTTAAGTCGGCGTAGGCCAGCCACATCGCGCGGCCCAGGCCCGCCGACGCGCCGGCCCACTCGGCGACGACGGCACCGGTCACGGCGAGCGGTGCAACGACTTTGAGGGCGGCAAACAGGTACGGCAGCGTTGAGGGCCAGCGAGCGTAACGGAACAGTTCCCACCGCCCGGCATTCAGTGAGTGGAACAGCGCCAGCGCCGCCTCATCCACGGCATGCAGGCCGCTGTGAACGTTGATCAACACCGGAAAGAAGGTGAGCAGTGCGGTGACGATCACCTTGGGCAGTGGGCCGAAACCCAACCAAAGGGTGAGCAGCGGGGCAATGGCGACTATCGGCGTGGCCTTGACCAGGATGGACAGCGCCAGCATACCGCGTTCCAGATTCGTCCAGAAGGTGATGAGCGCCGCGACCACGATGCCGACGGTCAGGCCGAGCAGTAATCCACCGAGGGCTTCGCCTAGCGTGACCCCCGCGGCGGCGAGGAGGTAACCCGCGTTCCGCCAGAACTTGCCGGCAATCGCCGACGGCGGCGGCAGGATATAGATCGGCGTGTGATTGAACCGCACCGCGATCTCCCAGGCCAGCAGTGTCAGTCCGATAATTCCGGCGGCGGAAATCACATCCCGTTTCAGTGTGGGGGCAGACCTCTCATGCACTTCTGCGTTCCTCTTAATCCTTCAAGCCGTGGTCATGCTCTTGCGCAGCACAGCTCGCAGACGGCGGATGATGGCAACGGTTTCCGGCGCGGTTTCGTCGCGGGGACGGGGCGGCGTGATGGCGACCGTATCCCGGATACAGCCGGGCCGCGCACTCATCACGACGACGCGGTCGGCCAGGCGCGCGGCTTCGGCGATGTTGTGTGTGACCCAAAGCACCGTCGGACGGAAGGTGTGCCAGAGACGCAGGACTTCGTCGGCCAACGTCTCGCGGGTCAGCTCATCCAGTGCGGCGAACGGTTCGTCCATCAGCCAGAGCGGGGCGCCCGTCGCCAGAGTGCGGGCCAGGGCGACCCGCTGTTGCATTCCCCCGGAGAGAGCGCCGGGATAAGCCCGGGCGAAGTCCGCCAGTCTGACCACACGGAGCAAGTCTGTGGGATCGAGTGCCGGATGTCGCCCGCGCCGGTTGATGCGCTGCGGCAGTCGCACGTTATCCAGGACCGTCTGCCAGGGAAGCAGGGCCGGATTTTGCGCCATCCACGCGATCTGTTGGGCCTGACGTGCCACCGCAGGCGGGGCGTCGTCCAGGCGGATAGCGCCTGCCGTCGGCGAAAGCTGGTCGGCGATAAGCCGCAGCAACGTCGATTTGCCGCAACCACTGGGGCCGATAATACAGACGAATTCACCCGTCGCCACATCCAGGGTGATGGGATTGAGCGCCACAAGAGGCGTCTGGACGCCGTTGAAGGTCTTGGCGACGCCGCGCAGGGCAACGTTCATAGCTGTTCCCGCTGGGCAATCATCTTCGCCGGGGGGATGCGGAACGCTTTCCACGCCGCCGGAGGAACGTCACCGGACGGCGGCGCGCCGAGATAGCGGGCATGAATCCGCGTACACAGGCCAGCAATGCCGCCGGGGATGCTGGCCGATAGGAGCGGCTGTGCCTGCCCCCGCACCAGGATGCGACGCATGGGCGGCCACGGTTCATCAATGCTGAGGGCCACCGCCGGGTTCTGCGTGACAAAGTCCGCCCACAGGGAGCCGGGCCAGGCGGCAATGAAAAAGGTGGCGTCGCGCCACTCGTACCAGACGGGCACGACATGGGGCGATCCATCGGGCCGGATGCAGGCCAGCCGCGCGGCCCAGGGGCCATCCAAAAACGCGCGCAGTTCTGCTTCAGGCATAGCAACGCTCGTTCCATGAGGAGGCAATGCAGGCGCGCCGTAGGGGGTGTAGGTGAGCGCGCCAAGGCGATAGGAGAGGCGGGCGGCCATTTCGCGCAAGTCGCCTAGCAACGCTTCTTCGTCGGCTGCATCCCAACGGAAAGCCGGGATGCTCGTCAGCAGGGCGGCTTCGGGACGTTGACCATCGGGGCAGACCGGCACGGCCAGCGTTACAACGTCTTCGTCGATGCAGCAAGCCGACGTCTGACGACGCGCGCGTTCGACCGGCTCGCGCGCGTTCTCTGGATATGACGCCAGCGCGCGTTCCAGAGCGGTTTCGACGAGACCGGCCAGGAGCACCCAGCCGGCCGGATGGGCGATGGCGGCGCTCCGCTGCCCGACGGGGATAGCACAACGGACGGCCTGTGCAGATGGCGCTTCGGCCAGAATGACCATATCGGCGTCATCGAGCCTGGCCAGCGCGAGCGTCTCTTGGGGCTGTCGGCGCGCCGTCTCCTCGTAGAAAGCCATCATGAGGGCGTTAGTGCCCGGTAGACGGGGCTGGCCGAGGGCCTGGGTGCGTGGTCCGACGTGATAGGGTTGCCGGCTCCCCGCCTGGACGATGTACCCCGTCTTTTTGAGCGTGTTGAGCAGGGCGTGGAGCGCGCTGTGTGGAATGTCCAGGGCGGCGGCCAACTGGCCGGAGGTCATTCCCCCCGGTTCGGCGGCCAGCGCTTCCAGGAGGCGCAGCGTGCGGAGCGAGGCCGGAACGTTGTGTGGATTATTCATCGTTCATCTCACCTGAATTCCGTTTGAATGGATATAGTTCCAGTATAACGGATAAAGATTTGTTGTCAATCCCTTGTCGCCTTGTCAACGGCATTGCCACCTGTCATAGTTGGGCTATACTAACAGTAATGGTAACTATTCAGCCGCCCTTGCCAGGTGGCGAACGGGACTTTGGGGATGGTGCCTCATGGGTTGACACTGCGGCTATAGGCGCTGACCCTCTCATCCCCCCACCCCCTTCTCCCCCGCAAGCGGGGGAGAAGGGGGCGGAAGAGGGGCAGGAGGGATGGGCTTATAGAAACACGAATATCTCGTCATCCACAAGCACCAGGCATACCGAAATCCACGCCAAACCTGGTATAGGGAAGAAATTGTTTCACCAAGTTGACTGGCCCGAATAGATATTTTCCAATAATCTGTCTTGTACCCGTTCAACTTGTTGAGGCGTTCAATTCGTCACTATGGTCGGAGGATGGTTTGCGAGTCCTTATGCTCTCCAAGGCGTGCATCGTGGGAACTTACCAGCGCAAGTTGGAGGAGCTGGCAGTGTGCGCACCGGAGATGACGTTGGTGGTCGCAACACCACCTTCCTGGAAGGATGAGCGCGGAGTGATGTGGCTGGAAAGAGCATACACGCGCGGTTATCGTCTGGAGGTGCTGCCGTTGGCGTTCAATGGTCAGTTTCACCTGCATTTCTATCCCACGTTGGGGCGCCGGCTGCGTGATGTTCGCCCGGACATCGTTCACATCGACGAGGAGCCTTACAACCTGGCGACCTATCACGCCAACCTTCTGGCCCGCCGTTACGGGGCCAAAACCCTCTGGTTTTCATGGCAAAACCTGCTGCGCCGTTATCCCCCGCCTTTTTCGTGGATGGAACAGTACAATCTGCGGCACGTCGATTATGCGCTGGCCGGAAGTCAGTCTGCCGCCGCCGTATGGCGGCAAAAAGGTTACGCCGGGCCGCTGGCCGTTATCCCCCAGTTTGGCGTGGACCCGGAAATTTTTTTTCCACCGGATGCCCCTCACGACGCAGAAGGACTGCATATCGCTTATGTGGGGCGGCTCGTGCCGGAGAAAGGCGTGGACGTGTTGTTACAGGCACTGGCCGGGCTGAAGGGGGCGTGGCGCGTCACCATCCAGGGCAGCGGCCCCGAGGAAAGTCACTTGCGCGGGCTGGTTGCGGAGAGTGGCCTGACGGAGCGCGTCGCCTTCCGTCCGCCGCTTCCTTCCACAGAGATGCCCGCGTTTTATCGCACCCTCGATGTCCTCGTCCTGCCCTCACGGACGCAGTCGAACTGGACCGAGCAATTTGGACGGGTGCTGGTGGAAGCAATGGCGTGCGGCGTGGTCGTCGTGGGGACGAATGCCGGCGAAATCCCCCACGTGATCGGTGAGGCAGGGTTGACCTTCCCGGAGAACGATGTCACTGCGCTGCGTGCCATTTTGGAGCGCCTGATGGCGGCACCGGCGTTGCGCCATGAACTGAAGGCGCGTGGACGGGCGCGAGTCCTGGCGCAGTTTACCCACCAACGGATCGCTCAGGAAACCGTCGCCGTCTACAGGGAGATGCTGACATGAAACTCCGGGGCAAACTCCGTGAAGGGTACAAATTCCTGGTGGCGTATGGGTATTACTGGATCGGCGTCGTCCATCGCTACGTCGGCAACAGCTATGGTTCGCGTTGGGAATACGAAGCGGCTGTGGAAGCGTTCAATCACGCCGTAAAATGGAAACCGGACTTCGCCCAGGTCTACCTGGATCGCGGCATCCTCTACTGGCGCGAATTGGATCACCCGCGTAAAGCCATCCACGATCTCACGCGGGCGATGGACCTCGATCCCCATCTTGACGAGGCGCAGTTCAACCGCGCCATCGCGCATCAACAGTTACGGGAATATGCCGAAGCGATTGCCGATTTTCAGGGCTATCTTGCCGTGGGCGTGCATCCTTATTGGCGCGAACACGCCGAGTCTATGATCCGGGAGTTGAGCGAATGGGTTCTCGATTCAAAAACCACCTTGTAAGCAGGATTCTGGTTATTATCGCCTGCGGCCTCGGCGGGACGCTCGTCGCCTGCGCGCCGACCTCTGGATTACCGGCGGGGGGTACGTCCTCTACGCCGCCGCAGGTCACTTTTGTAGTTGCACCAACGAGTCTCTGCCAGATTGCAACGCAGGTCCGCTTTGTACCGCAGGTCACTGGCCCGTGGGCGGATGACGTCACGGTGCATTGGGAGTTGAGTGCAGAGAATGACGCGACGTTGCTCAACCAGGGCGAATGGCAGCCGGCGATGAAAGAGCTTGTGGTTCCTTTCCCCAACAATACGGCGTTGCCGCCTGGACGCTATCGGCTGACCTTGCGGATGGGCAACGAGCCAGCAGTCGCGCATACCTTCACCATTGACGAAGATGCTGCTGCCATTACGGCGTTCTCGCTGGCGATGACGCCGACCGGCCCCGCCGTGGAGCAGCTCGATGCCGGTGTCCGGCATTTTTATCTCCGTTATACCTACGCCAATGCCTGCCTCGGTACGCCGTATTGGGTCGCCGTCCGCCACCATGGGGAACTCATCTGCACGCACGACGCTACATTGCCGCAGACATCCGGCGTGGAAGCTATTCCGTGTTACCGCAAGGATGGGGCCGTGTTGGAAGATGGTGTGTATGAGGCCGAACTGACGATGCTGGGCCACGTGTATCACCGTGATACTTTCGCCGTGGGGGCTGCACCGACGCCGTTGCCGCCAACTCCCACGTCGACGGTGGCGCCGACCGCCACACCGACGCCGTTGCCTCTGGTGTGCACGCCGCTTTTTGCTGCCGCCGGTCTGACGCCGGAGGGCGAACCTTATCTGCCTAAGGACAGCTTTGAATGGTACTCGCAGGCGCTCTACGTGGGGACCCGCTGTGAGAATCTATCCTCCAATACATCGTGGAAGAGTGCGTGGTATCGGAATGGGCAGCTTGTGCGCGAGGCAAGTGGCGCGTGGGCCGGCGTTGGCGGGGCGGGAACCGTATGGGACAGCATCACCGGCGTTCCGCGTGCGCCTTTCTTGCCGGGAGGGACGTACACGGTGAGTTTAACCCTGGAGGGAAGCACGCCTTTGACGACGACTTTTCGCTTGATCCCTTATGTAAAACCCTGACATCCACTGGCGAAAGGAGGAATACTTATGAGTATGGTCATCACGCTATCCAGACAGTTGGGCAGTTGCGGAAGTTACATTGCGACCGCCGTCGCCAAAAAGTTGAATCTGCGTTACCTTGATCGTGAAATTCTCAGTCGCGCCGCTGAAATGGCGGGTTATCCTGATGAGGCCATGGTCACGCAGTTGGAAAAGATGGAGCGCGTGCCGGGATTCCTGGAAAGTATGATGAATTCGCTGAATGCTATGCCGGCCGTTCCGGCGATTTCCAGCGCGACATTGCGCGAGGGGTATACCTACGATGAGCGCCTGGCTACCTTGATAGTCCAGGAAGGACTCAGCCACGACGATGCGTTTCGGGAACTGACCGAGCATGAACGCCGTGTCGAGGCCGGAGAAGATTATCAGGAACTGGTCAAGCGCGTTATTCTGGAGTACGCCCAGATAGGGGATGTTATCATTGTGGGGCGAGGTGGGCAGGTCGTGTTGAAGGACTTTCCCCACGTTTTGCACGTGCGCATTCACGCTCCCGCCGAATGGCGCATCCTGCGTCTAACCGAGCGACTGGGCCTGGACCAGAAGGAGGCTGAACGCCAAATCCGGCAAGACGACAGAGAGCGGGCACGTTATTTGAAACATTTCTACAATGTAAAGGGGGACGATCCCGATCTCTACCACCTGGTAGTGAACACGGGTAAAGTCTCCGTCGATCTAGCGACACAAATCATCTGCGACGCTGCACAACGCCTCGCGCAGTCTGTACCGTAAAGCCGGCCGAGGACCGAAGTCCTACGCCAGCTCGTAGAGCTTGATGATTTCAGCCGAGGGCTTTAGCCTCGGCTAGTAGCCGGTTAAAAGGTCGCCTTCAGGGGCGTCGGTGAAAACGGCGCCCAGCAAGTGTACATGGTAGCGTTCGAGCCACTCCTTGGCCTGCGCGATGTGATCACGGCGCGTGTGACCCGCCTGTACGACGAGCAGCAAGCCGTCAGCGCGCGCGCCAAGCACCGACGCATCCACCGCGACGGTCACGGGCGGCGTATCCAGCACCACCACATCGGCGCGTGCTTTGAGCAGCGTCAGGAGTTGCTCCATCTTCTGGGATCCGAGAATGTCGGCGGGATTGGGCGGGAGCGCACCGCTCGGTAACAATTGCAAGTGCGGCACCGCGGTTTCTTCGAGGATCAACGCACTTTCTCCATCCTGACTGACCATATAACCCGTCAACCCCGGTTCCTGGGGGGCGTTGAAGCAGGGATGCAGCGCAGGACGGCGCAAATCGGCGTCTACCAGAATCACCCGCTGGCCGGCCTGGGCCATAACCACGGCCAGGTTCACAGCGACCTCTGACTTGGTAGCGGTGATTGCCGGTGCGGAGATCACTATCGTCTTCAAAGGCTTGTCCAGGCTGGTGAATGCCAGATTCACCCGCAAAACCCGGTAAGCTTCCGCGGCCGGAGAACGGGGGGCCGTGAGTGTCACCACATTGACTTTGTTCATCATTACTCCTAAAAGTAGTCAGTAGTCATGTAGCCGTCGGCGCGCCGCCTTATTTTGCCTGGGACACGGGAGGGATCACACCGATGACCAGCAGACCGGTGGCTCGCTCTAGTTCCTTTGGCTGTCGCACGATCCCGGCTTCCAGCCATTCCAGCACGAAGACGACAATCGTGCCCCCCACCAGTCCGAAGATGCCGCCCGCGGCGACGTTGACGGCGGTCTTAGGACGCAATTGCCGGTAAGAGGCAGGGTCAATCGCCTCCGCGTAAACACGCTCTTCTTTATTCTGCCGCGCGTTCTGTTCCTCGCGCCACTCCTTGAACAACTGCGCCCACATGTTGGCAATGTTGTTCGCCTGCTCGCCGTTATAATCATCGACATCGATCTGGATGACCATGCGGTTCTCGTCGGCAGCGAAGGTCACGTCACTCTTCAAATCTTTGGCGGTGCGCATCAAATCCAGGCGGTCGATGATCTCCTGGGCATAGCGCTCCGACCACATCGTCGCCGAGAAATTGTTTAGTAACATCTTGGCGGATGTAGCCAGGCCGAGGTCGGCCCGCGCCAGTTGAATCGAGACTTCGATGCTGGAACGGTACACCGGCGTCTGCAATTTGCTGAAGACAAAGGCGCTCGCCGCCGTCAATACCGCCGCCAGGATGATAATCCATCCTCGCTGACGAAGGATACGCAAATAATCCTCAATTTTCACGCTTTCCGCCCTCCCCTCTTAGCGCCAAGGTTCAACGTCCGCGCAAGCGCATGCGTACTTCGCGGCAATGGGGACATTCCACGTCGGTATACGTTCGCCCGCACGTCGTGCAAACTTTGGTTTGCAGAAGGTGATCATCGGACATCGGAAGTATGATCACCGTCACCTCCTCGCCATTGTAGCGTGACAACCACGCTTCTATGGATGTATTACCCACTTCCCAGCGGCCACCCTCTTTATCCTGCTGCACAATCCCCTGCAAAAACTGCCCGTCCAGCTCGTAGGCTGCCGTGGTCAAATCTCGAATACTTGCTTTTCGATAAGCTGTCATAGCTCTCCCTTGTTGGGTTTTCACCCCCATGGGGACATTATAAACGAAGCAACCAGGAGAGCAAGGAGGCCGGAACAGAATTAGGGGACGTTCCACAGAACGACTTGCTCCGGCGCAGGTGCCTCTGGTATCTGCCGGAAGAGGTACCAGCGCGCCAGATCACTGCATTCCAGAGGGGCGAATCCCCGGCAGCGCGGCACGCTTTGTGCGCCGCGCGTCGTGGCCGTGAACGCCATGCCCATCCAGCCGCGCGTATCCGCCGCGGGCGGGAGAGCGTCCGGCGCCGTGATGACTACACCGGTAGCCTCCGCCGGCCAGGATTCCACGAGGGTCAGACGTGAGAAATCACGCAAGGTCCAGCGGATGACATCCGTCGTCCCCTTGTCCGATGTGACGAGCGTCATCTCGAAATCGTCCCGGCGTTGCCCACGGCGCACGGCCATCTCATCCGCCATATCGCGCAAATTCCACAGGTCTGGCGAGGCGGCGGCGATGATCGCCGGTTCTGCCGGCGAGGTAGGACGCACGAATGCCAGTCCCCAGGCGAATCCGATCTGGGTCACCAGCCCTACCAGGGCCATGCCCCCTAGCGCGCTGCGCCATACCATCCGTAGGGGAATCAAGAGCGAAAACAAGAGCGCGATCAAAATTTGCAAGGCCACCACCGTTATACCGCCGAGGAGGAAGACCAGGTTCATATTGCCGGCTACGCCCAAAAAGCTCATCGTCCGGCTGTCGGTGGCATGACCTGCGATAGCCAAGCCGACAGGCTGCCAGAAGATAAAACTCACCCCTGCATGTCCCCAGAGCCACTTGGCCTGTGGACGGGGGACGGCGGCGAGGATTTGCTGCGCGCCGCAACCTGCCAGCAGGGCCAGGGGCGTCACCGCGGCGAGGGTAGCCAGCGACGACGCGCCGGGTCGCACACTCACCAGCAGCAATGCCAGGACCCCCCACAGGGCTAAAGCCAACGTGAAAGGCTCGGTCTTGCGGATCGAGCCGATCAAGCCTATCAAGGTGAGAAACAACGTCAGCGGCTCGTACAAGAACAGGAGGATGACATCGGAGAGTCCTTGCCGGCCGGCGTGCCATGAGGTGAGCCACGCCGTCAGACCGTCGGCGACGCCACTCCAGCCGTTCCAGCGCCATCCCAAACCGCTGGAAATCAAGAATGCTGCGGCCAGACCGCCGACCGTCGGCAACGCCCATCCACGCAAGGCCGCCCACACCGGCGCGCCGCTGTTCCAGCGATAAAACATCCACGCCAACAATCCCGGAAGCAGGACATCGTAGAACGACGGCCCACCCGTCAACCCCACGGCCAGTCCGACGGTAATGAGCAGCGGCGATAAGCGGCCAGCGGCATGGGCGGCGGTGTCGCCCATCAACGCCGTCAATATCAGCAACGCGCCGAGGACGCCGGGGGTCGTGCCTTCCAGATGCCGCGAGGCAAAGAGAGCTAATGGCGAAAAGAGCAACAGCCCGGCAGCGACCAAAGCGCCGCTGTCTCCCAGACGCTTCCGCCAAAAGTACGGCAAACCGACCAGGGCAATGCCGGCCAGGGCGGGGATAAAACGTGCCAGTCCATCACCGGCGCCGAAGAGGCGGAACAGCAGGCCATTGCCCACCAACAGCAGGGCGCTCTCTGTTGTCTGCGCCCCCGCCGCCTCCAACGAGGCCAGGGCGGATGTCGCTTCATCCGGGGCAAGGGGAACGTGATTCAGCGCCGACAATCGCAGCACTGCGGCCAAGACCAGGATGGCTATCCAGGCTAAACGCATATATCGTGACATAGGCTCCTCGTGATGCGTAATGTGTGATTTGTGATTCGTCATTCGCTATTCGTCATACGCTCGCCGCACGGCAGTTGGCGATCACAGCACGAATAGCGGCTTCTTGCGCTTCGATACTGACGACTAATTTGAACTGGACTAGAGCGCGGATAAGGTTGTGCCTGTCGTGTTTTACTTTGTAGTACACGTTTCCTTCGAGGTAATCGGTGAAGAAGCGCAGCCCTTGCTCCAACGCGAGCAGGCGGATGGCCGCGTAAAGATAGGCGTAATCGTCGTCGGTATAAAAATCGCGTACCAGGGGGAAATACCCTTGCAAAATCGCCTGACAGAGATCCATCTCGAAGTATACCGCGTCGATGTCTTCCGTCTCTTCGCCTGGTGGATTGCAGCCGGAGCGCAAGCAGTCCCCGATGTCGTAGTGGACCAGGCCCGGCTTCACCGTGTCCAGGTCGATGATGCTCACGGCCTGCCCGGTGTTGTCATCGATCATGACGTTATCGACTTTGGGATCGCCATGGGTGGGACGCAGGTGCAATCGGCCTTGCTGGCGGGCTTCTTCCAACACCGGAATGGCGTCGCGGCGGTCGGCCAGGAAGCGTATCCCGTAGGCCACGTCCGCCGAATCTGCCGCGAACTCTCCGCGTGCGACGACGGCATCGTAATGCGCCAGATAACGCGGGGTGAGGTGATAACCTTCGAGCGTATCATACAACCGCGCCGGGTTCAGGTCACGGGTGAGGTGGTGGAAGCGCCCGAGCGCATAGCCCACTTCCCGCGCGTGGTGGACATCCTGAATCTTCGCGTAAGTCCGCGCGCCGCCGATGAAGGTAAGAGCGCGCCAGAATCCGCCCTGCGCGTCGATGACGTAATCGCACCCCGCGTTGGTCGGGATAATCTGCGGCGTCTCCCAACGGCGCGCCGACGGTGGGTCAGATTGCCGACGCATCTGCACGTGATCGGTGAAGGTACGGATGTTGCGCATGATCCACTCCGGCTGCTTGAAAACCCGTTGATTGATTTGTTGCAAGATGAAGGGCGGTCCGCCGTGGAGCGAAACCAGGAACGTATGGTGGATGTTACCGGCGCCATATTCCTGAATGTTGGTGATCGGCCCAGTCGTATTCACAAAATGTTGCGCCATAGCTTTCACTGTTTGCATACGTTTCTCACGCCCATAAGCTTGATGTAACCTGGTTCTTCAGGATTGCGTAGGGTCGAAATAAGAAACCCGCCACGGATTTCACGGATTGACACGCAAAGTATAAAAAATCGGTGCAATCTGTGTCATCCTGTACTGGTCAACAAGATGTTGGACACGCCGCTAAATTCGTTTCCACCGCTGAGCACGCTGAGGACGCCGAGAAATAGCATCCATCGCGGCGAACCCGGCGCTCTCGGCAGTAAAAATCCCACGCTGTTGTGTTCAATATCATCCTGACGAGTACACAATCCGTGCCATCCGTGGCAAAAACTAAAGCCGTTTTTCCATCACCACGCCAAATCCTAGAGAACCTGTAACCTGCATCGCGCGTTGAGTATAAGTGAGTCGTTACGCGGTGGGCGCTTCAGAAAGAGAGTTTACCACAGAGTGCGCCCAGAGCGCTGAGTCTTCCTGTGTTTCCTCTGCGTTCTCAGCGACCTCCACGGTGGAGAACAGAAAACTGCGCCACTCCTATATAAGTATAGCGAAGGCAGGGGAGAACGCAACCCCGATCCATGAACCATCTCCCAAGTTCACTCGACAAAATACTATCTTGGACTATGATACAACTAACCCAGTGCTTAGGACTGACGCCAATTTCCATTTGTAGTGGCGGCTTCAGCCGCTCTTAGCTCCTAAGAGACGCCTGAAGGCGTCACTACAAACCCTCCGCTGCTTGTGTGCTGTGAGGAGATTCCTCCTCCCCCGCGCCAACGCGGGGGAGAGGGAAGAGGGATAGGGGGTAAGCCATTGAAAAAATTGCTACGTTCACAAGACTAAAAGTTTACCATGGGTGTAACTTCCTGATGTTTTTAGGAGGTGCATAATGACTGATGAGGATAAAACACGTGAGGCATGGCTCGCCGAAGTGCGGGCGTTGCGTCAGCAGGTCGACAGGCTCGAGGCGGCGCGGAGCGTCGCGGCCCAAGACCTTGAAAGCAGGCTCACCGATCTTATCCGCCATGTGCCGATGGGTATACACATCTACGATTTACACCCCGACGGGCGGCTGGTTTTTGCCGGTGCCAACCCCGCCGCCGACCACATCCTCGGCATAGAACATGCACAATTTATTGGAATGACCCTCGAAGAAGCTTTCCCCGCGTTGATAGAAACCGAAGTGCCCACTCGTTATCGTCAGGCTGCCGCGGAAGGGATGGCGTGGAGTACGGGTCAAGTTCTCTATGAGGATGCGCACATCGCCGGAGCCTTCCAGGTCTACGCTTTTCAGACCAGGCCGAATAGGATGGCAGCCCTGTTTGTGGATGTCACCGAGCGGACACGGACAGAGTATGCCCTCCGTGAAAACGTGGCCCAACTCACCGCGTTGATTGAAAACTTACGGCGGGGGATACTGTTCGAGGACGAAAGTCGCCGGGTGGTATATGCTAATCAAGCGTACTGTAACCTGTTCGGCATCCCCTTTCCTTCCCTCATCATCGGTACGGATTACGCCGCCGCCGTCGAGATGTCCAAATCCATGTTCAGCGATCCCGACGGCTTTGTTCAAGGCATCACCGCGCATCTGGCGACACACCAGGCGGTGCGTGACGAAGTTCTGACCTTAGCCGATGGACGTGTGTGGGCGCGCGATTATGTGCCGATCACGATGGACGGTGAACGTCATGGCAATCTGTGGCTATACCGCGACGTGACCGGTCGAATGCGCGCGCAAGAAGCAGCGCAGCTTAATGCCGAACGGATGGAAGCCTTGCTTCACTTGAACCAGATGCGCGACGCCTCCCTGCAGGAGATCACGGACTTTGCGTTGGAAGCAGCCGTGCGCCTTACCCGCAGCGAAGTGGGATACCTAGCCTTTGTGAGTGAAGACGAAACCACGCTTAAGATGCATGCCTGGTCGAAGCAGGCGATGGCAGAGTGTGCCATTGCCAACAAACCGTTGATCTATCCGCTGGAAACAACAGGGCTGTGGGGTGAAGCAATACGTCAGCGTCGTCCCATCATCACGAACAACTACACCGCGCCTAACCCCTGGAAGAAAGGCTACCCGGCCGGACACATAGCACTGCGTAGTCACCTCAACGTCCCGGTTTTCGCCGGGGACCATATTGTGATTGTCGCCGGTGTCGCCAATAAGTCAGGCGACTACGATGACACGGATGTACGTCAATTGACCTTGTTGATGGAAGGCGTGTGGCAATTGATCGAGCGCCAACGCACGGAAGCGGCGTTGCGCGTCAGCTTGGAGAAGTATCGGGTACTTTTTGAATCCTTTCCCCTGGGTATCACCATCACCGACCATTACGGACACATCCTTGAAGGCAACCGCGCCTCCGAGCGATTGCTTGGCCTGTCGTTGCAGCAACAAAGTGAACGCACCGTCGATGACCCAGAATGGCGGATGATCCGGCTGGACGGCACCTCCATGCCGGCAGATGAATTTGCCAGTGTGCGCGCGCTGCGTGAAAACCGGCTGGTCGAGAATGTTGAGATGGGCCTCGTCAAAAATGATGGCACTACCACCTGGATCAGTGTAACGGCGGCCCCTATCCCGCTGGAAGGGTATGGCGTGGCCGTGGCGTATGGCGATATTACAGCTCGACTGCAATCGGAGAGCGATTTGCGGCGGGAACGGGATTTATCGCGCGCGCTGGCCGAGGCCGCAGCGGTGTTTAGCCGTTCCTTGAACCCCGATGAAGTGTTGGATCGTCTTCTGGAGCAGGTGAGCCGTGTGGTTCCTGGAGATGCAGCCAACGTGATGCTCATGGATGCCCGGCAGCAGGCATCCATTGCGCGGTCGTATGGATACGAGCGCTTGGGTTCAGCGGCGTATGCGGCCAATGCTGTCTTCGACGTGCAACAAATGGTTAATCTGCGGCAAATGGCCGCAACTGGTGAGCCGCTGGTGATTCCTGATACCGAATGTTATCCCGGCTGGATCCATATACCGGATGTCGCATGGCTGCGATCGTATGTGGGGGCGCCCATCGTCGTGCGCGGTGAAGTCGTCGGCTTTTTGAATATCGACAGTGCGACGCCGGGCTTTTTCACGCCTGACCATGCGGCTACGTTGCATCTCTTCACCTATCACGCCGCTATCGCCCTGGAAAATGCACACCTCTACCAACAAGTGCAGCAAGAACTGCGCGCCCGTGAGCAGATAGAGGCCGCCCTGCGAGAAAGCGAAGCCTATTTCCACGCGCTTTTCGATCAGGCCAGCGACGCTATCTTCATCGAGGATATACAACAAGACACCATCATCGATGCCAACCGGCGGGCCTGCGATATGCTCGGTTACACCCACGAGGAATTGCGGCAATTAACGGTCGCCGATTTACAAGCGCCTGAGCAGCGGGGAATGGTAGGGCAGGTGACCAAAAACGAACTGGCGCGCTATCGCGGCGCGCCTTTTGAAGGCATTGACATCCGCAAAGATGGCATACGTGTTCCGGTCGAAGTGACCACCTCACCGTTGCAGGTGGACGAGCGTGACCTGGCGATCTCCATCGTGCGCGACATCACCGAGCGCAAGGAGATGGAGGAGCGTCTGCGCCGTCAGGAACGTCTGGCCGCTATCGGCCAACTGGCTGCCGGCATCGCGCACGATTTTCGCAACCTGCTGACGACCATTATCCTGTATGCACAGTTGGGGATGCGCAAGCCCGGCATCCCCGCGGCGTTGATATCGAACCTGGAAACCATTGTCGGCGAAGCACGCAAGGCTACCGAGTTGGTACAACAAATCCTCGATTTTAGCAGTCGTTCCCTGATCGAGCGCCAGCCCCTGGACCTGTCTGTCTTTATCGGCGAGGTGTTCACCATCCTCCGCCGTACCATCCCCGAAAACATCCACATCGCCCTGGAGGTAGGAGCGGGCAAATTCATCGTGGAGGCCGATCCGGGACGTATCCAGCAGGTGTTGACCAACCTGGCACTCAACGCCCGCGACGCGATGCCGGCAGGCGGAACACTACGCATCGGCCTGGAGAGCCTCTGCTTGCGTCCTGGCATGCCGCCGCCGTTGCCGGAAATGGCGCGGGCCATCGAGGAGCGTGTCGCCCATCCGACCTGGATTTGTTTGAGCGTCGCGGATACGGGGATCGGGATGACCGACGCCGTGCGCATGCACTTGTTCGAGCCGTTCTTCACCACGAAGGAAGGGGGGAGGGGAACCGGTTTGGGGCTGGCGCAGGTCTATGGCATTGTCCGCCAGCACGAGGGTTATATCGGTGTGGAGACGGCGGTGGGAGAAGGAACGACGTTTCGCATCTATCTACCGGCGACGCCGGTAGAAGGTGAGGCAGTGAGGGAAGAGACCGTCACGGCGCCGTTGGGGCGCGGCGAGACCATTCTCTTGGTAGAAGACGACGCCCATCTGCGGGAAGCGGGGCGCAGTATACTAACCGAATTGGGCTATCACGTGTTGACGGCGGGGAATGGGCGCGAGGCGCTGACCGTCTTCCGTGCTGCCCCGGAGATTGCGCTGGTGATTACCGATCTGGTGATGCCGGAGATGGGCGGGGAGGCGCTGCTGCATGAACTCAAGCGGCTGCCGACGGCCTGCAAAGTGCTGGCTATTACCGGCTACACGATGCAAGTCGGTGTACGGGAGTTGAAGACATCTGGCTTCTTTGATGTCGTCCACAAGCCTTTCGATACGGACACTCTGGCGCATGTCGTTCAGCGCGCTTTGAGCGAGGTGTAATTCGTCTTCGTAGATCACCGTTTCAGGATTGCGCCGGACGAAACAGGGTCGAAACCCTCCGGCCATTGGGTGATCTCGTCGTAAGTTGCGTCTCGCAGGCGGCTCCAGGTCAAACTTGTATCTTGTAGATTTGCACCGCTCAAATCGGTATAGGCCAGGTTGGCACCGCGCAATTCACTTCCCATCAGTTGCGCACCTACCAGGCTGGCGCCCATCAAATTCGCCGTCACCATAAAACTCCATTCGAGGTGTGCACGGGTGAGATTGGCCTCGCTCAGGTTCGCCCCGGCCAGTTTCGCGCTGACCATGTGGGCTTCTTGTAAGTCGGCTTGCGACAAGTTCGTCCGGCTCAGATGTGCGGCGACCAGAAACACTTTCTCCAGGCACGCTGCGGTAAGATTGGCTTCACCCAAATGGGCCCATTCCAGGTGAGCGTGCTCCAAATGGGCATGTTCCAGATGCGTTCCCGCCAGATGTGCCTCGACCAGGAAAGCTCCCTTGAGATTTATGCCCGTCAGATCGGCTTCAGACAAGAACATGACCGCCGGCCCTTCGGTGATCAAACCCGCCTCATACAAAAATTGCAACACTTGCCCTTTGGCGGTGCCGTCGTCACCGAGGCTGTGTAAGATGGCGAGTGTCTGTTCGCGGGCAATGCCGCGCACTTCGCTGACGGCGTTGGCAGTGCGCAAGCCCTGATAAACCAACAGGTCGTTCATACGGGTAAAATAGGCTGCCAAAAGCCTTGCCGTATCACGGGCCGCGGGGGATAAATCTGCCATGCCGGGCAATCCACAGAATTCGTAGAAAGGCGCGCCGGTCAACAGACGACTCAGGCGCTCGCAACTGTCAAGAATCCGCTCTCGGCTGTCATCGAGGGCCGGCGTGCTGCCGTGTTCCAGCGTTTGAGCTATATTCTCGGTGAGCCGGTGTTGAAGGACTCGCACTTCATGAATGCGCGGGTGATCTTTGCCCAGCGTGGCGATAAGCTTTTGCATTCCTAGCCTATAGTGATAAAAATAAGCCTGGGTCATTATAACCAAATATCCTTATTCGGTTTGATGTGAGTTTGTGCAATGCGCCAGCGTAGACGTCAGGTTGATTTGGGTACATTTTTCATTCATCCCTAGTATAACCTAGTGTGAAGATAGGTCAAAGTGTAAAATGCTATTTTTGGACCCTTTATCTTCAGGGGAATTTATCATGAAGGGGGCGGTTCGCCGACAGTTGAATGTAAACTTTTCACCCCGCAGGACACAAAGAATTGGTGTTTTTCTCTGTGAACTCTGGGGCTATCTTCAAGGGAGAATGATGGAGAACGCCGTACAAATTATTGGCTTAGGGATGTGTACTTTGGATGTGCTGATCCGCTGCCAGGAGTTGCCAACGTGGAAAAGCGGGGCGCGGATCAGCGCCTTTGGTTTTGACGGCGGGGGGCCGGTGGGGACGGCGATGGTAGCCGCGGCCAAATTGGGCGCGCGTGTGGGCTTCATCGGCACCGCCGGCAACGATGTGTCCGCCGAGTTCAAGCTGCGTTCGATGCGCGAGTGTGGCATCGATTTGAGCCGCATGGTCTACCGCGACGCGCCGGAAGACCAGGTGGTCATCGTCAACATCCATGAAGAGACGGGCGAGCGCATCTTTTCGGGAATACAGCGCTGGGGTGAAGAGCCAATCCGCCCGGAGGAATTGGATCGCCAATATATCACGTCGGCGGATTACTTGCACCTGGACGGCTTCCACAGCCTGGCGGCGCTCCAGGCGGCGCAATGGATGAAGGCCGCGGGCAAGACGGTGATGCTGGACGGCCACAAGACCGACGGTCCCGTCGGCGAGCACCTGTGCCGTTTGATCCCCCATGTCGATGTGCTCATCAGTGGCGCGGGCTTCGCACGTAGCCTGACCGGCATGGACGATATTGGGCAGGCCGGCGCTGCCATTTTGGAAATGGGACCGCGCATCTTTGTGCAAACCGAGGGAAGCGACGGCAGTTACACGATCACCGCAACGGAGCAGTTTCACACGCCGGCCTTCCCCGTGGACGTCATCGATACTACTGGTGCGGGAGATGTGTTCCACGGCGCATACCTCGTCGGCATGCTGCACGGCTGGAATCTGCGGCAGATTGCTCTCTTCGCGACGGCGGTAGCGGCGCTCAAATGCACCCAACTTGGCGGGCGCGGCGGAATTCCCACCTTCGCCGGGGTGATGGCGTTCTTGCAAGAACGCGGGGTCACTATAGAATAACACGGCAAACGATTTCATTGGGGGTGTATTTCATTTCAGTTGTAGATACAGTCCTGATAGACTGAGGACTTACGCAAATGTCCGTTGGTAGTGGCAGCTTCAGCCGCTCTTAGCTCCTAAGAGACGCCTGAAGGCGGCACTACCAACCCTCCGTCGCTTGATGCAAGCCAGGCTTGCGTAAGTCCTGTACTAAAGGACTCCTTGACTAACGACTATCAAACTATTTGCAGAGGAGATTAAATTATGTCACTCGTTTCAATTCTTCCTTATCTCAAACGGGCGCAGCACGACCATTACGCGCTCCCCCTTTTTGACACGGCCGATATGTACAGCATCGACGGCATCTTCGCCGCGGCAGAGGAAAAACATGCTCCAGTCATGGTTGCCGTCTATGCGGGTGTGCTGGAACAACTGAATGCCCGACCGTTTGCAGCCTACATTCGCACGCGTGCGGAGGCGTCGCCTGTACCGGTGTCGTTGATACTGGATCACGGTGGCAGTTTTGAACACTGCATCAAGGCCATGGCTCTGGGTTTCACCGACGTAATGTATGACGGTTCCAGCCTGCCGTTTGAGGAGAACGTCGCCAATACGCGCGCTGTTGTACGCGCGGCGCACGCCGTCGGCATGGCCGTCGAAGCGGAGTTGGGTCACGTGGGATCCGGCGCCGAGTATCAGGAATTCGGCGCGCAGCGCAAGGGCTTCACCAATCCTGACGACGTGGAACGCTTCGTGGCGGCAACCGATGTGGACATCCTGGCCGTTGCCATCGGCACCGCCCACGGACTGTATGCCGGCGAGCCACATCTCGACCTGGACCTGCTCCGTGAGATCCGCTCACGGGTTGATATTCCCCTATCCTTGCACGGCGGCTCCGGCTGCTCCGATCAACAGTTCCGCGACGCCATCGCTGCGGGCATCTCGAAGGTCAATGTAGCCACCGATCTTTTCGTCACCACGGCCCGCCGTCTCACCGAGGCTGCCCGCGCAGAAGACATGCCCTACTTCACGTTCGGCAAAGTCGCCACCACCTCGTTCATAGAACGCTGCGGCCATTACCTGGACGTCTTCGGCGCCACCGGCAATGGGTGAGGAGAAAATGGTAGAGTGTCAATACGTGCATAACCAATCCAATAAGGGAGAATCCAATATGAAATTCGACAACCGTGAAGATATTATCCAACTAACGCCACTGTGGACAGGAGAACGTTTCCCCGATGGGCGTCCCCGCGTCCCGGACGACATCCTGCGTCGGATGCAGCGCGTGGTGACCGAAGAAGCCTGGTCTGTGCTGTGGCAACACGACTATCACTTCCAATTTGAGGGCAACTGGACGCAATTGCACCCTGAAATTGTGCTGGTAGGCCGCGCCGTGACGGGCGTCTTCGTCCCGCACCGCCCCGACCTGCACGATTATCTGATGGATTACGGCCACGAGGTCGAAGAGCGCATTGGCGCCATGAACTCCTGGGTCATCGAAACCCTGGTTGAAGACGACGTCATCGTTATCGACCTGTTCGGCAAGGTCTACGAAGGCACATACTCCGGCGCGAACCTCTCCACCGCCATCGCCAGCCGCACCCACCGGGGGCAGGTTATCTACGGCGGCATCCGCGACGCGCAGCAAATCGTCGAGATCGGCAATTTCTCCACGTTTTGCAAGGGATTCGATCCCACGCCGATTCGCAATGTGACCCTGGTGGGAATGAATGTCCCATGCCGTGTCGGCGCGGCGACCTGCATGCCCGGCGACGTCGTCCTGGGCACCATGACGGGCATCCTTTTCATTCCGCCCCATCTGGCTGAAGAAGTTGTCGAACACTCGGAGCGCACACATCTGCGTGAGCGCTTTAGCCATCAACGGCTGCGCGAGGGCATCTACAACTCCAGTCAGATGGATACCAAGTGGACGGACGAGATTGAGGCCGATTTCGCCGCCTGGCGCCAAACTCACTCCATCGACGACATCGACTGGGAGAAGCAGGGCCGGGAGCAGTCAGACGAGGGGGGAACGCTGTTAGGGTAAGGTATATGAACCTGTGGCATCACGCCAGGGATGGAAATTTGTCCACGGATTTCTCAACTTGCAACTATTCTCATTAAGGAGGGAACTATGCCAGTCACAGTGATTGTCGGAGCGCAATGGGGAGATGAAGGCAAAGGCCGGGTCGTGGATTACTTTGCGGCTCAGGCCGACATCGTCGCCCGGTTCAACGGCGGCGACAACGCCGGACATACCGTCATCGCGGAAGGGCACAACCTGGCTCTGCACCTCGTCCCTTCCGGCATCCTTTACCCCCACGTCACCTGTCTCATCGGCGCGGGCACAGTCGTCAATCCTTTAGTCCTGTTGAAAGAAATGGAAACACTGCGCGAGATCGGCCTGGATGTCAGCCCGGCGCATTTGAAGCTTGCCGCCGGCGCCCACCTTGTGTTACCCACACACCAGGCGCTCGACGGCGCGTCGGAGTTGAAGCGTGGCTATGAAGCCATCGGCACGACAAAACGCGGCATCGGCCCCACCTACGCCGACAAAGCGCAGCGTGTGGGACTGCGCGCCGGGCAGATGCGTGACCCCAACCTCTTCGCCGAGGCCGTGGGCACACTGGCCGAAGCGCACAACGAGCGTTTGGTCAACCTCTACGGCTTGCAAGCCCAATCGGTGGACCAGATCGTTTCCATGCTGCATCAAGCTGCCGGCATCCTCGCCCCGCATCTGGTCGACGGGAGCGCGCTGGTGGGCCAGGCGTTGGCCGAGGGCAAACATGTCGTCGGTGAAGGAGCGCAGGGGACGCTGCTCGACCTCAACCTGGGAACTTATCCCTACGTCACCAGTTCTTCACCCGTCAGCGGGGGGGCGCTGACAGGTCTGGGCATCGGACCCAAGGACGTGACGCGCGTAATCGGCATCGCCAAGGCCTACACGACGCGCGTGGGCGCCGGCCCCTTCCCCACCGAGTTGGAGGATGCACTTGGCGAACATATCCGCGAGGTCGGTCACGAGTACGGCACCACGACCGGTCGTCCCCGGCGCTGCGGTTGGCTCGACGCCGTGCTGCTGCGTTACGCCGTCCAGGTCAACGGGCTGACGGACATCGCGTTGAGCAAGCTGGATATCCTCAGCGGCCTGCCGTCGTTGCGCATTGCCGTGGCCTACGAGCTGGATGGGGAGCGTCTGGAGCGCTGTCCCGTCGAATGGGGCGCAGAAACCCTCGCCCGCTGCCGCCCGCTTTACGAAGAATGGCCGTCCTGGGAGGAAGACATCAGCCATGTGCGCCGTCGTGAAAACCTGCCCGCCGCCGCTCAGGCCTACGTCGCCCGCATCGAAGAACTGACCGGTGTGCCCGTCACCTTCATCAGCGTTGGCCCCGAGCGCGAAGCGATGATTCTGCCGTAGTCGTCAGTCAGACTGCAAACCCATGACTCCAATACCGTCAGGAGCTAATCATTTTCGCTTCGAGGAAATCGCCAGATCCCCGTGGGGGATAGAAAAAACCCTGGCGCACGCAGATCTGGCGATCGGCTAGAAACGGAAAATAACCCGGATAAAGCCCTGGATACCGTCTGGAAAGCTCGTAAAAATCTGTTATGATGGGGGGATGCGCGATCATGACAACGCGCCATCCTAAAGAGAGTTGAGGAGCCCTTAACGATGATTCCAGACGGTGTCGTCACGTGGGCAGAGATCGATCTCGATGCCATCGCCCACAACGTTCGAGCTATCAAGGCTTTTGTCGGTCCAAACACAGAAATCATCGCCAGCGTGAAGGCGAATGCCTACGGCCACGGCCTGCTGCCCATCTCGCGGACGGCTTTGGAAGCCGGCGCCAGCCGTCTGGCCGCTCACCGTATCCAGGTCGCCGTGACCCTGCGCGAAAGCGGTATCACCGCGCCTATCCTGTTGATGGGTCACACCCCGCCTTCTGGCGTGGATCTGGTACTGCGCAACCACATCACCCCCACGCTGGTTGATTGGGACACCGCGCGGCTCATCTCGGCTCACGCCGAAGAGCCAACCCCTGTCCATGTCAAGATCGACACAGGGATGAGCCGTTACGGGCTGGAGCCGGAAAAGGCGGTGGATTTTGTGCGCTACATCGCCTCGCTGCCGAACTTGTGGGTTGAGGGGCTTTTCTCACACTTCGCCACCGCCGATGAAACAGACTTGACCGACGCCCGGCGGCAGTTGCAACGTTTTCGAGACGTGCTTGACGAACTGGAACGCCTGGGTTATCATATTCCCCTGCCGCATATATGCAACAGCGCTGGTCTGGTGACGTTGCCGGAAGCGCACATGGCGGCCGTCCGCCCCGGACTGCTCATCTACGGCATGTCGCCCTCGCCGGCGAGTACACCGCCGTTTCCACTGCAACGCGCCCTCTCGCTCAAGACCACCGTCATCCACGTGCGCGACCTCAAACCGGGCGCGGCCATCAGCTACGGACGCACCTTTGTCGCCACGCAACCGATACGCGTAGCGCTGATCTCGCTCGGCTACGGCGACGGCTATCCGCGCCTCGCTTCCAATCGCGGCGCGATGCTCATCCGCGGGCAGCGGGCGCCAATCCGTGGGCGCATTTGCATGGATCAGATGATCGTTGAAGTGACCGACATCCCAGACGTTCGCGTTGGCGATGAAGTCGTCGCCATTGGACGGCAGGACGATGGGGAAATCACTGCCGAGGAGGTTGCCGGCTGGGCCGGGACGATCAATTACGAAGTCGTGACGCATTTGCTGCCGCAGGTCGTGCGCGTCTACAAACTCAACGGCTACTATCCGGCCCCGCACGAAGGACTGGAGCAGTGGGCGGCGTATCTGCGGGCGCTGTAGAAGATTGAAAATTGGGAAATTTGGAAATGGACAGATTGGAAATTGAGAGACTAGAGACTGACGACTAACGACTGGGGACTCAACATGGACTTTTTCGATACAGATGCAGGGTATCCAATAGCACAAAAGCCGCCATCACCGGTGCGAATCAGTATGGTGTTTGGCGCGATGGTGGGCGTCACGGCGCTCGCGGGGTTGTTGATCTATCGCGGCGGTTTGCCCGCAGCCGTGGAGACGTTGATTTTCATGCTCTTTATCATCGGCGGGTGGATGATCAGCCTGTCGTTGCACGAATTCGGGCACGCGCTGACCGCCTACTGGGCCGGCGACAAGAGCGTCGCGCAAAAGGGCTACCTGACGCTCAACCCTTTCAAGTACACCCACGTCGCCTACAGTATCGTCCTGCCGCTGGTTTATCTGGCGCTGGGCGGCATCGGCCTGCCGGGCGGCGCGGTCTACATCAACACGGCGGCGATCCCCAGCAGGAGCAAACGTGGACTCACTTCCGCTGCCGGCCTGGCCGCGACGGCGCTGTGCGCCTTCGTCCTGCTGCTGCCGTTCATCACCGGGCTGGCGAGCACCGGTTCGGTTGTCCACCGCGACTTCTGGGCCGGCATCGCCCTGCTTGCCTTCCTCCAACTGACTGGATTGCTTTTCAATCTGCTGCCGATTCCTGGCTTTGACGGGTGGGGGATCCTGGAAGTCCTGCTGCCTGAAGGCGCCGTGCGGATGGCGCATGCCATGTCCGGCTTGACCCTCCTGCTCATCCTGGTGTTCTTTGTGAACGACACTGCCGTCAGCCGGGGGTTCTGGCAGGGGGTGCTGCTCGTGGGCAGTCTGTTCAACCTCAACTTCACATTGGTCGGCGAAGGTCTGCGCCTCTTCCAGTTTTGGAGGAGGTAACGGGGCTTATCCATCCTCCACCCGAATGGAGTATGTAGTGACGACCGAACGGGATATGGAGTAACGCTGTATCGTATGCAAAGTGCTCTCGGATGATGAGACAGGCGTGTTTCTATAAGCCCCCTGCCGCCCTTCCCTGTGGAGAAGGGAATTTTTGTAGGAGATGGGGCGGGCAGCTTTGCCGCTTGCGGGGGAGAAGGGAGTTGGGGGAACGAGAGGGTCATCGCCTATAGCCGACGTATCAATCCATGATGAATCCTTCCCCAAGCCCCCTTTGCCGCCTGACAAGGGTGACTGAATAGACTGGTTGACAATCTCATAAGATGACATATAATTACGACTTACGCAAGCCTGGCTCGAATCAAGCGGCGGAGGATTTGTAGTGACGCCTTCAGGCGTCTCTGAGGAGCTAAGAACGGCTGAAGCCGTCACTACAAACGGAAATTTGCGTAAGTCCTAATAATTTCACTCGTAGCGGGCAATTTTCAGACTACCCGACTCAAGACGATCAGATTCACCGGGAGGGAACAGGAATGACAGAGATGCAGGGCGTTTTCCACGACGGGCATGCCGCATCCCGGTATGGATTCCAGTCCTGACGTCTGCTTCATCATCGCAGGTTATCACAAGGCCGTGGGCATTGCTCACGGCCTTTTTGTTTGTGTGGACGCGGAGCCGCCGGCCCAGGCGTGGACGGGCCCAGGCGGAGACCGGCTCGAGCACTTTCCCATCATTGGCACTATACCCACGCATCACGTTTCACGAGGTCTCTATGTTACAAGTCTCGAAGATCACTAAACACTACGGCGATGTCCTCATTCTGGACAACGTCTCGTTGACGTTGAATCCCGGCGAGCACGTGGGCCTGATCGGGCCGAACGGCTGCGGGAAGACCACGCTGCTGCGCATCATCACCGGGCAGGAAACGGCGGACGGCGGTTCCGTCCACCGCGACCCGCATGACCTGCGCGTGGGCTATCTGGAGCAAGGTCTCACCTACGGCGAGGACGCCACGTTGGATCACCTCCTGCGCGCCGAACAGCGCGCGCTGGAAAGCCTTGAAGAGCACGTCGCGGCGTTGGCGGACGCGCTGGCCTCTGCCCACACTGCGGAGCAAACACAGCCATTCCTGGATGCCTATGGCGAAGCGCTGGCCGAACTGGAGGCGCTGGCAGTGCGGCAGACGCCGGAACATACCGTCAAGGCCATCCTCGCCGGACTGGACCTGGACGACGTACCGCTCAACATGCCCGTGAGCCATCTCAGCGGCGGACAAAAAACGCGCCTCGGCCTGGCGCGGCTGCTCATCCAAAATCCACAGGTGCTCCTGCTCGACGAACCCACCAATCACCTGGACATCGGTGCATTGGAATGGCTCGAAGGCTGGCTGCGGGATTATAAGGGCGCGGCGCTCATCGTCTCCCATGACCGCACTTTCCTCGATAACACCGTCACCCAAATCCTCGACCTTGACCCGCTAACGCATACCATCACCGCGTACCCGGGCAACTATTCGGACTACATCGAAGCGTGGACGCGCCGGCGCGAGAAGCAATGGACGCAGTGGCGCGACGAGCAGGCCGAGATCCGCCGCATGCAGGCCGACATCCACCGCACGAAGATGCAGGCGATGAGCGTCGAGTTGACCACCACCCCCGGCGATCCTCAACCCCGTCGCTATGCAAAAAAAGTCGCCAGGAAAGCAATCTCCCGCGAGAAACGGCTCGAACGTTACCGGGAAAGCGCAGAGCGGGTGGAAAAACCCGCCTCTACCTGGCGGATGAAGCTGGAATTCGTGGACACGCCCCTCAGTGGGCAGAACGTGCTGCGGCTACAAGACGTCTCCGTGGGCTACAACGGCGTTCCCCTGCTCAACGATGTCAACCAGACCTTGCGGCAGGGCGAGCGCGTGGTCCTCATCGGGCCAAACGGCTGCGGCAAGACGACACTGCTGCGCGCTATCATCGGGCAGATCGAGCCGCTCTCCGGCGCAATCCGCCGGGGTGCGAATGTCCAACTCGGTTACTACGCCCAGGAACAGGAGAACCTCGACCTCGACAGCACTCCCTTCGATACACTGCGCCAGGCGGCGGTGATGTCCGACACGGATGTGCGTTCGTTCCTGCATTACTTCCTTTTCGCCGGAGACGACGTCTTCGTGCCGGTGCGCCGCCTGAGCTACGGCGAACGCGCGCGGCTGGTGCTGGCGCGGCTGGTCGCCAGCGGCTGCAACTGCCTGCTGCTGGATGAGCCGATTAACCACCTGGACATTCCCAGCCGTACCAGCTTCGAGCAGGCGATGACGGCTTTCGAGGGCACGGTGCTGGCGGTGGTGCACGACCGATACTTCATCCGCCAGTTTGCCACGGGCGTGTGGGCGGTGGAAGAGGGGACGGTGAAGGGATATGTGGATTGGGAGGATTATCTGCGCAGACACCACCCCTGACAGGCCTGGGAATGACAATGGCCGGTTTTACGTCAGCATCGGCATCCAGATGCCGTGTGCTTTGCCGAATTGAATCGCCGTTTCGTAGCCGGCATCGGCGTGGCGGACGACGCCCAGACCCGGATCGGTGGTGAGGACGCGCTCCAGACGGCGCGCAGCGGCAGGCGTCCCGTCCGCCACGATCACCTGCCCGGCGTGCTGCGAGTAGCCGATGCCTACGCCGCCGCCGTGATGAAAGCTCACCCACGTCGCGCCGCCGACGGCGTTGATGAGCGCGTTCAGGATGGGCCAGTCGGAGATGGCGTCGGAACCGTCGCGCATAGCCTCGGTCTCGCGGTTGGGGCTGGCGACGGAGCCTGCGTCCAGGTGATCGCGCCCGATGACGATGGGCGCCGTGATACGCCCCGTGGCGACGGCCTCATTAAAGGCCAGGCCGGCCTGAGCGCGCTCGCCGTAGCCAAGCCAGCAAATGCGTGAGGGCAATCCCTGCCAGGCGATCTGCTCTTGCGCCATTTTGATCCAGCGGACGAGGTGTTCGTTCTCCGGGAAAAGGCGCAGGATGATACGGTCGGTTTCGTAGATGTCGTTGGGATCGCCGGAGAGCGCCACCCAGCGGAACGGGCCTTTCCCCTCGCAGAACAGCGGGCGGATGTAGGCCGGGACGAAACCGGGGTAGTCGAACGCCTCGCTCAACCCGTGGTCGAAGGCGCGTTGGCGCAGGTTGTTGCCGTAATCGAAGACCACCGCGCCCCGCTTCTGCATCTCGACCATCGCGGCGCAGTGCTCGGTCATCGTGCGGATGGCTTCAGCCTGGTACCGTCGCGGATCGCTCTGCCGCAGCGCCACGGCTTCAGCCAGCGTCATCCCGTTGGGGACGTAGCTCAGCGGGTCGTGCGCCGGCGTCTGGTCCGTGACTACATCGGGGATGATGCCCCGCCGCAGTAGCTCCGGGAACACATCGCCGGCATTGCCGATCAGGCCGACGGAGTACGCTTCGCCCCTGGCGCGATAGTCTTCGAGCGTGCGCAGTGCCGCGTCGAGGTCGTCCATCACGGCGTTGACGTAGCGGTGCTTGAGCCGCCGCTCGGCGCGCCACGGATCGACTTCGACGATGAGGCCCACGCCCTCGTTCATCGTAATTGCCAGCGGTTGTGCCCCGCCCATCTCACCCAATCCGGCGGTCAGCGTGAACTTCCCCTTGAGCGAGGCATGCGGGCCGAAGTGCTGGCGGGCCAGCGCGCCCAATGTCTCATACGTGCCTTGCAGGATGCCCTGCGTGCCGATGTAAATCCACGAGCCGGCCGTCATTTGCCCGTACATGATAAGCCCGGCGCGCTCCCATTGATCGAAATTCTCCTGGGTGGCCCATGCCGGAACGATGTTGGAGTTGGCGATGAGCACGCGCGGTGCGTCCTCGTAGGTCTTGAAGACGGCGACCGGCTTGCCCGACTGCACCAGCAGTGTGTCGTCCACGTCCATTTGTTGCAGTGTCGCCAGGATGGCGTCGAACGCCTCCCAGTTGCGGGCTGCCTTTCCTCGTCCGCCGTAAACGATCAAATTATCGGGATCGCCCGCCACTTCCGGATCGAGGTTGTGCTGGAGCATGCGAAATGGCGCTTCCAGCAGCCAGTTTTTGCAGTGCAGTTGTGTACCCCGTGGGGGATGAACAATACGTTTTGTCATACCAGACCTCCTTGAAAATAGTCACCGAGCACACAGTGAAAAACACAATTTATTTCCTTAGGACTTACGCAAATTTCCGTTTGTAGTGACGGCTTCAGCCGTTCTTAGCTCCTAAGAGACGCCTGAAGGCGTCACTACAAATCCTCCGCCGCTTGATTCGAGCCAGGCTTGCGTAAGTCCTGTCCTAATAGTAGGTTTAGCGCGGATTTTGGTATGCCAGGCGCTCTTGGATGACGAGATAGGCGTGTTCCTACCAGCCCATTCCCCCTGCCTCCCTTCCCTGGGGAAGGGAGGCTTTCTGTAAGGGGTGTGGCAGGCGGCTTCGCCGTCTGCCACACCCCCGCTTTTTCGCCCCCTTCTCCTCCGCTGGCGGGGGAGAAGGGGGTTGGGGGATGAGAGGGTCATCACCTATGGCCGAAGTGTCAATATCTTATGCACCATCCCCAAAGTCCCGTTCGCAATCTGGCAAAGGCGGCTGAATAGTTACTCCTGAAGAACCTATTTGTATTCTGTTGGGGATGAAAAAAGCTGGCGCACATGAATGTGCCCAGCTTATCCAGTCAAAGAGCGTCGTTGAGGAGTTTACAGCAAGGGCACAAGCGACTGGACGGCGCGGTGCATTTCCAGGAATACCAGGCCGAGTTTGGCATTTTGATGAGCCAATACCGTGAGCACCGCTTCCTCGCCAACGGACATAAGAATGACGTAGCCTTTATCCCCTTTGATGTAAACCTGCTCCAGCGCACCCCGCCGCAGTTCACCGGCGATACGCTCACCTAACGACAGCATGGCCGCCGACATGGCCGAGACGCGGTCTTCTTCCGAACCGGCGGGCAGCGCCGAGGCGATGATCAAGCCATCGACGCTGACAATGGCCGAAGCCTCGATATCCGTGGTGCCGGCTTGGAGCGCATACAATGCTTCTGTGAGACGTTCTGTGCGGGATACGGTCATAGTCCCCTCCTGGGAAAAAAGTCAAGAGTCCAAAGCCAATAGTACCACAAGTACAATGGCCTGTCAATTTGACATGCGGCCTTTTGAACTTACAATCGGGCGCTATGACGATGACGGATCAAACGGCGCTCAGGGGGAATCCTTCCTTCGTGTGGCGTGCCGGACAAGAGCGGCGTCTGGCGATGGTACGGCAATACGCCCCTCTGGAAGGACGGCGTGTGCTAGACGTGGGCTGTGGGTTGGGGATGTACACCTCGGCCTTCCTGCGCTATACGCCGGATGTTTTCGGTATCGAGATTGAGGCCGACCGGGCGCGCGAGGCCCGGGCACGGGCGAAGGGTGCGGCTCGTGCAGTGGGGGAGAGACTGCCGTTTGCCGATAACGTCTTTGACGTGGTCTTCTCGCACGAGGTGCTAGAGCATGTGGCGGACGATCGCCGCTGCGCGCAGGAGATGGTTCGTGTGACCCGCCCCGGCGGGCGCATTGTGATCTTCGTGCCCAACCGGGCCTATTTCTTCGAGACGCACGGCATCTACTGGCGCGGGGTCTATCACTTCGGCAACAAGCCACTGGTCAACTGGCTGCCCGATGCGCTGCGCCATCGTCTCGCGCCGCACGTGCGCGCTTACAGCGGGCGCGCCCTGCGACGGTTGTTCGTCGGTCAACCGGTGCGCGTCGTCGTCCACACGCAGATTTACCCGGGGTACGATAACATCGTCGCCCGCCTGCCGCGTGTGGGGCGTTTCTTGCAACAGATGACGTATGCGCTGGAGCATACGCCGTTGCGTTTCTGCGGATTATCGCATTTCCTGGTGGTCGAAGTGCTGGGAAAGCCGGTGGAGGGAGCTTAGGAATGGCGCCATACAATGCAGAGTTTGCCCACGTATACGATCTGTACTGGGGTGGATGGGCGAAGCATGTTGCCCCTCGTATCTGGGCTTTCTACGAGAGTACGTCGCCAGAACCCATCAACAAAACCGCACTGGACGTGTGCTGCGGGACGGGACAACTGGCTCTGTATCTCCTGGAACACGGCTACAATGTCACCGGCCTGGATTTTTCTCCGGCAATGCTACGCTATGCGATTGAAAAAGCACAACCGTACATCGACGCCGGGCGCGCGCGCTTCGTGGAGGGGGATGCCGCCGACTTTATGCTGGATGGGCCGTTCGGACTGGCGATTTCGACTTATGATGCGCTCAACCACTTGCCCGATATGGCAGCACTGCGGGGCTGTTTTCGTTCCGTTGGCGCAGTTTTGTCGGCCGGGGGGCGGTTCATCTTTGACCTTAACACGCGACGCGGGTTGCAGCACTGGGCGGGCGCGAGCGTACAAATGACCGACGATCTGGCGTTGTTTACCCGCGGCGTGTGGGTGGAAGAACAGAACCGCGCCTACACTCAGATTTCGGGATTCTTGCGCCGGGAGAATGGACTCTACGACCGTTTCGATCAAACCGCGTTCAACACGCTGTTCGAGATGTCTGCCGTCCACACGGCGCTGTTGGATGCCGGCTTCCGCAGCGCCTATGGCGCACGTTTGGACGATCTGGCGATGCCGCTTGACGATCTGGAAGCCGAACCGCGGGTGTTTTTTGTTGCTGAGAAATAGGAGGAGATGATGCCTTTACGTAAAGCTGTGCGCGAAAGCGCCTTCAACCTGACCCGGCGTGATCTGGCGATCTTTCTGGAAGAGCATGAGGATGATCTGATGCAGATTTTCCGCGAAGAGATGCAACACCTGGATAGCGAGCTGCCCGAGGAGGCGATGTTCATCGACCTCAATCTGGTGGGCATCGGGGATATGATTCTCAGAGCGGCCCTGCACGCCATACGACGCTTTCTGCTCGAGGTGCCGCAGAAGCCGCACCCGGCGGCAGCCGAGGTGCAGCCTGTAGAAACCGTCCCCTTCTGGCGTCGTCAATCCCAGTAGGGCGTTAAGGTGGCATCCACGCCGTATCTCACCGGCCAGGTGATCTCGATTTTGGAACGTACCCTCCGCTCTTCAGTCCACTGATACGGAACCTCTTGCTTCTTAGCGCGCCGTTCGCTTGCCGCCGCCGGCCACGTCGGCCTTCATCAATGCTTGCACTTCGGCCTTGTCGATGATAGGCAGGTCGAACAGCAGCGTCTGCTTGAGGCGCGTGGCGGCATCACCCACGAGGATGCCTTTCGCCAGGCCGTCGGCGTTGAAACCGGCGGTGAGCAGGCCGTAATAGAAGCCGGCGTTCCATGTATCGCCGCCGCCCAGCCGGTCCCATAGAGTGATGGGTTTGACGGCGGGTGAACGGAAGAAATTGCCGTCCGCGTCCGCCGCTGCCGATTCCCAGCGATGTTGCTCGAAGCTGTCGGGGTAGCGGATGGTGATGGCGACGATTTTGGTGTTGAAGCGCGCGCCTACCTCGGCGGCGAAAGCGCGCAGATCCTCGTCCTGGAGGGGGCCGATGTCGCCGTCATCGATCTGCCGGGCGCTATATGGCCCACAACCCATCCCGTAGAGCTGCGCCATATCCTCGATGGTCGTTACCAGCACGTCGACGTGATCCGTGACCAGCGGCGTGAGCACGGCTTGCGCCTGTTCCACCGACCAGAGGGTGGCGCGATAGTTGAAGTCCATCCCCACCCAACATTCTGCAGGTTTGTCGGCCATCGCTTCCTCGAAGGCCGCCAGCAGGTAATTGCGCGCGTACTTGCTGTGCGCCGCCAGTCCAAAGGTGATGCCCGACGTGTGAAAGAGCCGGCAGTCTTTGAGCGCCGCTGGCCAATCCACCATCCCGGCGTCAAGCCTGGAGGCGGCGGAGAACATGCGCTGGTAGATGCCGCTGTCGCGGCGCGGCGTGCGCCCGATCTCGTAGATGAAGCGCCCGATGGGTTCGGTTTTCGGCGCCCAGACGAAATGATCGGTGTTGACGCCGTTTTCGCGGGCAATGTTGCGTAGCATCCGCCCGTAAGGGTTGTCGGGCACGCGGGTGATGTAGCTCGATGGGATACCCAAACGGGACAGGCCTAGCGCCAGCGTGTATTCACTGCCCGCCATCGAGAGGTGGACCTGGCGCGTGCGCTCCGGGCGTTCGCCGTCGGCGGGAGTGTCGCGCACCATCGTCTCTCCGAAGGTGACGAAGGCCGGGCCGCGCCCGGCAAAGTGGCCGAGATCGTCTTGGGTAATGTCGTATTTCAATGCGTATGGCATGGTTCCTCCAGAATGTGACACGGATCGCTATGTGTCAGTGCTCGTATGCGAGAGGTATCGATTCAGGCCAGGTAACTATTCAGCCACCCTTGCCAGGTGGCGAACGGGACTTTGGAGAGGGCACATAATAGGTTACCCCGGCAGATGATGACCCTCTCATCCCCCAGCCCCCTCCTCCCCCGCAAGCGAGAAAGAAGGGGGCAAAAGGGGGGGGCGGGCGGCTTCGCCGCCCGCCACCTGGCAAGGCGGTTGAATAGTTACGAGTTCCACATATTAGCGTTGAGTTCTCTGATCTGTTTCAACAACCGTTCCAGCCGTTTCACTTTTTGCAACCGGGGATAGGTTTGCGTGACCATCGCCGTATACTGCTTGAACCAGTATTGAAAGTCCTCGAAGCGGCCATAATGGGCTATAGCCTGGGCTTTGTGGAAGTGCCACGGCTTTATGCCGGCGTAGTGCGTACCGAACAGCACGGCCAGGTAGGGATAGCCGCTGAACCCGCAGAAACGGATGTCCACGTTGGTCCATTGTCCCGACCAACGCATGGTGAGGTACTGCATGTCGGGCCACTCGAACAAGTCGCCGATGTAACGCCGAATTTCAGGCCGTTGCAGGTCGGCTTCGATCGCTATGAACTCGGCCATGGAGGGCCGCACGACAAGCAACGCGGTGTTCACGCCCATGTTGGTGGGATCATCCTTGACGCGGTCGGTGATGGCCGACGGGATAGGCTGTCCGTGCGAGCAGAGGGGATTGTAGGCTTCGTGCCAGCGCCATGTGCCCTCGGTCGCCACGCTCGGCGGGATGATGTATTTCCCGTCGTCATCGTAATCCACGAAGTGCGCCTTGGACTCGTTGAGGATGCCCGCCGGCGCGTTGAGCGTGAACAGGTGATCGTAGTGCTTGATGGGCAGCACGTCGGCATCGAGCGCCACGAGCTTCTCGTAGGATGGCCCCAGGTCGCCATCCGCGCCGAGCCGGAGCATGTGCATTCGTGTGAAGACGTAGGGGATGTACTGCCGCGCCTGTCGTCGCTTGTAGGGGATGAAGAGCGGCTCGACCTCGACGACATGGTCGAACAACAAGTCCAGCGCATAGCGGGCTTCCGCCGTGATCTCCGGCGTCACCATGCAGATCAGGTCGGCGCGGGTGTTCTGGCAGCGCAGGCCGTATGCTAACGTCAGCACGCCGGGCAGGTAGCTGTCGTTGCGCATCAACAGCGTGACGTAGGCGAAACGCGCCGAGCCGTCGGCGCGTTTCATGGTATCAGGTGCAGAATAAGGGGAGACCATAAAGCGCGCGGGCTTAAGCAGGCACTTCCAGTTGTTGGAGTCGCTCGTTGAGCCATAAGTTAACCAGAGTTTCAGTGGACAGCCCTTGACGCCTGGCAACACTCGCTAATTGGTGCGCAACATTCTGTTCCAAAGGTACTAAAATAACCCGCCGACCAAGGCTTACTTCAAAGTGTACTTCGCTAGTCTGGTCCCAGTAATCACTCAAATCGTGCGTATCCCAGAAATCGCCTGCTGCTTCGATACTTTCAAACGCCTCAGGTAGGGGGTCTCGCCGTTTACTTTTTGTGTTCATATTGTCTACGATCCTTCTGTGCCATATCCAGCGCGCTGATAATCGGCGCTTCACCTGTTGTCTTGTGAACCAAAGAAAACGATCAAGTAACGGCCTGTGTCGGTTTGTCCCAATGCTACATATAAATCCTCACCACGTATCTTGCCACGTTCGATACGACGATACATCGGCTGTCCATCAAAGACTTGTTCTACTTCTTCGGGAACGGCATGATGCTTTCAATCCAGTTTGTCTATGATGTCGGGAAGCCAAATAATGTCTTTGATTTGCATGATTATGATCCCTTTGTCTTCATTGTATCATAACCTTTGCTCTGTTCAATTGTCATACAGAGAAATTTCATTGTCGCGGCAACGTCAGCCGATAGAAATCGCCGCCTGCCGCCGGCATGACGCGGAAGCGCTCTCGCAACCCGGGATAGACCTGATCCACGAAGACCGGACGCCCGGCGCGCACGGCATCGGTCATTTCTTCCAGCAGGCTAGCGGCAATCAGGTTGTTGCTGCCATACGGCGTGGCTTCTTTGATGACGATGTTGGGACGCCGTTTCTCCACGTGCGCCAGGTAGTACATCGTGTACAAGGCGCGCCAGTTCATCACCACGAACGCATCTTCCGGCAATAGAGACAGGCACATGGTATAAATCAGGCGCGGCTCTTTCAGGTTTTCGAGCGGGTAAGGATACGTCTCCTGCACAAAAGTCCCTTTGCCGGCCCAAAGCGCCTCCCAGCGCGGGCCGGCGTAGGGTGTGACGACGATCATCACGCTCAACACCATGATCACCGGATAAAGATAACGCCGCCAGCGTTGGCGCCGGGTCGCCGGCCGAACCGTCCATTCCAACATCCGTCCAATCCCCACGCCGATTGCTGTGGCGATGCCGATATAGGTGGCGAGATAAAACACATATTGATCCCCTGGACGGTAGTTGAGGATGAATATCAACATCACCAGGTAATTCAGGGCCATGAAGACGCCCAGGCTCAAGGTGGGAGCAGTGGGGATGGACTTGATGAACGCCTGGACGCGCGTCTTGGTGTCGTCGAGTTCGGGGTTCCCGGCGCTTTTGGCGAGTTGCCGCGCGGCGTGACGAATCTCGCCCAGGCCAATCACGGCAAGCCCGATCATCCCCAGCGAAAACTCCTGACTCAGGACACGGGTGAAGTAGTCGCTGATCGCCACGGCGAAACTGCTGTCTTCCGGGAACATCACACTACGCCATTGCAGGCTGGAGATGGTCAACCACCAGTGTTCAAAAACGCCGTCGATGTCGCCGGATTGCAATCCCCAGATCGAACGCGAGGGATATAACATCACCTGGATGAAGCTGGATGGCGGGTTGTGCAGGTCAAGCAGCACGAACGTCAGGAAATAGAAGCCCAGCCCGGCAGCGAACCCCACGGCGGCAGCCTTCAAGCAGGGCCAGATTTGCGCTTTGGGCTGGAAGGCCAGCACCCCCAGGACGAACGCGAGGGCAGACGGGGCTATCAACGCCGCCGAGGCGTGGACGCCCAGCGCTAGACACGTCAGCGCCGTAGCCCATGCCAGTGCGCGGCGGCGTGCCAGCGGCTCGCTTTGCCAATGGGCCAACAGCAGCAGCACCGTTATCAGCAGCGCCATCCCCGGCGTGTAGACTTCGGCGATGATCGCCTGCGACCAGAAGGTGTACGACAGCGCCAGCGCGATACTGCCCAACGCCGCCCCTAGGCGGCGGGGGGTGAAGAAGCGGATCAGCAGGTAGACGCCACCCACCGTCCACGCCGCGCACAGCGCCGAAACCAGGTTGACGCGCCAGGCAGGGGAGGCAAGCGGCAGAAATCCCACCAAGCGCGCCAGCAACAGGTACACGGGATAGCCCGTGGAATGGGTCGTCCCCAGGGTGTAAGCGAGCGTCTGAAATTCGGCGCTGTCGCCGTAGAGCACGTCTGGCGCCAGCGTCCGCACGTAGAGCGCCAGGGCAAAAATGCCGATCAGGCCGGCCAGCCAGTAGTCTTTGCGATCAGGATGTGTGGTTGTCATCAGTCGTTAGTCGGGTAGTAAAAGCTGGAACGTTCGAGCATTCCCGCGCTCGAACATTCCAACTGGAGGCAAATCACAACCGTTGTTTGCTCAACGCCAGCGGCGATTCCGCCGCCTGCGAAAAAGGCCGCAGGCGCACGCGGTAGCGCGTCTCGACCGGTTTGAGTTGATACTCCGGCCGGCGTCCCGGCCCGCAGCTCGCGCTCCCCAGCCCGGATTGCGCATAATCCAGGTTGAGCGTGATGTCGTTGCGGCGATGCAACTCGTAAGTATGCATCGCCACGGTCAAGTCCCGGGTGGTGTAGTGATGCGCGCTCACTTCCAGCCACGGCGATCCCACAGCCAACAGGCCCACGCCCACGGCGTTCGTCAAGGCGACCCAGCGCACTTCGGTCTTGTTGCCGTTTTCTTCGGGGACGATGTACGGCACATACTGTTCATCCACCGTGCCGCTGTAGATGCCCACCTGCGCGCCGTAGTTCCGGTCGACATAGTTCTCGTGCGGGCCGCGCCCGTACCAGGTGAACTGCTCGTAGCCGCCCGGCAGCGTCATCTGCAGGCCGATGCGCGGCAGGAACGGCAAACCGGGAACTTCCGGGACAACGTGGTGCTCGATGATCACATCTCCACTGCCGTAAATCGTGTAAGTATACGTGCACGCGAATCGCGCCGGCGCTTTGGCTTCCGGGGCGCCCATCTGCCGCTGGAAGAGCGCCGCTTCGAATTCGGGGCGGACTTTGTCCGGCGCAGTCTCTTTAAGGAAGTGATAGAGGCCGGCCATCAATTCCGGGAGCCGGTTCTCCGGCACAAAGTGGCCGAGCAGTCCTTTGATCTTGGCCGCTTTGATCGTTCCGGGCAGACTGTCGTAGGGGATGTGGATAGAGGCGCAGAAAGCACGCAAGGTCTCCTTGTCCAGGGACCATGAGAGGAACTGGCCCAGCATTTCCGGTTGCTGCTCCGGGCCAGGCGCGATGGGAACGGCGAAGTCTGCGCCGGGTGTGCACACCGAATGGACCACGATTTCGACGGCCTGCGGCGTGGGCTGTTTTACCGTCACCGCCGTGACGTGTTCTACGAGTTGATCCAGTCCAACTTCACGCCAGCGCTGCGCCGCGCGCTCCTCACCCCATGAGTTGAGATCGTTCTCGGTTGGCGCGCGCCAGAAGTTGGATTGCGGACCGTGCACGAGCAGATCATGCCCCTGATATTGTAGTGACGCCACCGTTCCGGCCTGTTTGTCGAAGACCAGGCGAAAATTCCGTCCCGCGACTCCGGCTCGCGCGTCGGATTCGGTCATGGTCAGGGCCGGCAGCGTTGCTATCGCCACCGGTTTTACCTCAGACGTGGGAAAGGGGACGACGAACTGCGCCCAGCCAACTTCGTGCCCGGCCTCGGCCCAGGGGGTGGCTTCCGCCAGCGTGAAGCTGAGGGTGAGGTGATATTCCGCTCCCACTCCCTCTGTTTTCCCTCCGCGGAGGGGAGAAACAGGGGTGGAGAAGGGGATCGTCACGATCTCACGTCCGCCGGGCGGCGTGCTCATGCGGGGGAGTCGGCCGTGCTGCACGATCTGTCCATCCTTTTGTAGCGTCCAGGTGATGTCCAGGTGACTCAGATCGGAGAAGTCGTAGCGGTTGATGACTTCCACTTTTCCCGCCAACACGTCTACCGCCGCGACCCGCACCGGTTGGTAGACCTTCTTCACTTCCCACAACGCCGGGTGAATCGTGCGGTCGGGGAAGACCAGGCCGTTGATGCAGAAGCTCCCGTCGTTGGGGACGTCGCCGAAGTCGCCGCCGTAGGCGAACCATTCCTCCCCGGTTTCCCCCTCAACGGGGGTGACGGAAGAAGAGGAAGCGGGGGGAGAAGTACGCCGCAGTCCCTGATCCACCCAGTCCCACACGAACGCGCCGCGCACCCGGGGATACTTCTCGATGGTCTCCCAATACTCCTTCAGGTTACCGGGGCTGTTGCCCATTGCGTGCGCATATTCGCAGAGGATGAAGGGCCGTGTTTCGCCCGGCGCTTCGGCCAGCGCCGCCAGGCGCTCCAGCGAGGGGTACATCGTGCTGATCATGTCCACGTAAGGCTCATCACCGGCCGATTCGTAATGCACCGGGCGCGTCGGATCGTTCGCGTGGATCCAGGCCGCCATCGCCGCGTGGTTCGGCCCGTGTCCGGACTCGTTGCCGAGCGACCAGATCACGACGCTGGGATGATTCTTATCGCGCTCGACCATGCGGCTGCCGCGCTCCAGGAACGCCGTCTGCCACACCGGATCGCGGGTCGGCTCGTCCCAGACGCCGTGGGTTTCCAGGTTAGCCTCGTCGATCAGGTACAGGCCGTATTGATCGCACAGATCGTACCAGCGGGGATCATTGGGGTAGTGGGAGGTGCGCACCGCGTTGATGTTGAAGCGCTTCATCAGCAGGATGTCTTCGAGCATCGACTCGCCGCCGACCGTGTGCCCGGTGTCGGGGTGATGTTCGTGACGGTTGACGCCGTGGAAATAGACCGGCGCGCCGTTGATGAGGATTTTGCCGTCCTCGATTTCGACCTTACGGAAGCCGACGTGGCAGCGTTCGACTTCGAGCACGGTTTCCTCAGCATCCCTGAGGGTGAGCAGCAGCGTGTACAGGTTGGGGTGTTCCGCCGACCATTTAAGAGGGTTGGAGACGGGAAGGACGAAGGAAATTGAAGATGAAGATTGAAGATCGGAAATTGAAGATCGAGATTGTACGACGCATTGGTTCTGCGCATCGTAGAGCTGTACTTCGACCGTGTAGCCGTCCAGAGCCACGGCTTCATAAGCGTGGATATCGGCACGGATGTTGAGAACGGCGTCCCGATAGTCCGCGTCCAATTCGGTCACGGCCCAGAAGTCGCGGATGTGGACAGGGGGCGCGGCGAAGAGGTACACGTCGCGGTAGATGCCGCTCAAGCGCCAGAAGTCTTGATCTTCGAGGTAACTGCCGTCAGACCAGCGGTAGACGCGCGCAGCAAGCGTGTTCTCGCCGGGGCGCAGGTACGGTGTGAGGTTGAACTCTGCCGGCAGACGGCTGTCCTGGCTATAGCCCACGACCTTTCCGTTGACCCAGAGGTAGAACGCCGAATCCACGCCGTCGAAGACGATGAACACCTGCTTGCCGGCCCAGTCTTCGGGAAGGATGAAAGAGGTACGGTAGCAGCCGACGGGGTTATGATCCTTGGGAACTTCTGGCATATAGTCGGGGCAGAACGGGTACTGGACGTTGGTGTACATCGGTACGTCATAGCCTTGTAGTTGCCAGTTGCCCGGCACGGCGATCATGTCCCAGCCATCGTCGTTGAAGGGCTCGACGTAAAAATCCTCCGGCGCGGAGGCCGGATTCGGCGCCCCTTTGAACTGCCAGTCACCGTTGAGCAATTGGAAGTGAGTGCACGCACGACGGTCGCCGTTCAGCGCAGTTGGGACATCCTGATAGGGTAACAAGGTAGCGTGGGCGGGTTCTTTGTTCTGCCCGACCATCTGGGGGTTTTCCCAATCGTTTGGCATAAGTCTGTTCTCCTCGTATAAAATAGCCCCAGAGGGCACAGAGTTCACAGAGAGAAAAAAAGAAATCTCCACGTACACTGCGTACTCTGCGGTGAAAATGCTGACAGCTTGCGCTCCATCACGCCAGATTCAACACACCGCTGAGGTTCAGTTCGGCGGCGCGATGACATTTGACGTAGTGCCCGGGGCTGATTTCATCGAATGACGGCTCTTCCGTCTTGCAGATGTCCGTGGCGTAGGTGCAGCGCGGGTGGAAATAGCATCCCGACGGCGGGTTGGCCGGGTTCGCCACTTCGCCGGTGAGGAGGATGCGCTTCTCGCGCGGCGTAGGGTCGGGACGGGGAATGGCCGACATCAACGCTTCGGTGTAAGGGTGTTTGGGCGTCATAAACAATTCGTGCGTCATCGCCATCTCGACCATCTTCCCCACATACATCACTGCCACCCGCTCGCTGATGTGGGCGACGACGCTCAAGTCGTGGGCCACAAACAGATAGGTCAGTCCCATTTCTTCCTGAAGTTCCTGGAGCAGATTGAGGATTTGCGCCTGCACCGACACGTCGAGCGCGGAGACCGGTTCATCACACACTAAAAACTTGGGATGCGGGGCCAGCGCGCGAGCCAGGCCGATGCGCTGGCGCTGTCCACCGCTGAAGGCATGCGGATAGCGCCGCATGTATTCCGGGCGCAGACCAACCAGACGCAGCATTTCCGCCACGCGATCCTCCAGTTCCTTGCCTTGTGCGAGGTTCATCGCCCGCAGCGGCGCTCCGACGATGTCCAACAGCGTCATGCGGGGGTTGAGGGAGGCATAGGGGTCCTGGAAGATCATCCGCATGTTGCGGCGCACTTGCACCAGTTGCTCGTTCTCCAACGCGCTGACATTGACCCGCCCCATGTGCGGGTCTTGAAACCATACTTCACCGCTGGAAGGCACAATGGCCTTCAGGATGCAACGCCCGGTGGTGGTTTTCCCGCATCCGCTTTCTCCGACCAGCCCTAGCGTCTCCCCTTCGTTGACGTAGAAGTCGACGCCATCCACCGCTTTGACGTGGCCGACGACTCGTTTGAAGAACCCGCGCTGGATAGGAAAGTACTTCTTGAGCGCCTTGACTTCTAATAATGGCGGCTGGACCGGCTGCCCGGCCTGCCTGGGAGGTTCATTGGGGATATTGATTTGATCGGTCATAGCATGGTATCCTTAATTTGTTTGGACATGTGAGGAACGGGAAGTATACAGGTGACACCTGACGGTATGGCCTGGTTCCATTTCAACGACAGCGGGCACTGCCTGGTCACACACACCCTGCATAAACTGGGGGCAGCGGGGATGGAAAGAACATCCCGGCAGTACACTGTAGGGATCGGGCACCATGCCCTTGATCGTCTCCAGCCGCTTCTTCTTGCCGACGCGCGCCATCACGTCGTCAAGCTGCGGAATAGACCTGAGCAACGCCTGCGTGTAAGGGTGCATAGGGTTTCTGAAGATGGACGTGACATCGGTCTGCTCGACGATTTTGCCCATATACATCACCGCAACTTCGTCGGCCATCTCGGCGATGACTCCCAGATTGTGGGTGATGTACATAATCGCCATGTTGTATTCCCGCTGCAAATCCCGCATCAGATCGAGGATTTGGGCCTCGGTCGTCACGTCCAACGCCGTCGTCGGCTCGTCGGCGATGAGCAAGTTGGGATTGCAGCTCAACGCCATAGCGATCACGGCGCGCTGACGCATGCCTCCGCTCAACTGAAAGGGATAGGTATCCACAATCTGGTCGGCGTTGGGCAGCTTGACGCGGGTCAGAATATCGATGGCGCGCTCACGGGCTTCGGCCTTGCTCACCTGCTGATGCAGGATGATGGCCTCCATGATCTGCGCCCCCACGGTACGCACGGGGAGCATGGCGGCCATCGGCTCCTGGAAGACCATCGAAATCTGGTTGCCCCGGATGGCGCGCATTTCACGGCTGTTGGGCTTGAGTTTGGTGATCTCGATGATATTCGCGGTCGATGTTGATTCCGTCTTGTGGATGGTTCGATAATAGGTGATCTCCCCTTCCTCGATGCGACCTGGGGAAGGGACTAACTGCATCAGCGAAAGCGCGGTGATGCTCTTACCACAGCCGCTTTCCCCCACGATGCCTAACGTGCGTCCCGGTTTGATCACCAGATCGACGCCATCCACCGCCCGGACGATGCCCTCGGCCAGGTAGAAATAGGTGTGTAGATTTTTGATTTCGGCAAGCACATGATCCGACGACATAGCGCCTCCTAGCTCACGTAGGGGTCTGCGGCATCACGCAAGCCGTCGCCCAAAAAGTTGAACATCAGCACGGCAAGCACCACCACCGGCACCGGCCAAAGAATCCACGGGTAGTGGGCCACGTTCATAATATCCTGGGCATCCTGTAACATCACGCCCCAACTGATGGTCGGCGGGTTCAGGCCGATCCCCAGGAAACTCAACGATGTCTCGCCGAGGATCATCCCGGGCAGCGACCCGGTGAGCGAAACGATGATGTAGCTGGCGAAGCCGGGGATCATGTAGCGGGCGATGATCGCCGCTTCGCTCTCCCCGTCCAACCGGGCTGCCAACACGAAATCTTCCTCGCGCATACTGAGCAGCCGTCCGCGCACACTCCGCGCCAGGCCCGTCCATCCCAGGATGGAAAGGATCAGCGTGGTGGCAAAGTAGATGCGTAATTGTGGCCATTCGCGCGGCAGCGCCGCCGCCAGGGCCATCCACAGCGGAATCGTGGGGAGCGTGGTGATCACCTCGATGATCCGCTGGATGATTTCATCAACGACGCCGCCGAAGAACCCCGAAATGCCGCCCAGGATCAGCCCCAGGACGAAGCTGATGGCAATCCCGACCAACCCGACGCTCAATGAGATACGCCCTCCATAGAAAATGCGCGACAATACGTCACGTCCGATGGTGTCGGTTCCCAAGATGAAGAGCGGCATGGCGTCCTCGCCCCCGCTGACGCCAAAGAGATGGATATCGCTCTTGAACAACCCCCAGAACTTGTAAGGGTCGCCGTGAACGAAGAATCCAATCGGGTAGATGATACTCGTGTCTTCCTGGTAGACCGGTCTGAATGTGACCGGGTCACGCCCCATCTTCACGCCATAGATGAACGGCGTATGAAATCCGCCTTGTGTATCGCGGATATGGATCGCCGTTGGGGGGTAGGCCAGATATTGTTTGAAGCGCCGCAAGGGATCGTGGGGGCTGACAAATTCGGCAAAGATAGCGATAAAGTACAGGATTGCCAGAACCACCATCGCCATCTGAGCCAGCTTATGACGCTTGAACTTCCACCATACCAGTTGCCATTGCCCGGCCCGGTAGAACTCTTCTTCCTGCCCGGCCTGGGCCTGACGTCGTTTCTGGCGCCCCAATTGCTTTTTTTGTGCGGTTTTCTTGCTCATGCGCCCTCCACACCGCCGAAGCGGATGCGTGGATCCGATACGGCCAACATAATGTCAGAGAAGATCGCGCTGATGGCGGTTAAGGCGCCGGTAATCAAGATATAAGCGCCGGCCATATACATATCCTGTTGTCTCAACGCGGCGTACAACGCCGGGCCGGCGGTGGGGAGATTGAGAACGATCTCCAGGATGATGCCACCGGAGAAAAGCCACGGCAATAGCCACATCAAACCGCTGATGATCGGGTTGATGGCCAGGCGCACGGGGTAGCGCATAATGACCTGAAATTCAGACAGCCCTTTGGCGCGCGCTACCGTCACGTATGGCTTACGCAGCTCGTCCAGCATCATCGCGCGCATGGTGCGGATTGTGCCGGCGACGCCGCCGGTGCCGAGGAGAATGATGGGGAGCCACACATGCTTTAACAGATCTACAAACTTGCCCCAACTCCACGGTTGGATCATATATTCCGGTGAAAACAGCCCGCCGGCGCGGATGCCGAACTTCGTCAGAGCGAGGTACATAATGATCATAGCCAGGAAGAACGCGGGAACGGCCAATCCCACGAAGGTCAGGAAGGTGATCACATAGTCGGCTAACGAGTATTGCTTTACGGCGGCGAAGATACCGATAGGGATCGCCACCACCCAGGTAAAGATGGCCGAGGCCAGGGCGATGGCAAAAGTATATCCCATGCGTTCCATAATGACCTGTCCCACGGGTTTTTCAAAGGTGTATGAATATCCAAAGTCGAACTTGGTGATGATATTGCTGATCCAGAGCAGATACCGCTGGTACATCGGCTTGTCCATCCCATATTGTCTCATCAGGGCATTGGCCTGCGCCTCGCTGACCGCTACCCCGCTGGCCTGTAGACGCTGTAACTGTAACGTCACAATATCTCCAGGGGGAAGTTGGATGATGATAAAAGCCAGGATTGAAATCAGCAGCAATTGGGGTATCACACGAATGATACGCTGAATGATATAGGACAGCATAAGAATTCACCTCCTATGCACATAGAACCACAAATTTTCGACCTGTGCCTTTGGCTTCACATGCAATCAGCCGATGCAGTGAATGAAGCAGACGCGGGCCAGTCTCCTGACGGCGCGCTCGTGCTCAAGCCCAAACCGGGCTGCTGGCTTTGAACCAGCAGCCCGGCAGCATATTCACGGGAGCTTTATGCCCGTTGCCCCCCTTCGTAGAAGAAGGCGCACGGATGGTAGGTGTTGATGCCGTAGGTGTCCCAGCCGATGGGGACTCTCGGGCGCGGCATGTTGCGCATGTTCTTGTTGTACATCACCGGGCAGGGGCTTTCGAGGACGATGCCGATGGCCAGGGGTTTATCGGCCAGGTAATCGAAGATCTTTTGGCCGATCGCGATGCGCTCGTCATCGTCAATGACCAGCCGCATCTCGTCAACCCAGGCGTACAGTTGCTGGATCTCCTCCGGCGGCGCAATGATGCCCTCCGCTTCCTTGTCCACGGCGGTGTACCAGGTTTGCCAGGCACAAGAAACGCCACCCTGTTGACAATCTGCAGTGGGTATATACCACTGCATCTGGATCGGCAGGAGCATATCGGTGCAGCGGTCGGCGTGCCAGAGGCCGCACTCCACCTGGTTGGCCGTCATCCGCTCATTGTACAGCGACTCATCGATCTCTTTGGTCGTTGCATTGATGCCGATCTCGCGCCAGTAGGTGCAGATCATCTCGCAGAACTCGGCGGTCGAAGCGCCCACACGGATGCCCGCTTGCTCAATTAAGTAGCTCAGAGGCTTGCCGTCGGGACGCACGCGGATGCCGTCACTGCCCTTCTTCAGTCCCATCTCGTCCAACAGTTGGTTCGCCAGATCGGGGTCATACTGCGCCCACGCCGTACCGTACTTCTCTTTGTAATAACTGGAGTTAGGCATAGGAGCCATCTGACCCACGCGGGCCATACCGTAGAAGAGGCTCTCGTTGATCTCATCGCGGTCGATGGCGACCGAGAGCGCGCGGGTCCAGTTGGGATGGTTGACGATCTCTTCCAGCACCGGATCATTGGGCAGTGTGCGACGGGGGTAGAGGGTGTAGCGGTCGGTCATACAAGAGAGATAGTCGCCCACGACGTACTTGCCGTTGTCCTCGTTCTCCTTGTACAGGGGATATTTGGCGATGGTCACGTCGTGCATCCCTACCCAGTCCAACTCACCGCCGATCAGTTTCAGTTCCATGGTCTGGGTGTCGGCCATGTAGTCCAGGCGCAGCGTGTCGATGTAGGGGAGCTGGTTGCCCACCAGGTCAACCTTCCAGTAGTAAGGGTTGCGTTCGAAGAGGATAAGTCCCTCTGCCGGATATTCTTTCGGAATCCAGGCCGCCAGCGTCGGGAAGTCCTTGGCCCAATCTGGGAACTGCCAGATGTTCAAACCCCACTGGTTGCAGAAACGGTTGGTCACTTGCTGCCACGTCTCCATCCCCCACTCGGCCATCAGCTTGTTGATGGCATCCTGCCCGGCATAGTCAGGGTGGTAGTTCTTCAGGAAGTGCGCCGGCATGAAGGGGCCTTCCTGCGGATAGCCGCCCATGTTACGGGTAAGGATGTGAGGGAAGAGGCCAAACGTGTAATCGAACGTGCAGCGGAACGTGTAATCGTCAAGGATTTCGAGATTGCATTTTTGGTTCTGGATGCCATTGAACGGATTGGCGATCCATCCCAGGTCTTCAACCGTGGCCCATTTGTTCCACCAGAAATCGACATCCGCGGTGGTCAACGGCTCCCCATCCGACCAGCGCATGCCTTTGCGCATGTGGAATGTGTAAGTCGTGCCATCGTCCGAGGCTTCCCAGCTCTCGATCATGTTGGGGACGAGCGTGCGGAAGTCCGCGTCCGAGTATTGCACCACCCGGTCGGCTAACCAGTCGTAAGTATCGGTCGACCAGACGGTGTCGAAGTGGATTTGGCGAATCTCACCGCCGTAGACGCCGATGGCATCGCGCCCGCCCACCACGAAGGGGTTCATCGGGAGCCGTTCATCAACCGGGGGCAATTCTCCGGCTTTGACGCGCGCTTCCAGCATGGGGGGTTCGCTGCGTCCCTGTGGGACCTCAACAGTCTTCTCCACAATCTTTTCGACCTCGACCGTCTTGGGCACCTCGACCGTTTTCTCGACGACCTTTTCGACCTCGACCGTCTTTTCGATGATCTGCGGCGTCGGTGCCGTACAGGCCGTCGCTACCGCGCCGAGCGCGGCTGCCGTGGTCAGGTGCAGAAATTCACGGCGGGTCAATACCTTCGATTTCATAGCTTCCTCCTTCTTCCTAAAATGGATTGGAATAAAATTCTCTTTCCGGGTATCAGGTCAACCAGATGCCCGGTCATAGAGTCATAGAACTTTAGCCTCGGCTAAATCCACAAAGCCCGGTGGGCTGATAACCCCCGCCGAGGCTAAAGCCATCGGCTAAATCCACAAAGCCCGGTGGGCTGATACCCCCAGCCGAGGCTAAATCTACAAAGCCCGGTGGGCTGATAACCCCAGCCGAGGCTAAAGCCATCGGCTAAATCCACAAAGCCCGGTGGGCTGATAACCCCCCTTGGGAGGCTTCGTGTGCTAAGCCATGGGGTTTTAGCCCTCGGCTTACCTTCTACTTTATCATTCCTTGCCCCAAAAGTCTACTACTTTTCGGACAGGTTTTTACACTTTTCGGACAGGTACACCGACTGAGTCGCTCTTGAGTCAGTCAGCGGCAAATTTGAGGCGCATGAGATAGTTCGCAGATTTTATCTCCATCTGGGGAGCATGCAAATCCACGCTGCAATACGGATTCTCGTAGTGCTTGAAGTTCGAGAGCGGCTCCGGTTGACCATCACGCAGCAACGGGCCTTCCCACCCAAAGGCCAGCGTCTCGTGGCGCAGTGTAGCAAAAGTCACCGCCAGAGCGTCGAACGTCACCGGCAACGTGAGGACGCTGTCCTGGAAAGCCTCGAACTCTCCATCCAGGGCGGCGCGTCCCATTTGACACAGCCAGACATGGTGTAATCCCGGCGAACGTAGTTCACGGTAGGCGCCCGGCCCGGTGGTCATCAGCGTGAACCCCTGTGCAGCGGTGAGCGCCAGGTAGCCGGCGCCCTTGCGGGCGAAGGCCCACGGATGACCGTGTGCATCTTCCTGTATCGCGTAAGCGTCGAAAGCAGAGATCGGGAAGTAAGCGTGCGTAAAGCCCATCCAATCGTCATCCGGCAGGTGGTACACGGCGATAAGGACGTCCTTCCACTGCGCCACGCGCGGCAAAACGCCGTTGCCGCGCCAGAAACCGGGAACATGAGCCTCTGTGGTGCCACTGCGCGCGGGATGGTTGGTGAAAACCACCGCCCCCGGTCCAAGGGTGGCCTGCCAGATATGCTCACGTGTCCCCGGGGTGCCGGGACGATAATCCTGCGCCGAACCGAGCAGATAATCCGGCGTCCGGTACGAGACTTTGTTGATGGAGGATTGGGCGATGGGCGATGGGGTGATTGCCGCCTCAGAATCTGCGCCCGGCGAGGCGTTGCACTCCTCATGGACATTTTCGACGGGGGACAAGAGGTGCTGTTCGCGGTTCCATAGCTCATCGGGGGCCGCAGTGGCAATCTCCTGGATCAGCGGTGGCAGTTCGTAGTCTTCCATGCACGCCAGGCTCACCGGGGCAGCCAGGTGAGGGTTAAGAATACCCACTCCCCACAATAATCGCGTAACGCCGCCCAGGGGCGCTAGCCAGCCGCCGAAGAGGCCGGCGGCGTCCGCGCGTCCTTGCGTCCCGCCCAAAACCCCGTGGAAACTGTTGAGGGCGATGGTGAACAGCAGCTTGTCCATGATGACGGTCGCCATCTCCCAGATGGCTTCGCTTTCGACCAGGTCCATCAAATGCGCCAGCGCCGTTAATTCGATCTCGAAGGCCGGCCCTGCATCCCATTCGGCGAAGCCGCCCCGCGCCCGCGCGTGCAGCCAAGCCAGCGCCTGGCGCTTTCCCTGCGCGACGTGCCATTCGCCGGTTTGTCCGCTGTGCTTGAAGCGACGTTGAGGATACAACTGCCCGGCCAGAATCTCACAGGTATACAGCAGAAGTTGTTCGCTTTCCGCGGCGGCGTCCCGAGGCGCTTCTGGGTAAACGAAATTGAGGGCACAGGCTTTGAGGGGCGCCTTAAGCGCCTTGGGGAAGGTCGGGGCATTGCCCCAGCGGCGAAGCATGCCGAGCAGTCCGAGCAGGTACAGGGCACTGTTCGCCGTGCGCCGGTTGATACATTCAATGTGCTGGAGGAGCACCGGCAGCTCGATGGCATTCCACATTCCCAGGGCCATTTTCGCCGCCTCGGCGAAGAGATCGCCTTCACAACGGCTGGCATGATGCAAGGCTTCCATGCGGCGTTGGGCGTCATCACCCTCAGGAGTCTCATTGTAACGCGCCAGCCCCATCCCCCAGAGGGTAAACATGCGGCGTATGCGGACGTTCTCGTCATAGTACAGCTTGATAGGCGGCATCATGATGATGCGCAGCGGGCCTTGCGGCGCCTGGTGGGCCTGGACGAGCGTCGACTTGTCGCCGGGGGTCGCCGTAGCCAGCGATTCTGCATAGATGTGGCCTGAAGGCGTCTGCAGGCGGATGATGATCTCTTCGGGGGCGTCCTGGCCCACTGCCCAGTGAACGGTGACGAATTCATCCCAGACAAATACGTCGCGGTCAAGGTAAGCGGTAGCGAAGAGGCGTTCGAGTTTGTTGCGGGAGTTCACGTCTTCGATGAGGGTAGGGATTTGCACGCGCATGTCGTCCGGTGCATCATCCACGCGCAGGGCCATGGCATGGGGGTATTCGCCGGTGCGGATTTGTTCAAAGTGCACGAGGACGCCGTTGTGACCTTCCGCCAGGTTGACCGTAAAGGCGGCCTGCTGAAATCCAAACGCAGCGCGATGGTAACACGGGACGTCATTCACCCATACGTCCGTCGGGCCATACGTTGTGAGAAGCAACTGGACCGGGCCAGGCTGCGCCGTTTTGAGTTCGGTGTAGGCCCACGCGCGCGCATAAGAAGAGACGGAATCGGGATCGGTGAACGCGAGCAGGCTGTCGCCATCCACAAAATGGTCTTCGGCGCATACGGTATAGGCCCAGCGGACGGTGTCATTGCCGACGGTAAATTCTGCCTGCGACAACGGCCCCGGCTCCACCGGCTGGCGTGTGATGCCGGACGCCGCGGTGTCATAGCGCCGGATGAGACGCAGTTTGGCGTTGGCGTCGGAGGAAAGATCAGGATTGTCCAGAGTAATCGTCTGAGGGCCGGCGACTAACCAGTGATGGATGTAGCCGTTCTGAAGTTCATAAGTGATGTAAGAGAGAGACATGTAAGGGTATGCTCCTAGTGAATAGTCTGATATTCGTGGGGCGAAATAAGAAACCAGCCACGGATTTCACAGATTTACACAGAAAGTATCAGAAAGTATAAAGGTATCTATTCAGGCTCGTAAACCTGACGAAGCCACTTATTCCCTATGCCAG
>DAOOGN010000003.1:0-105042 GCA_035415725.1 Anaerolineae bacterium | reverse complement strand
TTAGAATAGCCCACTTTTCGTCACAGGGAATATGAATCTTGACAGACTACTAGTAAACCTGACGAAGCCACTTATTCCTTATGCCAGGTTTGGCGTAGACTTTGGTAGGCCAACTGTTATGTACCCTCCCCAAAGTCCCGTTCGCCACCTGGCAAGGGTGGCTGAATAGTTACCAAATGTTGAAATGGGCTATCGTGCCTGGGCGCTGTTGGGTTATAACAAAAGCGGCATCCCAGGAAAGGACGCCGCTTGACGCTGTGGATTCGCCACGCGCTATGGACCTGCGGCGCATCTCCTTTCCAAAGATGGGAGGCATAGCCGTTTCCCGCTATACCCTACCGGTTGCAGACCCTGGGCGCGGCCGTTAGGTTGTGCAACTCGGAGACGCTGTTTGTTCTCTTTGATGTTAGCATGATTTCACCACGGTGCAAATTCACCCGGGTACTGACTGGCATTTTTCAACTCCCATCATCGGTCGTATACCCCCTTCACCCCCGGCGCTGTTTGACTAATTCACGGAATCAATGGAGAATTGTACTCGTCAGGGGGATTTTTTACCGTCGAGAGTGCCGAGATGGGTGCTATTTCTCTGCATCCTCAGTGTGCTCAGCGGTGGAATGAATTGAGCCGCGTGTCCAACATCTTGTTGACCCGTACAGGATGGCGCAGATTTCGTCGCCCGGCTGGCCACCCATCGACAGCGATTGGATGGAGTGGACGTGAATGATCGCTGCCGGATTGACAGATCAAGCTGACAGCATTCCACATTCTCTCAGCTCTGGAGAGCCTCATATATGAATCAGTTGAGCGGGCGTTCATCGGGATGGCGCATACAGTCGATGCCGCGTTATCTGCCCTGGTATCTCGTGCATCATGGTCTCAACGCGGTTTTCTACATGCTGACGTTTGGCTCGTCGATGTTCGTCTTGTTCCTCTCCGACCTGGGACTCGACAAGGCGCGCATCGGCTTCTTGCTCTCACTTTTCCCCTTCTGTGGCCTGGTCGCGCCGTTTGTCTCCGGTTTTGTGGGCCGTTTTGGGTTGAAGCGCACGTATGTGACCTTTTATGGCGTGCGGAAGTTGGTGATGTTGCTGATGCTGGCCGCGCCGTGGGTGCTGGAACGTTGGGGGACGATGGCCTTGTTTGGTTACACCGTCGTCGTGCTCTTCATCTTCGCCATGCTGCGGGCGACGGCGGAGACGGCGTATTATCCGTGGGCGCGTGAGTTCATCCCCGACGCCGTGCGCGGGCGGGTTAGCGGCATGAACAACGTGGTGATCGGGCTGGCGTCCGCCCTGGTGATGTTGGCGGCGAGTTGGGTATTGAGCCAGGGGACGGGCTACGCGCGCTACCAGGTCTTGATCGGCGTGGCATGCGCGGCGGGCCTCGTCTCGGTGCTGTGCGCCACGGCGCTTCCGGCCGAGCATCCTGCACCCAGCCCCTCGACACGCGAGCTGTGGCGGGCCATGCACGCTGCGTTGCACGACCGGCGCTTTGTCGGCTTTCTCCTCGGTGTGATGACGTCGCTGCTGGCGATGGCGTCGTATCCCTTTCTGCCGCTGTTTGCCCGTGAACGATTGCTCATCCCCGAAGGCCAGATTGTGCTGTTCGATGTCGCCAACACCGTAGGAGCCCTGGTGATGAGTCTGTACTGGGGATGGGCTGCCGACCGCTATGGCGGCAAACCGTTGACACTTTTGACATTGGGAGTGCTGGGCGTCTTGCCGGCGCTCTGGCTCGCCTTGCCGCCGGGGCGCGAGGTGACGCTGGCGCTGGGCCTTGTCCTGGCGTTCACCGCCGGCGCGATCAACGTCGGATTGGGAATCGGCAGTTTCCGCTGGCTCCTCAATGACGTGGTGCCGATGGAGGCGCGGACGGCTTACACCTCGATCTGGTACGCCGGATCGGGTCTGGCAGGTGGCGTCGCGCCATTCCTCGCCGGTTGGCTGCTGCGTGTCCTGACGGGATTGGATGCGGTTGTGGCCGGGGTGCAGATTCACGCCTTCACCGTACTCTTCGTGTGGACGTTGGTGATGACGTCTGTAGCGCTAGGGTTCTATGCCCGCGTTCCCGCCGGGGCGGACCAGCGCTTGCGGGATTACCTGCGGGCGACGGTCACACACGATGTTCCGCGTATCTTCAGACGGCTGTGGAGAAGGCGGAATTCCTCAGAAGAGGCCACTTGAGCTGTCAATTTCTAAGCCTCATTCTTCGTTTCTAATCTTTGTCTTAAAAGGTGTGCTATGACAAATGTTTTACCCTTGATCGCCATAACTCTCGGTGACGTTGCCGGCATCGGGCCAGAAGTCGTCGTCAAGGCGTTGACGATGCCGGAAGTATGGAGTGTCTGCCGTCCGCTCGTCATCGGCGACGCCCGGGTGTTGACAGCGGCGCGGCTCGGCATCCCCATTCCACCGTTGCGCGTAGTCACAAAATTCGCGGAGGCAACATTCGACGCCGGTGTCATCACCTTGCTCGACATGGGCAATCTCGATCCCGCCGCAGTGCCGCTCGGCCAAATCTCGGTTGCCGCCGGACGGGCGGCGGTGGAGTATGTGCTCCGGGCGACGGAACTGGCGCTGGCGGGCGCGGTGGATGCTGTGGCGACGGCGCCGCTCAACAAAGAAGCGCTGCACCTGGCTGGCTTCGACTACATCGGCCATACCGAAATCCTCGCGGACATCACCCACACGCCGCGCTGTACGACGATGCTGGCGACGCCTGGCCTGCGCGTCACCCATGTCACGCGCCATGTGCCGTTCCGCAGCATCGCGGAACGGCTTACTACCGCGGCGGTGCTGGACACCATCGTCATCACCCATGCGGGGATGCAAGGACTCGGTTTCCCCTGCCCGCGTATCGCCGTCGCCGGCCTGAATCCGCACAACGGCGATAACGGTTTGATGGGGCGCGAGGAATTGGACATCATCGGCCCGGCGGTGGTGGCGGCGCAGGCGCAGGGCATCGACGCGCGCGGCCCCCTTCCGGCGGATTCTGTCTTCTTCCAGGCCATTCGCGGCGACTACGATGTGGTCGTATGCCAGTATCACGATCAGGGCCACATTGCGGTGAAGACGCACGGCTTCGAGAAATCCATCACCATCACCCTCGGTCTGCCCATCATCCGCACGTCCGCCGATCACGGAACGGCGTTCGACATCGCCGGACGCGGCATTGCCCATCCCGACAGCATGCTCGCGGCGATTCTCGAAGCCGCGGCGATGGCGGCGCGGGTGAAGGCGTCAATTGAACAACATCTTACGGCAGGAGACGAGGGGCATGAGTGGCATCCCCGGTGACATCTATTCCTGCGCTGTGGCCGGTCTCCGACCGCGCCACCGTAAGCCCAGACGTAGGCGGGCACGGTCAGAGGCCGGCCCGAGCGGGTTGACACTGCGGCCATAGGGGCTGACCCTCCCCTTCCCTCAGCGTCATCCCTTGGCCAGCGCGATGGTAAACGCACTGCCCCTGCCGGGAGTGCTGTCCACGGTGATCGTCCCCTGCTGGCTTTCGGTGAGCGCGCGGGCGATGGACAGACCTAATCCAAAGCCCGGCGTCGAGCGCGAGGCGTCGCCGCGGTGGAAGCGGTTGAACAGCCGTTGCTGCATTTCGGGCGACATGCCCGGCCCGTCATCCTGGACGCACAGGGCAATTTCCTGCTCGCGCTCCTCCAGGGTGATGTGGATGGCGCCCTGCCCGTGTTTGATGGCATTATCCAACAGGATCAGCAGCACTTGTTTGAACGCATCCTCGTTGATCTGGGCGACCAGATGGCCGTCGCCGGCGTAGATGATGTCGCGTTCGGGCGCCAGCAGGCGCGCTTGACGGCACACATCATCCACGAGCGGCTCGAGGGGGAGCGGCGCTACTTCTAATTGGTGTCCGGCATCGGCACGGGCCAGCGTGAGGAGGTCGGTGACGAGACGGCTCAGGCGCTCGCTCTCGCTGATGAGATCATTCAGGATATCATCCTGTTCCGTTTGGGGGAGAGGAGGCTGGCGTTGGAGCAGTGTGAGGTTGCCGCGGATCGTCGTCAGCGGGGTGCGCAGTTCGTGGGATACGTCGGCGACGAAGTCGCGCTGCACCTGAAGGGCGTGGGCCACCTGTTGGTAGGCGTCTTGCAATTGTCCGAGCATGGTGTTGAACGTGGTCGCCAGACGCCCCAATTCGTCGTTGGGGCCTTTGTGTTCGACCCTGGAGGAGAAGTCGCGCGACTCGCCGATCTCCCGCGCGGTTTGGGTGATGCGCTCGATGGGGCGCAGCGTGATGCCGGAGAGGGTCCAGCCGATGCCGAAAGCGATGATGGTGGTCAACACACTGCCCGTCAGTAAGGTGATGCCCAATGAGTGCAGTGAGCGATCCAGGTCGGCCAGCGAGCGGGCGAATTGCACAATGCCGACGACTTTGTTGTTGATGATCAACGGTTGACTGTAAACGAACAGACGGCCTTCTTCGTCATGCGAAATTTCTTCCCAGGTTTCACCCTGCTGGAGATGGGCAAGTCCCTCTTGACTGAGCGACAATTCCACCGTCCCCTCATTCACCAGTAAATCCAGGGGCGCGCCTGTGGCGTCGAGGAGGCGCATGATGTCGCGGGGGCGCCGATCTCTCATCAGCGGCTGCAAAACCTCGCGCGCCTGGTCACCCTCCGGTCCTTCCCGCTGGGCGGCCCAGGGAATCGGCATAGGGGACCCAAAATTACGTTGTGCGTGTTCCAGTCCGTTGACGATGGGGTCGGCGGACTTCGCCAGGTCGTTGCGGACCATATTGAGCGTATATTGCGACTGCGCGGCATATAGCACGGCGCTGAAGATCATCAGCGTGAGCGCGAGGATGGCGCTGTAGAGCAACGTCAGACGCAGCCGGATGGACATTATTCTTCCCCTTTTCTTTCTTCCCCATTGTGAGGGATGGAGGGGGCATCCTCTTCCCGCAGCACGTAGCCGACGCCGCGAACGGTTTGGATCAGGCGCGGCTCCCCTTCGGCTTCCATCTTCTTGCGTAGATAACCGATATAGACTTCCAGCACGTTGTCGTCCCCGACGAAATTATAGCCCCAGACCTGGCTGAGGATTTGTCGGCGTTCCAGGACTTGCTGGGGATGGCGCATAAAAACTCCCAGCAGGTCAAATTCGGTGGGCGTGAGGGTAAAGACGCGGTCGCCACGCCGTACTTCGCGCGTGGCGGTATCCATCGTGAGATCGGCGAACGCGAGCAGCGTTTGGTTCCCTTTGCCGGTGCGCCGCAACAGCGCGCGGACGCGCGCCACCAGTTCCGTTGAGGCGAAGGGTTTGATCAGGTAATCGTCGGCGCCGCGTTCCAGTCCCTCGACGCGGTTCTGCACGGCATCCCGCGCCGTCAGCATCAAGATCGGCGTCTCATTCTGCTCCTGGCGCAGGGCTTCGAGCACGCCGATCCCGTCCAGCTTGGGCAACATCCAGTCCAGGATGATGACATCAGGGCGCTCGGAATATACTTTTTCCAAAGCGCTTTCGCCATCCGTGGACGTCACCGCATCGAAGCCTTCGTAGATGAGCGTGCGCTCGAGCATCTTCAGCAACTTTTGGTCATCATCCACAATCAGTATCTTGTCCATAATATCCTCACAGAGCGTAGACGGCAGGCAGTATAAGGCAGACGGGATTGCCAAGGGCGAATCCTATTTGCCGTCTACTTTTATTATACTCTCATATCTGAGAGCTTCCTGGGAAGCACCTGAGAATTAGCTGAGAAAGGGTGCGGTTTTCTCAGGAAACTCTAAGCCATTTCTTGGGCTGTTCACAGACGAACCTGCTAAACTTCAAACTGGAACTCACCCAAATCGACTAAGCTATTTATAATGTAACTATTCAGTCATCCTTGCCAGGTGGCGAATGGGACTTTGAGGATGGGGCATCATGGGTTGACACTGCGGCTATGGTGATGACCCTCTCAAAAATAGGGGTGTGGCGGACGGCGAAGCCGCCCGCCACACCCCTACAAAAATCCCCCTGCCCCAGGGAAGGGAGGCAGGGGGGATGGGCTTAGGGGATAAGTTGCTGCGCCAGGCTTACTGGCCTGAATAGATACTTTATAATTTATAGAGGAGACGCCCACAATGGCTCTTGACTATAAGACTAGCGACTATGAGACTAACAACTATGAGACTATTTTCGGAGGAGGAAATTGAATGTTGAAGAAGAAATGGCTATGGATAGTTCTGTTGGTTCTGGTTCTGGCCGTCGGAGGGTATTTTGCCTATAAGACCTGGTTCGCGCCGCAAGCGGTGGCGCAGACGGAGAGCGCAGTACAAACAGGGACCGTGACGACCGGAGACATCTCGATCACGGCAGCAGGGTCGGGACAATTGGTGGCTTCCTCTGAAGCGAACCTGACGTTTGGCACCACTGGCATCCTGAAGGAACTGGGGGTGAACGTCGGTGACGAGGTCAAGGCCGGCGATGTATTGGGAAAAGTCGATGATGCAAGCGCGCGCCAGAATGTCGCCGCGGCCGAGCTACAGGTGATGCAGGCCACGCAGGCGCTGGCGGTGGCGCAGGCCCAGGCTGAACTGGCGGTGACGCAGGCGCAGGCTAATTTGGACCAGGCGCAGGCTGACCTGGACGAACTGCTCAACTGGGAACCGGACGAGGACGAGATCGCGCTGGCTAAGGCGAATCTGCTCAGCGCCCAGACAGCTTACCACAATACGGTGGCCAAGGCCGGCGTGGATCAGACGATTTCCTCACGGGTGAGTCTTGAACAGGCGATTGAAAATCTGACCAGCGCGCAGGAAGCCTATACCTCGGCCATGAGTCCCGATCGTGACTGGGAGAAAGACATCGAAACGACGCGCGCGAACGCGGCCAATGCTGTTTACAAAGCACAGCAGAACCTGGAGATCGCCCAGGCCAATTACAAACTGAGCACGATCAGCAGCACGACTGCCGATATCCAGAGCGCCAAAGCTCAGTTGTTGAGTGCCCAGAACGCGCTTGAGGAAGTACAAACGCCGCCGGACGATGCCGAAATCACGGCGGCGCAGATCAACGTCCAGCAAATGGCTCTGGCGTTAGAGCAGGCCAAGCTGGCCCTGGCCGATACGGGCGAGGGGAAAACTGCCGCCACCCGCGAGGCTGAACTCACTTTAGAACAGGCGCAGATCACCCTCGCCAATGCGCAGGCGGCCCTTGCCGGTGCTACGCTGGTCGCTCCGTTCGCCGGCACGGTGACGGCGATTAACTGCACGGTGGGGGAAACGTGCAATGGTACGGCGATTGTCCTGGCGAATCTTGGCGTGCCGGTGGTGGAGTTCTGGATCGAGGAAACCGATATGAGTAGTGCGGCAGTCGGCAATCCGGTGCATATCATCTTCGAGGCATTGCCGGATTACGAGTATGACGGCAAAATTTATCAAGTCGACCCGGTGCTGACCACGGTGGGCGGCACCTCGGCGGTGCAACTGTGGGCGACGATTGATACGGCGGAGTACCCGGTGAAGCTGCTGGGCAATATGAATGCCGATGTCGAAATCGTGGCCGGCGAGGCACTGAACGCCGTCCTCGTCCCCGTACAGGCGTTGCACGAATTGGGCGATGGGCAGTACGCGGTCTTTGTCGTGAAATCTGACGGCGAGCTGGAGATGCGCACCGTGGAAATCGGGTTGATGGATTACGTCAATGCCGAAGTCAAGTCGGGGCTTGAGGCTGGTGAGGTCGTGACGCTGGCCGAGGATACTTCGTCGAGTACGACGATTCAATCCAACATCAATACCCAACAACAGTTCGGGCCACCCGATATGGGCGGTTTCAGCGGGCCGATGCCCTAAACGGCGGGAGGCGTAGCCATGAGTGACCCATTGATTGAAGTTTATGGATTGACTAAAGTATACGGCAAGGGGACGGTCGCTGTTAGCGCCCTGCGCGAGATTAACGCCATTGTCGAAAAAGGCGAGTTCGTGGCGATTATGGGGCCTTCCGGGTCGGGCAAATCAACCTTCATGAATATCCTGGGCTGCCTGGATCGTCCTACCGAAGGCACCTACATCCTGGATGGCGAGGATGTCAGTCAGTTGAGCAGGAATGAGCTGGCGCGCGTGCGCAACCGGAAGATCGGCTTCGTTTTCCAGTCGTACAATTTGTTGCCCCGTCTGGATGCCGTCAAAAACGTGATGCTCCCCTTGCTCTATAACAGCGAGAACGGTAGAAGCGACGCGGAACATCGCCAACAGGCCGTCGCCGCGTTGGAAGCGGTGGGCTTGGGCGAGCGGATGCACCACAAACCTAATGAATTGTCCGGTGGGCAGCAGCAGCGGGTGGCGATTGCGCGCGCGTTGATCAATGCTCCGGCCATCATCCTGGCCGATGAACCCACCGGCAACCTGGACACACGTTCGTCAGAGGAAATTATGCAGTTGCTGCACCAGCTTCATAAGCAAGGGGCAACGCTTGTCATGGTGACGCACGAGTTGGATATCGCCGAGCATGCCGACCGGGTGATTTACTTGCGTGATGGGGAAATTATCTCGGATAAGCTGCATGCCAGTAAGATCGTGGATCTTCACAACGGCGACAACGGAGGGGGAAAATGAGTTTTTCGAAGACGTTGAAAGTGGCCTGGGAAGGGCTGATGATGAACAAGGTGCGCTCGTTTCTGACGACGCTCGGCGTGATCATCGGTGTGGCGGCGGTCATCATCATGTTAGCCGTCAGCGCCGGTGCCGAGGCCGACATCGCCGATCAGATCAACGCCTTGGGCGCGAACCTGATTATGGTGATGTCCTCGATGCAGCGCGCCGGGCCGGGCATGGGCGGGTCATCCGTCAGTCTGAAATACAGCGATCTGACGACGATCCGTAACAACATCACCGGCATTAACGGCGTCTCCGCCGAACAGAATTCCACCCAGGACGTGAAAGGTAACGGCACAACGCTATCCGATATTGCAATTGTGGGTACCACCTCAGGTTTTGTAGATGTTCACGAGTACAACGTGGAAAAAGGGCGCTTCATCACGGATCAGGATAACGACCGTGCCAACAAAATCGCTGTGCTGGGTTATGATATCGCCCAAGAACTTTTCGGCGACGTCAATCCGGTGGGACAATCCGTGACGCTCGGTACGGTCAAATGCACGGTGGTCGGCGTGATGGAAGAAAAAGGCGTGGTCGGCACCACAGATTACGACAACCGGGTCTATGTTCCCATCACCCTGGTTTTCAAGAAATTTGTCAATGCTCGCTTCGGAGGAACTGCCTTGCGGGTAGTGTATGTCTCGGCCGAGAGCAAAGAAGTGATGGACAGTGTGATGGAGCAGTTGAACACGCTCCTGATGCAAATTCTGGGCACGGATGAGACTTCACCGGGCTTTACGATGACGACGCAGGACAGCATCATCGACATGCGGGCCTCGACGACAGAAACCTTCCGCAACTTGCTTTCCTGGGTGGCGGCCGTATCGCTGGTCGTTGGGGGGATCGGCATCATGAACATCATGCTGGTCAGTGTCACCGAGCGCACCCGCGAGATCGGGTTGCGGCAGGCGTTGGGCGCGCGTCCCCGTGACGTGCAGCTCCAGTTCTTGCTGGAAGCCGTGATGTTGAGCCTGGTGGGTGGTCTCGTCGGCGTCTTGGCCGGCGTGGGCGGTTCGTGGCTCTTTAACGAATTTGGTTCGATGCGCACCGAGTTGGTGGTGTCCTCCATCCCCTTGGCGTTTGGCGCGGCGGCGGTAGTGGGCATCTTCTTCGGCTACTACCCGGCGACCCAGGCGGCGAAGTTGGATCCGATTGTGGCGCTGAGAAGGGAGTAGGGAGTACGATACTCTCAAACGTTCGACTTTGAACTATCACGGAGGCATAGAAGTGAACCGTAGAAACGTGGGGTTGGTTGGGTTAATCATCGGTGTATTACTGCTGAGTGGTTGCCAGAAGGCGCAGACAACGCAGACGCCGGATAGCGGCGCGACGAGTGCTCCGGCAGCGGAGGGGCAAAGCGATAGTGCGCCCAATCCTGAATTGGATAACGTCAGCCGTCTGACATTGGGCACGTTCCAATTGGAAGGCAGCGACAATGCCGTGACTCCTGAGCAGGCAGCCAAATTACTGCCGCTGTGGAAGCTGGTTCAGGGCGGCACGTTGAAAAGTGACGCCGAGACCAATGCGGTCGTCCAGCAGATCGAAGCGCAGATGACCGAGGCGCAGCTTGCGGCCATCGATGCGCTGAACCTGACGAGGGACGATATGACGACCTGGATGCAAGAGCAGGGAATCGAGATGCCGGGGCCCGACGGGGCTCCAGGGGATGGACAGGGTGCGCCCGGCGGTATGCCCGATATGACGGACGAAGAACGCGCGCAAATGCGCGAGCGTTTTGAAAATATGACGGAAGAAGAACGGGCGACGGCGATGGCGGAGAGTGGTTTTCAACCGCCGGATGGTAATGGACAGTCCCCTGCCGGTAATGGACAACCGCCGGCCGGTGGTGGACCGGGCATGAGCGGTAGGGGCGGGGGCAACATACTGCTGGAGCCGCTGATCAAGCTGCTCACCGAGCGCGCGGCGCAGTAAGCGAGTGAGGAGAACAGTGAGGAGAACAATGAAAAGAATGTTGAAGAATCGAATGGCGATGGTGCTGTTGGGGCTCATTTTCGTCGCTATGGCTGTGACCGGTTGCACGACTCAGCAGCCGGCAACCGAAGCGTCGAGTACAACCGAGGCTCCTGCCTACACCGGCGCACTGCGCACGGATTACGAGAACGCGCTCGATGTGACCGGCCAGCTCGCCTTGGGCATACTGCGTTTGGAGGGCACGGCAGACGCGATCACCGCCGAGCAGGCCACCCAGGCGCTTCCTTTATGGAAAACGTTGCAAGGGACCACCCTTTCGACTCAAGCCGAACGACTGGCGGTGACCAAACAGCTTGAAGATTTGCTCTCTGCTACTCAGCTTGCGGCGATTACGGCCATGCAGCTCACAGAGGACGAGGCGCAAACCTGGCTTCAGGAGCAAGGGCCGACGCTGATGGGCACAGGTGCGTTTGGGCAAGGTGCCGGCGCTATGCCGGGAAGCGGCACCGCTCCTCAGGACGGTAGCGGGCCGGCGGGGATGACGATGTCCGAAGAAGACCGTGCGGCCATGCGCGAGAAGTTCGAGAATATGACGGAAGAAGAGCGCGCCAATATGCGGGCGCAGTTTGGGCAGGGAGGGACGTCCGGCGGGTCTGCCTCTGGCAGTGGGATGCCGTCCGGTGGATTCGCCGGTGCGAACAGTCGGGTATCCTCATTGTTGACGCGCGCCGTCGTCACCTTGCTGACCGAACGCAGTGGACAGGTTACGGCGGCTGTGACACCATCCACTGAAGAACCATCCGCAGCGACCGAACCCGCGGTGACGGCCACAGCGGCAACGGTCTCGGCGGCGGAGGGGGAGGGGGATGTACCTGTGACGATCATCACCCTGGTGCCGTGGCGCACGCCGGAACCGGAGGCTACCGCGACGCCGACGCCGGCTGCAACCCAGGCCTCCACGACGAATACATCCGCCAGTGTACCGGCGAGCCCTGCGGCGTCAACAACGGCCCAGCCGGCTGTGCCAACGGAAACGGTTGTAGCGGAGTCGTCGACGACGCCACTCCAGGGAGCGTTGACGCAGAAAATCGACACCGATCCCGCGCCGCCACTCACCATCGAAATCACGACCAACTATGCAGAGCAGAATCCCCTGCTGGAGAGTGGGCTAATCTACCACATCGGCGGCTACGTCCACAACCCTACCGACGAGACCTATGAAGTCACGGCAGTCCATGTCACCTTCTTCGATGCTGACGGTTTCCGCGGCGCGTTCTACGCCTTCCCGATGCGTCCAGGCCAACGTGGCATCCGGGGAGAATGGATCTGGCATGGCGCGATGGAGGCGGAGATAAGCTGTTCCGTCTTGGGACCCGGCGAATCCTGTCCGTTCACCGCCGAAATTGCCGGACAGAATATGGCCTCCTTCCTCGTCCATCCCGATGCGCAGATTGCCGAGTGGCATGAAGCGGTCGCCGTGACGTTGAGCGATACGAAAATTGAGGACACGGGCACGAATTATGTGCGCATCAGCGGCACCGCGACGAATCCTAACCCCTACCCGCTCAAGAACATTGTCATATCGGGATTGCTGGTGGATGCCAATGGGCAGATGGTGAGCATGGGAACCGGCGTGGTGACTTCCCTTGCGGCGGGGGCTTCTGCGCCCTTTGAGGTCTATGTCGAAAACAAGGCTCACGTAAGTTATCAGTTGCACGCCCTGGCCGAACAAGACGCCAAGTGAATGTGTTGACACTGTGCCCCTGGGCGATGATCCTCTCATCCTCCTGCTCCCCTTCTCTCCCCCTGGCGGGGAAGAAGGGGAGCCAAAAACAAAAATTCCCCTGTCTCCCCATCATTTGCACTATGCCCGGCAGGTAGATTGCCTTTGCATCCATTGTGCCTATCATGGATGAAGTCGAGTGCATGGCTGTGTAGCGGGGATGCACTTTTCTATATCTGGCATTAAAAAGGATGTATGAACGATGAAAGTTGAAACTCGAAAGTTACGGAAATCTATCTATATCGGTTTGACCGCCCTGGTGCTCTTAGCCGGCCTGGGATGCAACCTGTCCGCTCTGGCGACATTGACGCCTACACCGTCCTCGACGGCAACGGCAGTTCCGCCCACGGCGACGGCACTGCCCCCGCTGGTGACTCTGGAGCCGAGCGCTGTCGGAGACGAAAGCGCGGCGGTGTTAGCTTTACAGTTGCGCATCATCCAGGTCTACAAAGCTGTAAGCCCCGCTGTGGTCAACATCACCAACCGCAGTTATGCCTACAGCATGTTCGGGCAGGCGATTCCGCAAGAGGGCAGCGGTTCCGGCTTCATCTATGACACCGACGGGCACATCGTCACCAACTACCATGTGATCGAAAATGCCGAGGAGTTGTTGGTTACGTTCAGCAAGGGGCAGGTCTACGCGGCAGAGGTTGTCGGCGCGGACTCGTTGAATGATCTGGCCGTCCTCCACGTCGACGCCGGGGCGGATTTACCGGCGCCGATTATGCTAGGCCATTCGAACGCCTTAGAGGTGGGGCAGTTCGTGTTGGCAATCGGCAATCCTTTCGGCCTGGAACAGACGTTGACCACTGGCGTCATCAGCGCGCTGGGACGGGTGATCGAAAGTGAGGCCGGCTTTATCGGCGAGGCGATCCAGACTGACGCAGCGATCAATCCTGGCAACTCCGGCGGTCCGTTGTTGGATCTGGACGGGAACGTCGTGGGCGTCAACTCGCAGATCGTCAGCCCTAGCGGCGCCTCGGCGGGCATCGGATTTGCCGTTTCGGCGGACACGGTGCGGCGGGTGGTGGGGGAACTGATTGCCCGTGGCTATTATCCCCATCCCTGGGTGGGGGTGGATATGGTGCCTCTGACGTCGTCGGTGGTGGAGTGGTTCCGCCGCGCTGGCATAGACATCCCCGTGGAGACCGGCTTGTTGGTGCTGGAGGTCACGCGCGGTGGCCCGGCGGACGTCGCGGGCATTCATGGAGGCAGCCGCATGGTGCGGATAGGTCGTTACCAGGTGCCGGTGGGCGGCGACATCATCACGGCGCTGGATGGTCAACCGGTTGCCGATCTGGAGACGTGGACGATCTACCTCGAAACGCAGAAGACGATTGGGGATACGGTGCAATTCACAGTGATGCGCGAGGGGAAGGAAATGGTTATCCCCGTCGTGCTTGAGGAACAACCCACAGGCCGGTGAAGTAAGCGTGGCGGACGAAGAAGCTCTCGCCGTTGTAGTCGGTGTCAATGAACCAACCTGGTGGGCAGGACGGTGAGTTTACCGTAGCGTTTGACCGCCAGGCGCAGCTCATGCCGCTTGATCTGCGCTTTGTGCAGCGCCGCAATCTTGACGCCAGCATCCACCACCCGGTTCTGCCGCTTTGGTGAGGGCAGCGACCAGGCCGCCGACTGCTGCAATGCCCTCAATAAACTCGACGCGTTTCGCGCGGACGGGACCTTCGGCCTGCGGCGGCCTGACGTAGGGCGAACATCCGCGCTCTTCCACGTTATCCCAAAGAGCCAAAGGGCAAAGCGGGCGCTACGCGCGTGGGGAGACTACCACCCGAAAGCCCCAATCGCCGAGCCTGTAGTACGGGTAGTACCAGTTGCGGAAGGCGCAGCGGGCGAGGTAACGATCGAGGTCGAACGCGCCCCCACGCAACACACGGGCGACCTCATTCCCCGCTTCCAGGTTCTCCCGCCCATCATCTACTTGGTAGGGATAATCCTGTTCTATACTCCGCGTCCACTCCCAGACGTTGCCTACCGTGTCCAGACACTCATATAACGACGCGCCCTCCGGGAAAATGCCCACCGGCGTGGTGCTTTCCACGCCCAACTCACTCGAATTACAATAGCCCTCTTTCCAGGTATACTCCCACGGATACTCGCGCTTGTCCATCGCGCCCCGCGCAGCTTTCTCCCACTCTGCTTCACTGGGCAGAGAAATTGACTTGCCGGTCACCTCACTCAACCAACGACAATAGGCTCTGGCGTCGTGCCACGTCACCTTGACTACCGGGTGGCTCTCCAGCCCACGCAGAACTTTGCCATTCTCCCAATGGGCGGGCGGCTCATGCTGCCGCGCCTCGACAAAGATGTGATATTGCGCATTGGTGACGGGCACTTTGGCAATCCAGTAACGTTTCAAGTTCACTTTATGGACGGGCCTTTCATCATCGTACTGTTCACTTCCCATCCAGAACTCGCCCGCCGGAATCTCCACCCAGACCGTTCGATCTTGCCCAACGCTTCCGCCGCCGCCGCGCGGCGCTGTACCAACGTTTTTAGATCGGCGCCCTTCCGCAGCGGCGTCTCGAACGTCTTCCGCAAGCGTGTCTGAATCTCCCCCGCCAGGTCGCCCTCGGTGCGCGCCTGGCCCACATCACGTACCGCTTCCGCCGCCAGCACCAGGTTGTGGTAAGGTTCGGGTTCTTCTTTGTGTTCCATAATGGCGCGAATCAGTTCCGTGGCGCGGCGTTTGCCTTGCGTGCTCAGGTAGCCCGCTTCCAGCAAGACCACCTCGCGCCACCAGGAATCCCCCAGGCGCGCCAGCGTGTAGGCGACGTTGTCCTCCCGGTCGGCCACAGCCCGCGCCGCCAGGTATTCCTGGAACGTCAGGTGGCTGAAGGCGTAGATGCCCTGTCCACGCTCTGTGAGCAGACCGCTGCGCGCGTTGATGAGATCAATGAAGCCGTTGACGGCCTTCTTCGTCAGACGCCAGTCCTTGAGCATCGTCTGGAAGGGTTGTGCCAGTTGACGGCGCAGGGCATCCAACTCGATCTCCCGCGCGTGCTGCTCCATCAGCCACAGGGCAATAGGTTCCAACAGGCTGCGCCGGTCGCCTGCGTCCAGTTCCAGCCCTTGCAGCACTTCGGTGGCGGGCAAACCTTTGACCGCGTCCCACTGCACCAGCAGCACCTCGATGGCTTCTTCGTACAACTCCACGCGCCGGTCGGGCAATTGCGCCCGGTAGCGCTGCACCAGCGCGATCACGGTGAGTAGCAGCGGGTTCACCGCCAACTCGCGCACGCGGACGTTGCCCGCGATGGCTTCGACCAGCTTGTCCGCTTCGGCCTTGCCCTTGCGCAGCGCGGCAGCGGTGGGGCCGCCAGCCAGAACAATCTCCACGGCGCGGTTCCAGTGGCGGGCAAAGCGGGCAATGTCCTCATCGGTGAAGTCGCGCACGGTGGTGGTGGCGTAGTCCACGCCCAGACGTGCCCCACCCGTGTAGCCCACGATACGGCTGGTCACGACGTAGCGATTCTGCGGGTAGGCCAGCGTGAACTTCTCCAGGATGCGGGCAATGCGCTGGCGCGTCTCCATTTTGGCGACTTCGTCCACGCCATCGAACAACGCGATGCACTCCCCGGCTTTGAGCCGCGTCTCGAAGAAGTCGGTGGGCAGTACGAGGTTTTGGTTGGTGAAGTACAGTCGCAGGTAGTCCAGCAGCAGTCTAGGGCCATCCGCACCCACGTCGGGACACTCTTTTTCCAGGTAACGGGCGAAGTCGCGCAGGGGCAGGAGAATGGGCAGGCGGTGCTCGTCCAGGCCGAGGCGCTGCTTGACCAGCCCCCCCTCAGTCCCCTCCAGAGGAGGGAAGTCCCGCGCAAAGGTGAGCGCCAGGTAGCGCAGCAGCGTCGTCTTACCGCAGCCGGGATCGCCCAACACAACCAGACGCGGGTGCATAGCCAGTGCTTCTTGCACTTTCACTTTCACCTGCTGTACACTCTCGCGAGGCTGTTCCATCCCGCGGCGCTTGGTCTCTCCGGGCGCGAGCTTTGCCATCTCTGCCACCCAGGTTTCTTCGTCGCGCACGGTCTTGCGCACCGTTGCCGTGAGGGTGATGTAGACTTCTTCCAGGTCGATGCTCACCAGGCCGGAGGCCGAGCGGATGCCCTGCAGTTGCAGGCGGCTGTTTTCGTCGATGACGTGGGAGAGGTAGCAGGCGAGGGCGTCGGTGGGATCGCACGTGGCAGGCTGTCGCTTTAGCCAGTTTTCCAGGACAGAGATGGCTTCGGGGTTGCGGAGGCAGTGGTCCAACAGGAGAGTGATCTTCTCATCCTTGCGCATACCGCGTCCGAACTTGTTCTGCACTTCCGGGAAATGATCCACCGCCAGGATGTCGATTTGGGGATCATCGAAACGGTTAAGGCGTTGGCGGAGGTCAGAGAAGTCAGGCGGTGGCAATTCCACTTTTTGTTCCTGTCGCGTGCCGCACGCTGAACAAAACAGCGCATCGTCTTCCAGTTGCTTGCCACACTAAGGACAAGACTTCATCTTTCACCTCACTTTAACAATTTTGCCAGCCGTGCAACGTCTTCGGGATGGCGGCGGCAGTGATCCAATAGCAAGTTGATCATCTCGCCGCATTGCAAGCCGCGCGTGAATTTATCGTAGACCACCGGGAAATGGTCGAGGCACAGACTCTCGATTTCGACTGCGTCAAGTCGTTGGAGGCGGGCGCGCAGGCCCGGAATGTCAACGGGTGATGTGGTGGGGGATGTCGCTGCACCTGCACCTTTTTCAATGTGGACGACATTGTTGTTCCCCACCACGTTCCCGTCGCCGATGATCGTCATCGCGGGTGGCGTCGGCGCGGCGGAGAAGTCTCCGGCCACGTTGATCTGCGTCCCGACCTGCTGCCTCTGCTGGTTGAAGACGGTGTGTTGCGCGGCAACCCCGCCAGCAGGCGGTTGTGCCTGCGGCGCGCTCGACAATCCCGCATATGCCGCCCAGTACCAGGCTATGTGCCAGGCCCGCGACGCCCTCAATCCGCGCCAACTGCGCCGCGACATCGAAAAGGCGCTCAACCATCTGTTTGCTTATCCTAATGCACGGCCCGGTGCGGTACAAAACGTCTATGAGACGTTGGCTGATCCAGATCATTTTCCCGCAGCGGTAGAGGCCCTGCGGGCTGTGGGAACTGTGGACAAACCCAAAAACGGTTTGCCCACAGTTCCCACTGCCCCGACGACGACGGTGGTATCATCTTTTTCTCGAAAGGAGGCGGCCTAACTGCGGTAACATTATCATTTGATTCAACCGTAGCCCTTCGGTAACATTATCATTTGGTTTGACACAGAATGTTTCCCGAGTCTTGGGTAAAAATGTAGTTAGTACACTCTGGCACGCCGTCATCCCAGCCGGTAGCCCCACCCGCGTATGGTCGCGAGGTGTTCTGCCCCCACTTTCTGCCGCAAGTTGCTCACAGTACGTTGGAGCAAATCCAGATCCATTTCTCCGGTATAGTTCCATACGTTCTTCCACAGGTCAGCGTAGGCTACGCCTTCCGGCGCGCGCGCCAGGCAGCCCAGCACGGCCCATTCGTAGGGCGTCAAGGCCACCGGGTCTCCGTCCAGGAGCGCCCGCCGCGCCCCCAGGTCTACACTCAAGTCGCCATAGCGCCGATAGGTACGTTGGTGGCGTGCCTGGCACGCCGCCGCCACCGCATCCACGAATTTGTGGAGAGAGGCGGATTTGGTGAGGTAAGTACAAGCGCCGCTTTGCAACGCGGTAACGGCCACGTCGGCTGTATCCAGCACAGAGAGGATGATGACTTGCAGGTCGGGGTCCGGCGCCAGGAATTGAGGGAGCAGATCCAGGCCTGACGCTCCCGGCAACAGGATGTCGAGCACGAGCACGTCAGGCGGATAAGCACGCGCCAACGCCAGGGCCGTCGCCCCCTCGCAGGCAGTGAGGACAGCGTAGCCCGCGTGACGCAGCGTGTCCGCGTAGATGCGGATCATGTCCGGTTCATCGTCTACGATGAGAAGGGTGGGAACACGTCTTGACATTTACCAAATGTTGCCAGAAATCTTTCGCTTGTATCGGTTGGTTCTCTGGGACTTGGCGTGGTGATGGACAAACGGCTTTAGTTTTTGCCATGGCTGACACGGATTGCACTGATTTTTTTATGCTTTGCATGTCAATCCGTGGCCGGTTCCTTGTCACGACCCTGCGAAATCCTGAAGAACCTGTGTTTTGTCCGACTGTAAACTTTTAGTCTTGTGAGCGTAGCAATTTTTTCGATGGCTTACCCCCTATCCTTTTCCCCCCGCGCCGACGCGGGGGGAAAAGGACTTTTTTGTGTTTTTTTTGCCGGCGGCCTGCGCCCGCCGGCAAAAAACCTTATTTTTCTCCCCCACTCCGGCGTTGGCACTGGGGAGGGAGAAGGGCAAAACGACGGATCACCAAGGTTCATCCAGTGCCGTCTGGATAGTTAGCGCTGGGCTGAGCAGTTACGAGATTTGAAAGATTATGGCTGTAAGCAGTATATATCAAAAACAGGCTTAGCAATGCAGGCGGTAAGCGCAAGTGCCATTACAACAAGCACAATCCGCCATACATGGGTAAAGATGCGTAGGTTCACCTCACAACGATGGAAGGATTGTACCAGATTTTAGGCAATAGGCAACGAGACGGAGGCAGGCGGTTGCCGTAACTACTGTTAAGATTTTCTCGGCGTTCTTTGCGCTTCTGCGGTGAGAAAAATTTGACGAGGCGTTAACCAACCCCACCACCGGATAAGGCAATCCGTCAACGCCATGACCGCAATGGTCAGCAGTATCAGTGTGGGGATATTATCTCGATCAATATAGCCGGTGAAGCCGATGCCCCAACTGATAATGATCCAGTGGATAAAAAAGAAGATGGTGACGTGCGCGCTCCAATAGTAGCACAAACGAAAGAAGGGATTGCCCCGGACATGCCCAACGAGCCAATGACATACGGCTAACCAGACGAGCACAAAACCGGTGAAGGCAATCACTGCGCCAGGCCCACTGCGAAAGTAATCGCCAATGTGAAAAGTCGGTCGGCTCAAAATCAATAAACCGCCGGCAAGTAACAATGTCATGCCCACGCCCGCGGCGCGCCGGAACAACGCGTCTTGATCTACACTGGTGCTTAACCATACGCCAAATGCCATCCCTGTAAGGGAATAACTAATCCACGGGAACACCGGAAATTGAACAAACTTACCCTCTCCCCATAGCAAAACGAGGCAGCCATCCAATAAGGGCCAGCCGCTCATCCATCCCCACATCAACGGCGATGCCAGCGCCACGACCACCCCTATGAACACCCAGAGCCGTGGCCGAGGCAAAAGATATCGCACCGTAGTAATCAACATCAGCGAAATTCCGGCGCAATGCAGTATATCCACCAGCCAGAATAGATCCTCTAATGTGTAGGGGGCGATATCCTCCGGCTTGACGATGCCGAATTCCAAACCAAGAAAAGCCGGCAGGGTACCGCGCAGAAAGTTCAACCCGTAAGCCAGCGCCAGCAGCGCAAGTCCCCGCCGCCAGCCGTCGCGCGGCGTAGCGTGCGTTGAAAATGCCAGCGACGCACCCATCAGAAACATGAAGACGGGGGCCGCCAATGGGCCGCCCCAAAAGCGAATCATTGCGCCGTAGATGGATTGATTAGCCGTATAGCTCCCATACCTGAGCAGAACATGCACGGCAACCATACCCATTATCCCCACCCCCCGCGCCAAATCAAACGCCAGTACGCGCGTTCTGCTTTTGGACATTGGAGAGAGTTGAGCGCCTTGAAAAAGGGGAGCTGTGGTAAGATGTTGTTCATCAGCACCCCGTGAACTATTGTTTTGCTTATCTCGAATGTTCACTTTCATCATCGGTAGTTTCATATCCCCGTGCTTGTAGTTTAAAGAGATGGGCGTATTGACCTTCTTTCTGCATAAGGTCTTTATGAGATCCCATTTCGATACATTGTCCGTTTTCCAATACCAGAATTTGATCGGCCATACGCACGGTGGAGAATCGATGCGAGATGAGAAGCGTAATTCGGGAAGGGCTATCTTCCAACAACTTTTCAAACGTTTCACATTCTACTATTGAAACTGACATTGTGCAAAACGTCTCGAGTCGTGTTGGGATAGCGGAATGATACATTCCGAAACTCAATTTCATGTATAAGCTCGGTCCATTGCTTGCCTGAATTAAGATCGCGAGCAGGCAATGCCAAAAATTCAAATAGATTACGGATAAACAAAGCATCCGAATAGAAACTGCTCAAACCTCTCAGCAAAGATTGCAACTGCTTCTATGGACTGGCCTTGCTCACAAGCATTGAAGATACGAGTGGATAATAGCCAGTTTCAAATCAAAATCGAATAATCACAACCTTTAGCAAGTCGTTCGAAAAGCATATTTTGAGCAAAACAGAGAACGACATTTCTGATTGCATAAGTCCTAACAGTAAAACACACCATTCTCATCATATCCAGAATTTGCCGAAAAATTCAGAAGGTTTCCCGAATCTTTCATAAAAAAATGGTTAAAAATGTACTCGTCAGGATGATATTGAACACAACAGCGTGGGTTTTTTGCCGCTTCCTCGCCATTTTGCAGCATCAGTTGTGGCGTTAAGTTCGAGAATTCATTCTATGTACGATACGAGGCGCGAGTCTGGTAGTATCCGCTCAGGGTGGGTAACCGCCATCGTGGCAAAAACTAAAGCTGTTTTTTATCACCACGCAAAGTCCCACAGGCCGTTGAAATCAGCGCTTTGCTTGTCCTTCTTTACAGAGCGCCGTTATCAGCCAACTCTCAGAGATTTCTTAGACGATTTTCAGAAAAAGCTGCTATGCTAAGGATATCGAGCGGACAAAACACTACTCACAGATCCGCGCAGAGAAGAAGAGAGGAATTTCCCATGAACTGGCGTTCACCAGCGGTGGAATGAAAACTTTTCACCCCGCAGGGCACACCGGACACACAGAATTTGTGTTTTTCTCTGTGAACTCGGGGTACTCTGGGGCTATTTTCAGAGGAGGTGATGGACGATTGAGTCAAAGCGTTGCTGGAAGGTCATATCTTACCGGTTTGAATAGATGTCACAAAACTATATAACGGAGGTGGATTATGTTGACAAACAAAAAAAGAGTGTTCATAGCTGTCGGAAGTGGATTGACTTTGCTCGCTGTGGTTGCCGGCGTTTGGTTGTTGGGAAGGCCGGTGACGGCAAGCGCTGCGGATAATCTGAAGACAGAAACCCAATCAGTCATGCCTGGCCTGTTGGGAGAAGGGTATCTCAACCACGGCGGAGGGTGGAATTTCCCGGGCATCCGGGGCGGAGATATCGATTATCAGCAGTTGCTCGCCGATGCACTGGGTATCAGCGTCGCCGATCTCCAGGCGGCTTATCAAACAGCGCGCGACGCCGCCATCGATAAAGCGGTTGAAGCCGGGCTGATCACCCAAGAACAGGCCGATGAAATGAAGGTCTGGGGAGGCTTGGGACGCCGCGGCGGTTTGGGTGTCTTGGGTCGTGCTCCTAAGGGTGTGGCTAACAATACCATCGATGAAAACGCGCTGTTGGCCGACGCTCTGGGTATCACGGTGGACGAACTCCAGGCCGCGCGCGAAGCCGCTAACCAGGCCGCTATCCAGCAGGCCGTTGCAGAGGGTCTCATCACCCAGGAAGAGGCCGATGCTATGCAGGCTCGCCAGAACGTGAGAAGCTACCTGACTCAAGACGCCCTCCTGGCCAGGGCTTTGGGGATGTCGCTGGAAGATCTGCAGGCCGCTTATAAGAACGGCGAGACCCTTTCGACGCTGATGCGCGCGAAGGGCCTGGATGCAGCGACCGTGCGTGAAAAACTGCAAACCGCTTACACCGCAGCGCTCGCGCAGGCCGTCAAGGATGGCGTCATCACGCAGGAGCAGGCCGACGCTATGTCGCAGGACATGCAAGACGGGCCGGGCTTCGGGATGATGCCCTTCGAGGGTCGCGGTGGAGACCGTGGCCCTGGCCCTGGCCGCGGCGGTTTCAGGAACGGAGCACCTGTCGCGCCGGATACTGAGGATGAGTCGGGGACAGACTTCCGCACGCCGGGACGTACTGCTCCGGTCGAGGATACGGATGCGTAGAGTGAGATTGACGTAGCGCAGACACATATATTCCTCCTTGAAGACGGCGACCTCGTGTGGGCATATACTTGCCACCGGGGTCGCCGTTTGTTGAGCACCGGCTCCGTTGACATAAACCGCACCTTAAAGTAGAATGGGGCTTACCGATGTTGTCCGACCAATGGATATAGGCGTCCCATCTGAGTAGAGGAGGTTGTTTGCTATGGTTGTTCCCTTGTCACAGCGCCATGTTGTAGGAGAAACACGTCCGGTATGCGGGGAGTGCTGTGACATCTGTGCCTGTCTGCCCGAAAAAGAACGTCCTGTCTCTCATCCGGGTGTCGTGGATCGTATCCGTGAGGATGTGCAGACCGTATTTGCCAAAGACCCCGCTGCCCGCAGTGTACTCGAAGTGCTGACCTGCTACCCGGGCCTGCACGCGATCTGGCTGTACCGTGTGGCGCACGCTTTGTGGGTACACAAATTTCGTTTTCTGGCGCGCTGGCTCTCGCATGTGACACGCCGGCTGACGGGCATTGAAATTCACCCCGGCGCCACCATTGGACGGCGTGTCTTCATCGACCACGGGATGGGGGTTGTGATCGGCGAGACGGCCGAGGTGGGCGACGATGTCCTGATCTACAAAGGAGTTGTTCTGGGAGGAGTGTCGCTGGAAAAGACGAAGCGCCACCCCACGATCGGCAACGGCGTGGTGTTGGGGACGGATGCGATTGTGCTCGGTCCGATTGAGGTGGGGAACAATGCGCAGATCGGCTCCGGCTCGGTGGTGGTGAAGCCGGTGCCTGCCTACGCCACGGTTGTCGGCGTGCCGGGGCGGGTGGTTAAAATGAACGGCGTCTCTTGTCGCCTCAAGCCCGATTTGCATCACGAACAGCTTCCCGACATGATGATCGACACAATCGATCATCTGACGCAGCGCATCACGGCGTTGGAAGCACGCCTGCATGATCTGGAAAGCCGCCATGCGGCGACAGAGAAAACTGCGGTGTTGGAGGAGGTAGAAGCATGGCGTTAAAACCGGGTGATTTTAACGGTTTGGTGGCGGACAGCGTCCTGGATCTGGTGGGACGCACGCCGGTTGTACGTTTGCAGCGCGTCGTTACGCCGGAGATGGCGACCGTGTGGGCAAAATTGGAGCGGCAAAATCCCGGCGGCTGCGTCAAAGAGCGCATCGGCCTGGCGATGATCGAAACTGCCGAGCGCGAGGGGCTTTTGCAGCCCGGCGCGCTTATCGTCGAGCCGACCAGCGGCAACACCGGCATCGGCCTGGCGATGGTCGCCGCTGTCAAAGGCTACCGCGTCATCCTGGTGATGCCGGATTCGGTGAGTGTCGAGCGCCGGGCGATTTTCAAAGCCTATGGTGCAGAGTCCGTTCTCACCCCGGGGGCACAGGGGATGAAAGGCGCTATCGCTAAAGCCGAGGAAATCGTTCGCCAGAACCCCGGCGCATGGATGCCGAACCAGTTTGCGAATCCTGTTAACCCCGAAGTGCATCGTCTGACCACCGGCCCGGAAATCCTCGCCCAGGTTCCGCATCTGGATGCTTTTGTCGCCGGCGTGGGGACCGGGGGAACGGTCACCGGCGTAGGACGATACCTCAAGTCTGTGGCGCCGCGCGTGCGTATTTTCGCGGTGGAGCCGGCGGGGTCGCCGGTGCTTTCCGGTGGACAACCCGGCGCGCACAAGATTCAGGGTATCGGGGCGGGATTTGTTCCGGCGGTGTTTGACCGGAGCGTGGTTGACGAGATTGTCACTGTAACCGACGCCGAGGCTGCGGAGATGAGCCGGCAACTGGCCCGGCGCGAAGGGTTGCTCGTGGGTATTTCTTCGGGGGCGGCGGCAGCGGCGGCGCTCAAAATTGCCGCGCAGTTAGGGAAAGACAAAATAGTGGTGGTGTTGTTGCCCGATACCGGTGAGCGTTATCTCAGCACCGATCTTTTTGACTAAAACGTAAAATGCAAAGCGCAGAACGTGCGGTATTTTGTACTGGTCAACAAGATGTTGGACATGCGGCTCAATGCGTTTCCACCGCGGAGCACACTGAGGACACAGAGAAATAGCATCAATCTCCGCGTGCTTTTGGATGACAAGATAGGTGTGTTTTTATCAGTCCATCCCCCCTGCCCCCCCTTCTCCCCAGGAAGGGGGATTTTTGTAGGGGGTACTGATTTTTTATACTTTCGTGTCAATCCATGGCTGTTTTTTTATTTCGACCATGCGAAATCCTGAAGAACCTTGATTTTGCAGTATCAACTTGGGTGGGATGGCGTCCTGATGGGCAAAACGGCTCCTGTGAGGGATAGTCTCGATCCAGACGATCCCGATTGCGTCTGGACCTATCGTGGTTACAAGCTCGACAAAAGTAACTTTACCACGGCTATGGTACATCTGTACCGGGCCGAGATCTCGCGCGTGAATCTGTGGCGCAGCCGGCTGGATACAACGACGAACTGGGCCGTGGTGGCTACGGCTGCCGCACTGACATTTTCGTTTGGCAACCAGGATAATCCTCACTTTGTCCTTTTGTTGACACTGCTGTTAGTGTTGATCTTCCTTAACATCGAGGCGCGACGGTATGCGTACTACTCACTATGGTACCATCGCACACGGCTGATGGAGACGAATTTCTTCGCCGCGATGCTCGCGCCGCCGTTTGAACCCGCTGCGGATTGGGGGGACGCGCTTGCCGATGTGTTGCGCAACCCGATTTTTCCTATTTCCCATTGGGAGGCGCTGGGTAACCGTTTCCGACGTAATTATGCAGCCATCATCGCCGTGATCCTCATCAGTTGGATCCTCAAGTTGGCGATTCATCCCAGCCCTGTTGCTAATATCCAGGAATGGATAGCCAGAGCCGCGATCGAGCCGCTGCTCCCCGGTTCATGGGTCGTTGCCGTGGTGTTGTCGGTGTATCTGATTCTGTGGGGTATCACCCTGGAAGGGTACCGGCGCTTCAAAAAACGTGGCGCTCCGCGTCGTGATGAATGGCAACACAAAGGCCCGCGTTGGTTCAGATCCGAGGTTACTCCGCACCTGGCCGTTATCGTGACCCAACAGAAAGAGCGCATGGCGGCGCGTCTGATGACGGAATTGGGACGCGGTGTCACGGCGATGGACGGCACGGGGATGTATACAGGCGAGGGGCGGAGCGTGTTGCTGTGCGCCATCACAGATATCCAGATAGCGCACCTGAAAGCTATCGTCCACGAGGTCGATGAGGATGGTTTTGTCGTTGTCACGCAGGCCCGAGATGTCCGCGGCGGGCACTTCCGGGCGTCCGAACCGCCGAGCTAAAGTGTGAGCATGGGGAACTTCTGACCGTGTTTGTACGTCATGACTCGTGGGGTTTCTCTGTGCAGCCCAACCATCGTCACCAAAATAACCAGATGAGGTTGATATGTCCATAGAAAATACAACAAAACCTGCCGGGAAAAGCGTCATAGCGCTTATGATCGGCGTTCTGATGCGGCCCCAGGCGACATTGGCTTATCTCAAAGATAATCACCGGCGCGCGTGGTGGCTGCCGGCCATCTTTATCATGTTGTTGACTGTCGCGCCCGTTGTCGTCGGGTCACGCTCATCGTCGCCGGAGATGGGCTCGCCTGCAGAAGGGGCCATAATCTCCGGCGTGAAGGGCATCGCCGTTGAACCCCAGGCGATGTCGGGTATGGAGCCCCCGCCATCCGCGTCCGGCGGGCCTGGCCTCCTGACGCTCGGCAGCGCGATCCTCGGTACGTCTGTGGCGTGGCTGATTTGGGGCGGCGCGCTTTCCCTGGCAAGCGTTTTCCTGGGACGCAGTAGCAGCTTTGGGCAGATGTTCCGCCTGACGGTGTGGACGTGGCTGCCCTATGGGATCCGTGGCCTGGTCCAGACGGTCTACATTCTGGCGACCGGTCATCCTATTGTCAACGCCGGACTGTCCGGCTTTGTTGTCGACAAGAGTGTGTCAGCGATCATTTCTCCCGGCCCAGGTCAACTGGCGCTGGCGAGCGTCCTGGGGCGCGTGGATATTTACTTGATCTGGCATCTGCTGCTGGTGAGTGTGGGGTTGATGGCTTTCACGAATCTGAGCCGTAAGAAAGCCTGGACTGCGGCGCTGGCAATCTGGCTTGTGCTGACTTTGCTCGGCATCGTTCCGGCCATTTTCGGAGGGATGGTGGGCGGCATTTTGAACGGTACAATGAGTAGCGGGGCGTATGGATAAGCCGATCCAGCCCGGCAGATTTCGCAGTGCATGAACGACTCTATCATTCACACCCGCAATCTTCATCGTGATTTCACGATGGGAGATCAGGTTGTCCACGCTTTGGACGGCGTCGACCTGGAAGTCAGCAATGGCGATTTCCTGGCGGTGATGGGGCCGTCGGGGTCGGGAAAATCCACGTTGCTCTATCTCCTCGGCGGTCTGGATCGTCCCTCCGAAGGTGAAATCTGGGTCAGCGGGCGAGATATTACGCAGTTGGATGAGAACGATCTGGCAACTTACCGGGGACGAGAAATCGGTTTCGTTTTTCAGGCATTTCACCTGGTCCCGACCATGACGGCGCTCCAGAACGTGGAATTCCCCATGATTTTCAGCCGTGTTTCCCCGTCGGTGCGGCGCGAACGCGCGCGAACGTTGTTGGAACGGGTTGGCCTGAGCGACCGCATGGGTCACAAACCCACCGAGCTTTCCGGCGGACAACAGCAGCGCGTGGCCATCGCCCGCGCCCTGGCGAACGATCCGCGCATCATTCTGGCCGACGAGCCAACCGGCAACCTGGACACTCACACCGGTCAAGAAGTGCTGGACCTGCTCACCCGGCTCAATCAAGAAGAGGGACGCACTATTGTGATTGTCTCGCATGATCCTTCGGTGACTCGTTTCGTCACCCGGGATATTCATCTTTTGGATGGCAAAATTGTGGGTGTGCCGCGTCCTGCGTGAGGGCACATTTTCGCTTCTCATTTCTAATTTCTACTTTCTACTTTCTAATTTCTCATTTTCGTGAGGGCATCCGATGAGACAAAATGTCAAATGGAGTTTGATTATGGTGTTGGCAATGGCGTTGGCGTTGGGCGTGGTGACATGGGGAGCGGCGCAAGCGTCGGTCATCGTGGAGCCGAGCACGTTGCGTACCGATCTCGGCGGTACAGTGAGTCTATACGCGACCGGCGCGTTTACCTTTACGGAAGGCTATACCGTCCGTCTACTCAATTACGGTATTCTGGCTACCCACTACGTCAATCCGACGGCGCTGCAAGCGACCGTGCCGACGGGATTAAGCGCCGGCGACTATTCTCTGTGGGTATTGAACACGGAGGGTGTAGAAATCGCTCTCGGCACGCTCCGGTTAGTGGAGCCGCCGTCTCCCACTGCCACGCCGAAACCTGAATCTCCACCGCCGCCCGGTCGTCCGATTCTCACCGTGCGCAATTACACGGTCGAGCCGCTGCAAGTGCGCCCTGGACAGGAATTCACCGTCAGCGTCGAAGTGTACAACAACGGCAGCCGCGCCGGAGAAAACACGATGGCAGTGTTCCCCGGCGGGACGTTCATCCCCCTGGGCGACAAGGGACATCTGTTCTGGCAGGTCCACATCAACGCGACTTTTGTGGCGACGCAGCGCTTCCGCGTTCCGGCGTCGACCACCAACGGCATCCATGAAGTCGAGGTGCAACTATCGGCCAACGACTGGGAAGGCAATCACTACGATTACCCGGCTACCATCCCGGTCGAAGTCATCGGCGCGAGCACCGGTGCTGCGCCTACCGGCAAGCCTGAAGTGCTCGTGGAGGGTGTCTCTACGGACCCGCCGGTCATCACGCCCGGCGCCCCCTTCTCACTGACCCTGGTCCTGGCAAATCGCGGTAGCCGCACGGCGATCAACATCATGACCAGCGCCGATCCGGCCAGCGCGGTCCCGGCGGAGGGCGGCAACATCATCTCCACGGATGTCCTGCGCATCGATGATCTTGTCACCGTGACCTTGCCATTGCTGCTTAAGCCCGTGAAGGAAGGGGGACGTCAGGGGTTGACCATTGCGCTCGAGTACAGCGATTACAGCGGCGGCAATTATTCTGACCAGCAGACGGTGGGCGTGGACATCGACACCAGCCTGGCGAATCGTCCCCAGTTGTTAATCAACGCCTACCGCACCGATCCGGCGAGCATTTCCCCCGGCGACAGCTTCACGTTGACGTTGGACCTCGCCAATGTGGGCGGTGGGGACGCGCAGCGCATCACGCTGGCTTTGGGGGGCGAGGAAGGGGAGGAGCTGGGCATGTTCGTACCCCTCGAAGGCAGTAACGTCAGTTTCGTGCCGGGGGTTGCTGCCGGGCAGACCACGGCGATTACCATGCGGTTGATGGTCGCCGGGAACGCGGAGACGAAAGCGTACAACCTCCCCGTGGCGTTGGCCTACGACACCGAAACCGGCACGCGCGAGAAGGACACGCAGCGCGTCAGCCTGATGGTTTTCCGCCGGCCCCAGTTCAAAGTCAGCTTCTATCGTCCTGTGGAAGGGATGGCGCTGGTGGGGCAGCCGCTGGCGTTGCCGATTGAGGTAGTCAACTCAGGCACCGCACGGTTCAACATCCCTACTCTGGAAGTGACGGGCGCGGGTTTGGAGTTTATGGAGGAACCGAGCACCTATGTAGGCAATCTCGATCCCGGCGGCTCGTGGACGTTGGATGCGATGGCGATGCCGCTCGCGCCGGGGCCGGTGGATGTGGTGGTCAACGTGTATTATGTGGACGATCTCAACCAGACGCAAGTTTACAGCCAGACCCTCACCGTGGAAGTGATGGAGATGCCGCAAGAGGGTACTCCGGGCGGTCCCGACGGTCCGCTCGGCCCTACGGAACTGCCGGCGGAGGGGACTCCTGAGACTTTGATGCAAAAGGTCCTGCGCTTTGTTAAAGGTTTTCTCGGTCTGGGGAGCTGAAGGATGCAAGAGGCAGAAGGCAAAAACCTTTGCTTTTACCCTATTCGCTGATTCTTTTATTCGCTGATTCTTTTATTCGCTGATTCACTATGACCATTCGTGATTTACTGCGCTTAGTTTTGAGCAATCTCAAACGCATGAAGGCGCGTGTGGCGATGACGGCCATCGGCGTGATCATCGGCACCGCGGCGGTTGTTGTGTTGATGTCCCTGGGCGCCGGATTGCAGCAGTTGGCGACAGAAAGCCTCTACGGAATGGGCGGCCTCGACGAATTGATGGTGCGCAACGACAGCTATTGGGGGGAGGTGTCCCCGAAAGGTGACGGAAGCCAGCAACAGCAGCAGCAGACCCTCGTGCTTGACGATACTGTGCTCGACCAAATCCGCCAGATGGAGGGCGTCATTGCCGTCACGCCATTCCTGGATGTAACGATGATGGGGCCGCTCAAGCTGGACCGGCAGGAAGGGTGGGGGCAGATCTATGGCGTAGAAATGGATGAATTCGCCAAAATCGTCGCCCTCAAACGGGGCACGATGGAACTCTACCGGGGACAGGTTGTCATCGGCAGTATGGTCCCTGACAATTTCATTCCCTGGGAAGAGCGTGCGGAGGGCGAGACGCCACCACCGGCCCCTGAATTGATGGGTAAAATACTGAAAATGATGCAATACACCTACAACGAGGGTGACATGTACCCAACCGAGAGTGTCGTCGCGCGGCTGGAAGTCGTAGGGGAATTGCAGCCACAGGGGTATATGTATGATTACAGCATCTTCATGCCGCTCAAAGAAGCGCAGCGGCTCAATCAACGGATGAACGCCGGACTGCCGCCGGAAGCACAGTCCGGATCGCGCAAAGGCTACATACAAGCGTTGGTCAAAGTCGATAATCCCAACCAGGCACCGGTGGTTGAGCAGCAAATCAAAGACATGGGTTTCAGTGTTCAGTCAGACCGGCAGCAATTGGAGAGTATCAACCAGTTCTTCGTGATCATTCAGGCCGTGTTAGGGGGTATCGGGGCGGTAGCGTTGCTGGTGGCGGCCTTCGGCATCGCCAACACGATGGTGATGGCGATTTACGAGCGCACGCGCGAGATCGGTCTGATGAAGGCCATCGGGGCGACCAATCAGGATGTGATGTCGGTATTCTTGACCGAGGCGGGGAGCATCGGTTTTCTGGGCGGCGTCGGAGGTGTGTTGCTGGCGCTGGGGGTCAACGCTGTGATCAACGTCGCCGGACAGTCGTTTATCTCTCAGGGAAGTGGTGGATTTATGCCGGTGGGACCCGGTATGGCCGGACAAGAAGCGGCGCAGGCTTTGACAGCAACCCCGCTGTGGCTGCCGGTCTTTGCCATTCTCTTCGCCGTTTTGATCGGTGTGGTGTCTGGCATCTATCCTGCCATTCGCGCCGCCGCCCTCAGTCCTATTCATGCGTTAAAATATGAGTAGAAATACAGGATTGACAATCCGGGTGCCATAGCGGTCGATCTGTGCTGTTGGTTTCATATCCTGTCAGCCGATTAAGCGGATTGAGCAGATTTTGAGATTAATCCCCGCGTGCAGCCGCTTCGCCATCTTGCAGTCTTAAGGTCAACGCCAGCCCCGGGGTGATGGCTTTGGCCGAGGTGATGACGTTCCCCGATTCGCGCTCCTGCACAATCGCATAGCCGCGCGCCAGCACTGCATCGGGATTGAGCGAGGCGAGGCGCGCCGATAATCCCTGCACTTGCTGCCGTTGCATGACCATCCGGTGTGCGACCGCTGCATCTGCGTGCGCCAGCAGATCATCCACGCGCTGGCGGGAATTGGCCAGGCGCGCCGCCGGCGAGAGGTACTGCAGGGCGTGACTTAACCGTGTCACCTGATCACGGAATCCTTGCAGCCGTGTGTCGAAAATACGTACCAAACGTGTCTGGTGCTGTTGCAATGCTACCTGCAACTCAATGCGGTCGGGCGTCGCCATCTCCGCCGCCGCCGATGGGGTGGGGGCGCGACGGTCCGCCGCGAAATCGGTCAGCGTGAAATCCGTCTCGTGCCCAACGCCGGAGATCACCGGCAGGCGTGACGCCGCTACGGCTCGCGCGACGCGCTCGTCGTTGAAGGCCCATAGATCCTCCAGCGAGCCGCCGCCGCGCACGATAAGGATGACATCCACATCATCCCGCGCATTTAAGGCAGCAAGTGCCGCGACGATTTGTGCTGGGGCCGTTTCCCCCTGCACCAACGTCGGTGAGAGCAGAACTTCTGCCAGCGGATAACGTCGCGTGAGGACGTTGATCACGTCGCGGAAAGCTGCCGCCGTTGGCGAGGTGACCACGCCGATCCGTTGGGGGTACGCGGGGAGGGGACGCTTACGCTCTGGCGTGAACAGCCCTTCGGCTTCCAACTGCGCTTTGAGGCGCTCGAACTCCTGGAAGAGTGAGCCGCGCCCGGCGGGCTGGATCGCGTCCACGTAAATCTGGTAGCGTCCGCCCTGTTCGTACAGGCCAATACGTCCGTGGACGATGACCTGATCTCCGGAGCGCGGCATGTAGGTGATCCCTTGCGCCTGGCTGCGCCAGACGACGCTGTTGATCTGGGCGCCAGCATCCTTCAGCGTGAAGTAGAGGTGACCCGACGAGGCCCGCGAGAAGTTAGAGACTTCCCCTTCGATCCATACATCTTGCAGGAGCGGCTCTTGTTCTAAAAGCACGCGAATCCGCCCGGTGATCTCACTGACGGTGTAGGGGTGGTCCACCGGCGAAAATAATCCGAGTTGATCCCACATCGTTTTACCCTTAGAAAATCAACGTCAACGTGATGATGAGGAGCAAGCCGCCCCCTACGCCGAGCAGCAGAATGGCGGTTGTCGTGGGCATGGCTAACAGATGGATGCCGCCGAAGACGCCGATGAGATATAACGTTGCCCCCAGGATCAGCAGAACCCGTTCCACACCGCGTATACGCACTGTATTGCTGTATGACGTTGAACGCCGGTATGAACGGGCATAACGTCGACGTGCCATTCCAAGCCTCCCTTGAAAATAGCCACAGAGCACACAGAGTTCACAGAGAAAAACACAAATTCTTTGCGTCCTTCGCGGTTAGAATTTTTATTTAACCGCTGGTAAGCCGCCAGTTAATGCTAAATTTCTCTGTACATAGCCACAGAGCACACAGAGTTCACAGAGAAAAACACAAATTCTTTGCGTCCTTCGCGGTTAGAATTTTTATTTAACCGCTGGTAAGCCGCCAGTTAATGCTAAATTTCTCTGGTGCCAGCCATGTCTGGAGCGTATTCAGCGTCGTCTTGCCCCCTAACCTCACTATGGCCTCGTCTGCCACGCCGGCCGCCCGCAAGGGTTGGATGATGTTTTTTACCAGGTCGGGCACGTAGGCTTTGAGCAGGGCGCAGGGGGCAGATAGCGGTTCGAGGGTTGCCGCACCCAGACTGGCGGGCAGCAGACACGTTTGCCCTGGACGCAAAATGACCTGTTGTTCGCCGCCGATCACGGTAGACGTTCCCTCGATTTGGGAGAGCACGCAGAACCGCTCGCCGTCGCCGCTCAGCGTGTACGGCGCAGCCAGGTCCAGGCGCTCCAGGGCGAAGTAAGGGCAGGCGAGGACGAAGGTATGCGTGTTTGCACCTTCGCGTAGTGGGATGGGTTGCGTTTTGCCGTCGAAATTCTCTTCGAGATGGATGCCCTCCAGCGCGGTGCGTACTTGCGCCTCGCGTTCTGCTTCCGGCAACGCCGGGTCGGGTTGCTGTAGGCCGATGTACACATCGGAGTTCTGCATAATCTCGTAGAAGAGCACGCCGCCCGGCGAGTAGTGCATTGTCCCGGCGTAGAGCAAGAAAGCGTCGCCGGGTTGCACCGCGTATTCCGGCATCAGATCACGGATGGAACCGGCCATGATGGCGTCGTGGACGGCGGCCTCGGTCGCGCCGGGGACATTGCCGCAGCGGATGGTCGCGCCGTCGCGGACGTGGAGCATGTACCACGCTTCGGTCTTGCCGGGATCGGATAGCTTCTGCTTCGCCGCCAGCGCGTCGTTGTGATGTGCCTGTTCGGCGAGGACGTTGGAGGCGTCCAGGAACTTGATGAGCAGCGGGAAGCGCGTTCCACAACGGGCGACGACGTCGCGGCCCAGGAAATCGACACCATATTCGTCGATCAACTCGTGCAGGGTCTTCCCTGCCAGCGGGCCGTTGATGATGACGCTCGACTCCGCTCCCCGGTCGCACACTTCCCACGTCTCGGCGAGGCGATGATGGGCGGGCAGGCCCTCTTTTTCATAGACATCGACGATCCAGCGGTTGCCAAAATCGTAATTCCGCAGAATCTCTTTGAAACGCAGTGGATATAGCATCGATAACCTCCTTGAATCGGCATGCTTTTCCGCGCAAGAGGAGCGGATGGCGTGGATTCATGGTAGAAATTAACGCACTTTGAACAGCAGAACCAGCAGCAACGGTGTGCCGATGGCCTGCAAAAGCATGAAGCGCACCAATACCTGGGTATTCGACCAGCCTTTTGTCTGTCGGAAGTGATCGTGCAGCGGATAGCGCACGGTTTTGAAGATGCCGATTTTGAAGAAACGCAGTAGCGCCACTTTCACCAGCCCTGTGCCGCCGTTGACCAGGACGACGCTCGCCACCACCAAAATCAAGAAGGGGTTGCCACACGCCAAGACGAGTATCCCCAGCAGTAGCCCCATCGGGCGCGATCCGGCGTCGCCCATCAAAACCATACTCGGATTGGCATTGTACCACAGGTACCCCCCTAAGGCGCCCACCATCACGAAGGCCATGATGCCCCAGATGGCGCCGTCGGGATAATGGGGCACCAGGAGATAAGCTGAAATCTCCTGATGCCCCAGTATGCCGTACAGAATTCCACCGAGATAGGTGAAGGCCAGCGTGGAAAGACTGCCCGAAAGACCGTCTACGCCGTCGGTGCAGTTTGTGGCGTTGATGGTAAACCACAAGAGAACCGTCGCCAGGGGGATGAAGACCCAGGGTGAAACGGTGAGCGGCGTTTTGAACAGCGGCAGCCACATCACCACGGCTTGACCTCGGCAGATAATGAGCGCTCCCAGCAACGAGATGCCTAAATCGGCCAGCCCCAGGCGATATTCGCCCCATCCGCCCGGCGTGCGATCATCCATGTAGCCTTCCAGCATCGAGAGCAGTACACACGCCAGCACGCCGAGAAATTGCCATCGGTATGGCAGCACTAACAGGCAGACACCGACAAAGATGGATATGAAGATCAGGCCGGCGCTCACCGGCTTGCCTTTGCTTTCCTGGGCGCCGACGGCGTGGATGCGGCCGCCATCCGTGGGCAGATAGCGCCACAATTTCGGCAGCAGGAACCAGGTGAGGCCCGCCGCCAGCGCCGTGCCGATGCCCGCCAAAAAAAGATAGGAGGTCAACAACCGGAAAGGGCCGTAGACTTCAATCAGATGTTCTCCGAGCCAGGGTAACAAAGGCGTACCTCCTGAGGATAATAGGACTGACGCAAATTCCCGTTGGTAATGGCAGCTTCAGCCGTTCTTAACTCCTAAGAGACACCTGAAGGCGTCATTCCAAACCTTCCGCAGAGGGTATGGACGGGGCATCGATGGCGGCATATTCGAACCAGTCGAAGTCGGCGACGGTGGCACTCGGCTGCCCATTACTACTGGCATAGACACCGAGATATGTACCGACGAAGCCGCCCGCGACCGTAGTGCTGAGGATGCGTCCGTCCACGTTCTCGGCGACCGGCTGCCAGGTTTCTGGCTCGGCCGCAACGTAGAAGTTGTACGCCTGCCCATGCGCCTCAACTTTGAGGTAGATGCGCCTGCCCGAGACGGCGCGTTCGGCGAGGACGGTTTCTGCGCCGTGCTCGCGTTTGACCAGGCGGACGATGATGTTGCCGGCAGATACCGCCGTCACCACAAAGCGGAAGTGGAAATCACTGTTTTGTAACAGGACGAGTCCGGCTTCTTCATGGGTTGCGCCGGGGGAAAATTCCATGGCGGTTCGCGCCGCGAAGTGGATGTGCTGCTGCCGCCGTCCTACAAAGCTGGGATTGGCCCACTCGGAGAGCCTTGATGGCCGCAGTTTGAGCCGCAGGTAGCCCGGACGCTCGGTCAGGCTGTAGAAGTTGTCGCGCGGCGTGCGCAGGAAGTTCCAGATGTCATCGAGGCGTTCACCCTCGAAGTTGTCGCAGACGGGACGGGTGGGCCAGGTGTGCTCCGGCAGGTTCGGTGCGGCATACTCGAACTCGATTTTGCCACTGCCGGGGCTGACGATGGGCCAGCCGTGCTCCCAGATGACCGGCGCCATAAACGTCTCGCGCCCCAGGTTGAAGTAGTGATCCTCGTTGGGGTCGCCATCGGGAAGGAAGCCGCGATCCAGCCGACGCCCGCCGTAGGGCCGCATCGCCAGGCAGACCAGCCACCATGCGCCGTTCTGCGTCTCCACGAGGTCGGCATGGCCCGTGCCGATGATGGGGTGGTCCTGTCCCAGGTGGCGGTGCGTGAGGATGGGGTTGCGCGGATTGCCGAGGTAGGGGCCGGTGATGTTTTGACTGCGCGCTATCGTCACGGCATGGTTGTGGCTCGTGCCGCCTTCCGCCACCATTAAGAAGTACCAGCCGTTGATTTTGTAAAGGTGCGGCGCTTCGGCATGGACATTGCCTTGCAGCGCGCCGTCCCATAGCGCGTATTTCTCGCCGACGAGCTGCATCGTCGGCAAATCCAGCTCTTGCAGCCAGATTTCGCGGTGACCGCGATACTGCTCGCCCTGTGGAGGAATGCGGTTGCCGGTGTACCACACGCGCCCATCATCGTCGAAGAGCAGCGATGGATCGATGCCCGGTGCATCCTTCAGCCAGTACGGTTCCGACCACGGCCCCGCCGGATCCGTCGCCGTGACGATGAAGTTGCCGGACTCTTTTGTGCCGGCGACGAGCGTGTTGATGATGTAAAATGTGCCGGCGTGATAACGGATCGTCGGTGCGTATAGCCCACCGGAAGGGCGCACACCATCCAACGGCAGTTGGGAAGGCCGGTCGAGGGCGTGTCCGATCTGCCGCCAGTGCACCAGGTCGCGGCTGTGAAAAATGGGCAGACCGGGGAAATACTCGAAGGTCGAGTTGACCATGTAGTAGTCTTCCCCTACCCGACAAATCGAAGGGTCGGGATAGAAGCCGGGGAGAATCGGATTACGGAATGTTTTGGACATTATTGACTCCTCCAAAATAGCCCCAGAGCATCCACAGTTCGCAGAGAAAAACACACTTCTTTTTAACTGCGATATGCCTGCGGTGTGTAAGCCGCCAGTTTTTGGGCAGCAAAAACCGGGTGGAAGTGCGTAAAGCGCTGGAGCCCGTTCACCAGCGGGATGGTGGGCCAACTGTCGCCGATGAGCGGACGGGCGTAGCGGATGAAGTCGTCGGTCACGTCGGTGCGTGCGGGCGTGAGCCACGTCTCCGGGAAGGTGCGCTCGGAGTTAGCAACTCGTTCCAGCGGAACCTGGTCATAAGTGACCTGGTACAGTTCGCCGGGCTGCCGCAGGAGGGTGGACATGAAGCCGCCGCCGACTTCCACCGCAATCTGCACGGCCTTCTGCCCCACGCGATACGCCTCTTCGAGGTCCACCGTCGAAGCGTAGATCATCGCGTGGCGCTGGTCGGTGCCGGGGACGTTGCCCCGCGCCGAACCACGCGCCGCCAATCCCACCGAGTTCAAGTAGTTGACCACAATCTGCTCCACGGTCGTCTCGCTGGCAGAGAACATGGTGTGGCCGAAGCTGTCTTTGCGCTCGCCGATGCTGCCCACGTTGAAGCCCTCACTGACGACGACGATGGCGCGTCCATGCGCTTTGAGCGTGTCGTTGACGGCGTCCGCCAGTGCCTCCAGCGACAGTCCCGATTCGCGCATGAAGATGAGCAGTGGCATCTCGCGGTGCGGATCGGCCAGCCGCGCGGCGGCGGGGATGTAGCCGATTTTGCGTCCCATGGCCTGCAAGACGAGTACGGGATCGGAGGGGCAGGAACCGGCGTTTTCCTCATTGGCGTTCTGGACGGTGAGTGCCCAATAGCGTGCTACACTGCCGAAGCCCGGTGTATGGTCGATCACCTCGAAGGTCTGCCCGTCCGCGGCCAATCCGCCGCCCACGTCGTTGTCGATGGTCTTGGGTACGCCCGTGGCGATCAAGTCGAGGCCGCGTTCGTGCGCCAGTTGTGCGACCTTGTGCGCTGTGTCCATCGAGTCGTTGCCGCCGTTGTAGAAGAAGTAGCCCACCTTGTGCGCTTTGAATACCGCGATCATGCGCTCGAAGTCCTCCTTCTGGCTACCCTTGAGCTTGTAGCGGCACGTGCCGATAGAACCGGCTGCCGGCGTGACGCTCAACAGCGCGATTTCTTCGGCGGGTTGGGCGGAAAGGTCAAGCAGTTCCTCTTTCAGCACGCCTTCGATGCCGTGGAAGCCGGCGTACACCGTACCGAACGTGTTGGGATATGCCTGGCAGGCTTCGATGACGCCCCGCAGTGAGGCGTTGATGACGGGCGTCGGCCCGCCGGATTGGGCGATGATGACGTTTTTGGGTTTCGACATATTTTACTCCCTCAGCCACTGCAAATTGATCCTGGCGGTTATTCTATACGCGAACCGCGAGATGCGCAAATCAGCCAGTGGGGCTTCAACGGAGCGCAAAGAGAGACTTTTTTGTGAGCAGGGAAGTCGTCCTCCTTTTTGTTACTTGCGCAAAAGCGGGGGAAACATATACTTGACTCATCCGTTAGACAAGGAGTCACCCTAATGGTCGAACTCACCTGGACCGGCAAATACGACGCCAGCGGCAGAAAAGTCGCCCCGCTGCGCCTCAAGCTCCCCTTCCAGACCGTGGAGACGGTGAACGAGAGCGCGCAGGAGCGGCAGATGATGCTCGATATGTTCACGGCGGGCCGCCCGGCGGAGTGGCGCAACCGCCTGATCTGGGGCGATAAGAAGTACGTGCTCCCCGCGCTGCTCGACGAGTTTGCCGGAGAAGTGAATCTCATCTACATCGACCCGCCCTTCAACGTGGGCGCGGACTTCTCCTTCACCACGACGATCCCCGAATCCCCCGACGACGAAGACGCTCCCACGCCGAGCTTCGTCAAGGAACCGAGCATCCTGGAACAGAAAGCCTACCGCGACACCTGGGGCCGTGGGCTGGATTCGTACTTGCAGTGGTTCTACGAGACGGCGATTTTGCTGCGCGAGCTGCTGCACGAAAAGGGGAGTTTGTATGTGCATTTGGATTACCATGTAGGTCATTATGTAAAAGTGGTACTAGACGAAGTTTTTGGAGCAAATCAATTCATAAACGAAATTGTTTGGGTGCGATCTGCTCCACGTGCAAATGTTAGGCTTGGTATGAGCGGCGGACATGATGTGCTTCTTTTGTATGCAAAAGCAGAAAATCCAATATGGAATCCACAATATTCATCTTTGAATGAAAATTATGTCGACAGTCATTATACTTTTGTCGAAGAAGAAACGGGTAGACGTTATCGGCTTGATAATATGATCTCTCCTAATCCAGATCGCCCTAATTTGAAATATGAATGGAACGGAGTAATGAGAGTATGGAGAGTCACTAAGGAAAATATGCAAAAACTTCATAACGAAGGACGCCTTGTTTATACTAAACAAGGTGTTGCACAATACAAGCGATACCTTGACGAAAGCAAAGGAACCCCCCTGAGCACTACTTGGCAAGATATACCGCCAGTTAATTCGCAAGCTATTGAAAGAGTGGAGTATCGAACCCAAAAACCCGAAGCCCTTCTCGAACGCATCCTCAATGCCTCCTCCAATCCCGGCGACCTCGTCCTCGACTGTTTCTGCGGCAGCGGCACCACCCCCGCCGTCGCCGAAAGGCTCGGGCGTCGCTGGATCGCCTGCGACCTTGGGCGGTTTGCCATCCATACCACGCGCAAGCGGCTGTTGGGCATCCCAGGCGTCAGGCCCTTCGTCGTCCAAAACCTCGGCAAGTACGAGCGGCAGGCGTGGCAGAAAGCGGAGTTCAGCGATCAGCCATCAGCCGTCAGCGGTCAGCCTTCGGCGGCTGTCCACCAGGCATACATCAACTTCATTTTGCAGTTGTATCACGCGCGGCCCATCACGGGGTACGTGTGGCTGCACGGAGTCAGGAACGGGCGCATGGTCCACGTGGGCGCGGTGGATGCGCCTATCAGTCCCAGCGACGTGACGCAAATCGCGTTGGAATTCCGCAAGGCCGTGGGCAGCGGTACGGATGCGCCCACCGTCAATGGAGTGGACATCCTGGGGTGGGACTTCGCCTTTGAACTCAACGAAGTCGCCAAGCAGCAAGCGACCCTGGCAAAGCTGAACGTGCGCTTCGTCCGCATCCCCCGCGAGGTGCTGGAAAAGAAGGCCGTGGAGCAAGGCGACATCAAGTTCTTCGAGCTGGCGGCCCTGGCGGTGGACGTGGCGCAGAAGAAACGCGGCGTCACGTTACGGTTGACGGATTTCGTCATCCCGCCGGACGATGTCCCCGCCGATGTGCAGGCGGCCATTTCGCACTGGTCGCAGTGGATCGACTACTGGGCTGTGGATTGGGATAATCACGATGACACGTTCCACAATATGTGGCAGACGTATCGGACGCGGAAGGATAAATCGCTGGCGTTGGAGGCCGCGCATACCTACGAGGCGCCGGGTGAGTACCGGATTATGGTGAAGGTGATTGATATATTGGGGAATGATACGACGAAGACGTTGATCGTGCGCATGGGGTAGAGCAGGATAGGGAGAATGGGAGGATTGGTGGGAGAGTGAGCGGATTGGCGGGAGAGTGAGCGGATTGGCGGGAGAATGGGAGGATTGGTGGGAGAGTGAGCGGATTGGCGGGAGAATGAGCGGATTGGCGGGAGAATGAGCGGATTGGCGGGAGAGTGAGCGGATTGGCGGGAGAATGAGCGGATTGGCGGGAGAGTGAGCGGATGGGTGGGAGAATGAGCGGATTGGTGGGAGAGTGAGCGGATTGGCGAGAAAATGACAATCCTCCTATCCTCCTAATCCTGCTATAGGGGTCCTGTGATGATATACGAGGATTTAACCGGCGCCATCATTGGCGCCTACTACGAGGTCTACAACCGCACCTCACGCACGTACCCGGAGTTCATCTACGAACGGGCGATGATAGAGGAACTGCGCTTGCGCGGTCTCAGTAGCACGCAGCAAGACGCCTACGAAATCTTCTATAAGGAACGTAAGGTCGGCGAACAACGCCTGGATTTATTCGTGGTGCAGCAGGTGGTGGTGGAGAACAAAGTCACCGACCGGCTCACCCGTTTGAACAAAGCGCAATGTATCTCTTACCTCAAGACGGTGGATAAGCCGGTGGGGGTGCTCCTGAACTTTGGCAGCGAGACGCCAAACTTTCATCGGCTCTACTTCGACCCGCAGAAAAAGCCGGAGTTTGTGACGCAGGAAAAAGTTACGCCTGACGCAGAGTGGTTATACCCGGAGCTATCCTACGACATCATCGGTGGATTGTATGAAGTGCATCGGACGTTGGGCGCGGGTTTTGTGCATTGGATTTACGCGAATGCCTGCCATCACGAGTTGAAGCTGCGCGGTATGGGCCTGGAGCCACGTAAACGGATAGATGTCCTTTACAGGGGGATTCCCATCGGCGATATAGCCTTTGGGCATTTGATCGTTGAGGGAAAAATCATGGTGTTCCCGACGGCGATCCGCGATGTGGCGGATATTCGCCTGGAGAATCTGCGAGTATGGATGCGTCAACGTCAGATTCAACTGGGCATCCTGGCAAATTTCGATGACACGAGTTTGAAACCGGTCTTGGTGAAAGCATAGAGAGGGACAATATGCCGCGTACAAAAAAGCCCGATTCGCAACAATTGGCCTTACTGCAAGTCGCCCTCAAAACCGCGCCGTGCGTCCCGGCGATCCGGCAGGCCGTGCAAGATTGGCGCGCCAGCAACTACAAGGGCGTGACGCCCACCACCAAGACCCTGCTCGACTACTGGTTCCGCACCGACCACCGCCTGCCCAACGGCCTCAAGTTCAGCTACTACCCCTTCCAGCGCGAGGCCGTGGAAACGCTCATCTTCCTCTACGAAGTGGCCCGGACGCGCCGCTACAAAACCCTCATCGAAACCTACGCCCAGGCCGTGGGCGGACAACTGCGCCTCCTCCAACACGACGACTACGCCCGCTACTGCCTCAAAATGGCGACCGGCAGTGGCAAGACCAAAGTGGCGGCGCTGGCCGTGGCCTGGCAATACTTCAACGCTGTGGTGGAGAATGACGCCGACTATGCCCGGACCAGCCTGCTGATCGCCCCCAACGTCATCGTCTTCGAGCGCCTCAAGACCGACTTCGCGGGCGGGCGCATCTTCCGCGTCGATCCCGTCATCCCCCCGGAACTCAGCCTCTATTGGGATATGGAATGTTACATGCGCGGGGACGCCGAACGCGCCAGTTCCGAAGGCGCGCTATACCTCACCAACATCCAGCAGTTGTACGAGCGCCCCGACACGTCCGCCGATGACGAACCGGAGATTATGACGCAGATGCTCGGCCCCAAACCGCCCGCGCAACCGCAGGCCATCGAAGACTTTATGCCGCGCATCCTGGCGCGGGGCGGCTCCGTCTTCGTCGTCAACGACGAGGCCCACCACACCCACGACGAAGAAAACGAGTGGAGCAAGACCATCCGGCGGTTGCACGTAGCGGGGACGGTCAACATGCAATTGGATATGTCCGCCACGCCGCGTTACAGCAAAGGCTCGCTGTTCACCTGGACAGTCTTTGATTATCCGCTCAAACAGGCGATTCTTGACAATATCGTCAAGCGGCCTTTCAAAGGTGTCACCAAACGCATCCGCGAGACGCCCTCGGACATCGCCAGTGTGCGCTACCGAGCCTATCTCACTGCCGGTGTGGAGCGCTGGCGCGAGTACCGCGATCAACTGGCAAAGCTTGACCGCAAACCGGTCTTGTTCATCATGTTGAATAGCACCGCCGAAGCCGATGATGTGGCGGATTATTTGCGCACCAAGTATCCCGACGAGTTCGCGGGTGATAAGCTGCTCGTCATCCATACTAACCGCAGTGGCGACATTGCGATCAAAGACGAAGCGGCTGCCCGGCAAGCGGCGCAGGACATTGACACGGCCAAGAGTCCCATCAACGCCATCGTCAGCGTCCTGATGCTGCGCGAAGGGTGGGACGTGCAGAGCGTCACCGTCATCGTGGGCCTGCGGCCCTACAGCGCCAAAGCCAACATCCTGCCGGAGCAGACCGTGGGGCGCGGCTTGCGGCTGATGTTCCGGGGCAACGTCCCCGGCAACCCGCTGTTCCGCGAGACCGTGGACGTGATCGGCAACCAGGCGTTCATCGAATTCGTCGAACAGTTGGAGCGCGACGAAGACATGGCCTTTGAGACCTTCGACCTGGACAAAGATCACGTCGTCATTGAAACCATCTGGCCCGACCCGCAGAAAGCCGCCTATGACATCGCTTTGCCCTTCCTCAGCCCGCACCTGGCGCGCAAAAGCACGCTCAGTGAGGAAATCGCAGCCCTGGACGTTTCCACGTTCAAGACGCCCCGGCTGCCCAAGAAGCAAGGCGACACCGACGCCCAAGCCTTCACCTACGAAGGCTACGACATCATCACATTGGAAAAGATGATCGAACGCGAGTATACCATCCCTGAAGTGCAAACAGCCCAGGAAGTCATCTCCTACTACGCCAAGCGCATCGCCGGCGACCTCAAACTGCCCGCGCAATTCGCCGCCCTTGCCCCCAAAGTGCGTGAATTCCTGGAGACGTATGCCTTCGGCGCGCCGGTAGACCTGGACGATCCGGCCATGGTCAAAGCCATCGCCCACCCGGTCGCGCAGCACGTCACCGTCAAAGCGTTCCTGGCGGCCCTGCGCGAGGCCATCCTCGAAGAACAGACGCCCTTCCTCACCGACGCCGGGCGCGCCCTCTCCACCACGCCGGGCTTCCCCTGGTCGCGCCCCACCGCCCAGGCTGCCAAAACCGTCTTCAACCTCGTCGCCGCCGATAACGAATTCGAGAAGACCTTCGCCCTGTTCCTGGAAAAAGCGCCCGACGTGGCACGCTTTGCCAAACTCCCGGCGAACTTCGGCTTCACCATCCCCTACACCGACACGGCGGCCAACCTGCGCTACTACGAACCGGACTTCGTCGCCGTCACCGATGACGGCGTCCATCATCTCATCGAAACCAAAGGCCGCGTAGATGTAGACGTGGCCCACAAAAACCGCGCTGCCCGTCTGTGGTGCGAAAACGCCACTTTACTTACCGGAACAGCATGGGATTTCAAGATCGTGCATCAGCAAGAGTTCGAGAGCCTCCACCCGCAGGACTTCGAGGATTTGATCGCGTTGGAGCCGGTGGGGGGTGGGGAATAATACCGTATCGTCTGGAGAGGGAAGAGAAATGCAGTGCGTCGCCCCTTTACTTACGCCGTATACGTTGACGATATGGCCGCTGCGCCCGATCCGATCCAGTCGGTGTGGAAGAATTCGCCGCGCGGACGATCCACCCGCTCGTAGGTGTGCGCACCGAAGTAGTCGCGCTGCGCCTGGAGCAGGTTCTGCGGCAGGCGCGCCCGGCGGTAGCCGTCGAAGAAGGCCAAGGCGCTCGACATGGCCGGGACGGGGATGCCCAGTTCCACCGCTGTGGCGATGACGCGCCGCCATGCGGCTTGTGCTCCTTCGACCTCAGCCTTGAAGTAGTCATCGAGCAGCAGGTTGGTCAGGTTAGGGTTCTTGTCGAAGGCTTCCTTGATCTTGCCCAGGAAGACAGAGCGGATGATGCAGCCGCCGCGCCACATCAGCGCAATGCCGCCGTAGTTGAGATTCCAGCCGTATTCCTGCGCCGCCGCCCGCAACAGCATGTAGCCCTGCGTGTAGGACATCATCTTCGAGGCGTACAGCGCGTCGTGCAAATCCCGGATGAAGGCCGCCTTGTCACCGTCGAAACGCGCCGGCGGACCGGAAAGCACCGCCGAAGCCACTTTGCGCTCGTCAAGCAGCGCGGAAAGGCAGCGGGCGAATACTGCTTCGACAATCAAAGTCAGCGGCGTGCCCATATCCAGCGCAGAGATGCCGGTCCACTTGCCGGTGCCCTTCTGGCCGGCAGTGTCGAGGATTGTGTCCACGACGTAGGCACCGTTTTCGTCCTTGAAAGCCAGGATGTCACGGGTGATCTCGATCAGGTATGAGTTCAGCTTGCCTTTGTTCCATTCGGCGAAGACCTGGTGCATCTCTTCGTTGCTCATCCCCAGGCCTTCTTTTAGCAACTGATAGGCTTCGCAGATGAGCTGCATGTCGCCGTATTCGATGCCATTGTGCGTCATCTTGACGTAGTGACCCGCGCCATTCTCGCCAACCCAGTCACAGCAGGGCGATCCGTCTTCCACTTTGGCCGCGATGGCCTGGAAGATCGGCTTGACATGCGGCCACGCTGCCGGCGATCCACCCGGCATGATTGAGGGGCCGTGACGCGCGCCCTCTTCGCCGCCGGAGACGCCTGTGCCGATGTAGAGCAGTCCCTTCGATTCGACGTAGGCCGTGCGGCGCATCGTGTCGTTGTAGTTGGAGTTGCCACCGTCGATGATGATGTCGCCCGGCGCCAGATGCGGGATGAGCTGTTCGATGAAATCGTCCACGGCCTGCCCGGCCTTGACCATCAGCATCACCCGGCGCGGCGATTGGAGCATTCCCACCAACTCGTCGATGGAATGCGCGCCGTAAATCTCGCGTCCCGCCGCGCTGCCGTTGATAAAATCGTCCACTTTGGACACGGTGCGGTTGAACACGGCCACTTTGAAGCCGTGATCGCTCATATTCAACACCAGGTTTTGGCCCATGACGGCCAGGCCGATGAGGCCGATGTCGCATTTTTCTGTCATACTTAACCTCCTGGAAAAATAAACCGTTAATCTCGCTCATCTACGCGAATCTTTCTCGAAAAAATTAGCGCGGATTCGCGTGATTCGCAGTTAGAATTTTCATGATGCGCTAATTGAATGACTTCCCCATATCGCTCACCACGCTTTCTTGCACTTCTTTCTTGAAAGTCGAGGTGGCAATCAGTTCTTGCAGTTTAGCCTCATAGGCCGCGCCGTCCAACGGTAGGGTTACTGTTTGATCGAGGAACGATGAGAACAGCATGCTGTTAGCCAGTTCGACGGAATGAATGCCTTCTGCGGCAGGAGCGATGAGCGGCGCGCCGGTGAGGATGGCGTCGGCGAAATTCTCCAGAATGGCGGCATGCTGACCGCCGTGATGATCGAAGGTGAAGGTTTCCACTTCGTAGGGTGGGTGGGCGAAGGATTCCCGGGATGTGCGCAAGAACTCTTCCGCCGGCACCAGGTTGCGCGTGAACGTGATCTGGTTGCCCTCGTAGACCAGCTTGCCGTTATCTGCCGCGATTTCCAGGCGATTCGTGCCGGGCGCTTCGCCGGTGGAGGTGACGAAGAGGCCGGTGCAGCCGTCAGGATATTCCAGGAAAGCCGTGACCTCGTCCTCCACCTCGATCTTGTGGCGCTTGCCGATGGCGCAGAAAGCGCGAATCTTGCACGGCATGCCGGTGATCCATTGCAGCAGGTCGAGGTTGTGCGGGCACTGGTTGAGCAGCACGCCGCCACCCTCGCCGCCCCAGGTCGCCCGCCAGCCGCCGGAATCATAGTAGAACTGCGTGCGGAACCAGTTGGTGATAATCCAGTTGACGCGCACCAGCTTGCCCAGTTCGCCGGACTGCACCATCTCCCGGATTTTCTGGTAGAACGGGTCGGTACGCTGGTTGAACATCGCGGCGAAGACCTGTTGGGGATTGCGCTCGTGCGCCGCGATCAGCCGCTCGCAGTCCGCCTTGTGGACGGAGATAGGCTTTTCGACGAGGACGTGATGTCCTGAATCCAGCGCGGTGATGCCAATCGTCGTGTGGAAGTAGTGCGGCGTGCCGATGATGACCGCGTCGCAGACCTTGTCGGCCAGCAGCGCGTCCGAGTCGTAGTAGGCCTTGACGCCATACTTGGCCGCCGCCGCGTCGGCCTTTTCCGGCACAATATCGCAGACGGCGGTGAGTTGTACCTTGGGCTGATTTTCGATGTTGCCCAGGTGTAAATTGCCGATATTCCCAATGCCGATAACGGCAAGTCGTACTTTGTCCATGATTTTCTCCTGTGATATGTGAGCTAAACGATACGCGGACGGATCCGCACACTGAACTGAGCAGGTACAGACTCACGCGCTACTGCGCAGAATTCTGTGTTCGGCCTCTAGCGATTCGGCCTTCTGAATATGATTTTGCAACCGCGTGTAAACTTGTTCCACTTCAGGAGGAAAAGTCGCCGACTTTTCCATATTGTAGACCTCCAATAATCAGGCGACGATTATGATACTACCTCACTTGCCAGCCGATACAGCATCTCCCCCGCTCTGGGTACAAGCAGGATACCTTCATCCTCACGCCCTTTCCACTCGTCCAGATTGATGCTGGCCGGATCAAGATACCCCAGGTTGACCTTTTCACAGCGTTCTTGTGGCACACCCGTCGCCAACGTCACTTGGATACGCGGCGTCTCAATCCCCTTCTCCGCATCATACGTTCCCGCGCCCTTGAGGTGCGTGGAGTGCGCCAGCACGCCCCACGGATAATCCTTGAACTTGTCCCACTGCTTGAGGAAGTAGTCGCGGCAGTGATAGCCGACTTCGTCCAGGATTTTGCCGTGGGTGTATGAGATTTCGTCGATGTGCGGCGCGTAGATGATGACCTCGCCGCCGTCGACGATGGCCGGCTCCAGCTTGTACATTCCCTTGGCGGCCGTCCAGATGTCGTCGTAAAGGTCCGGCATCACCGACAGCACACGTCTGAACGGCTTCTCCACGTAGAGGATGTGATGTTGCGCCGACAGATCCGCCGCCGCGCTGTAAGCGTCTTCCGGCGTGCCACAGTACAATCCCACCAGATCGTGATGACCCTTTACTACCATGCTAAAGCAAAGTTTCGGTACGTCAATAAAAGAGGCCGCTTTGTCGATGACGGTGCGCACTGGCGTAACTTTCGTGCCGATGACCTTTCGACTGGTGATGACGGCGCCCAGCCAGTGCGAGAAGTTGATGACCTCCGGCCCGGCGACGCCGGGGAAGAAGTACTTGTTGCCGCCGGAGAAGCCCACGACCTCGTGAGGAAACGTCGGTCCGCAGATGATGACCTGATCGTACTCCCACAGCTTTTTGTTGATGGTGACAGGCACGTCCATCCGCATCAGGCCGCCCGTGATGGCTTCAATCTCATCTGCCGAAATCATGCCGATTTGCTTGAAGGTCTCCGGCTTCTCCCATTCGTGATTGAAAAGGCGCACTTGGGCGTACTTCGTCGTCTTTTCCGTAGCCGTGAGGCCGAAGAGCTTGAGCAGGGCCGCTTCATCCATCGCCATGTGCGTGCCGAGCGCGATGAGGTAATCCAGTGCGGCGACCTTGTCGCCGAGCGCGTCGTAGAACACGCGGAACATCATGTCCAGCGGCCCGGAACGGGTGGAGTCCGGGGTGATGAACAACACGCGCTTGCCGGTCATATCGTGCGCGGCCAATGCCTGCGCCACGATCTCGCGGACTTCCGTCTCGGTCATGGTGCGGTCGGTGAAACCATTTCCAATCATAGATGCCTCCCCTAATGCTCCACGGGGATCGCCAGATCCCCGGTCCCAGCCATACTACTTCTCCCACGGTGGGATTTCAGGCATAAACTTCTCGAATTCGGCGATCAGGCCGGCTTCGTAATCCCCGGTGAACGTTGCGTTGAGGAACTTGTGCATGCCTTCTTCATAGAATCGTTGCCAGCTTTCGTCCTCGTGACCGGGGTTGATGGGGAAGAAGAGCGCGTGGTTGTCACGGGCAGCCTGGAGATCGCCTAGAGCGTCGCCGATCATCAGAATGTGGTTGGACGCATACTTGCCGCCGGCAGCAAAGCCCAGGTGCTGGCTCTTGGTGCCCATCTCCTGCCCGGCGATAGCCCGGACGTACCGGTCGATGTTGTGCTCGGCCCATTCGCGGCACAGCGCCTCGGTGGGGGTTTGGGAGACGACCAGCATATCCGCCTTGTCGAACAGGCATTGCAGGCTCTCGCGCACTAAGGGGAACGGGGGGATGCCGTGAACCATGTCGGCGACGGCCGCATTCACGGCCAGACTCCACGCCAGCGCCTTGTCGAGTTCCGGGTCGGGATAGCGTGTCTTGTAGGCCTTCAAACCGTCGTTGCTTTGCGGGAAGGTCTTGTCGTTCATAAAAGCACGCACGTAAGGAGCTTCAGGAATTGCTACGTGACGTTTGAGCACTTCGGGGCGCACGCGCAATAAATCGAAGACTTTGATTAAGGCCGGCCAGCGATTCACGCCGCGCCAGATCGAATAAAGGTTGACGAACTCGGCAGCTTCCCGAGCGTATTTGGAGACGCCCTGTAAATCCCAATGTTTGATGATATTGGGCGTGAAACATTCCTTGTGTTTGATCTCCATGGTGTCGAACGCGCAACCGTCCGAATCAATACCGATGAAAAAATCGTGTTGCGGCTGCATTTCCACCAGCGGACGAGCCGCTTCAATAACAGTGACCATTATGACCTCCTCTTAAAATAGCCCCAGAGCACCCAGAGTTCACAGAGAAAAACACACCTTCTTTGTGTTTTGTGTGTCCTTCGTGGTGAAAAGTTTTCATTCCACCGCTGGTGAACTGCCCTCTTCATGATGAATTCCCTTGAAGATAAACCGCTAATCTCGCTAAGCCCCGTTCCCCCTGCTCCCCTCCCCTTTTCCCCCGCTTGCGGGGGAAAAGGGGAGGGGGGATAAGAGGGTTGTCGCCTATAGCCGACGTATCAATCCCCATTGTGAAACTCCTTTGCCAAGCGCAGCTATAGCTGCGCTTGACCCCATGACAAAACCGTGTTACTATGGTTGTGAGCGCTCACGTTACCGCTCACGGTATCTCTATTATAGCAGGTGAAGCGTGAATCGCAAAAGAGTCACTATCCAGGATGTGGCCGAAGCCGCCGGCGTGTCGCGTCAAACTGTCTCCCGTGCTATCAACCAGCGCGGTGAAATCAGTCCTGAAACACGGACCCAAGTGTTGCAGATCGCCGAGGAAATGGGATACCGTCCCAGCAGCATCGCCCGTGGACTCGCTACCCAGCACACCGGTACGTTGGGGTTGGTAGTCCCCGATGTCGCCAACCCCTTTTTCTCTGAAGTGGCGCGCGGCGCCGAACACGAGGCTTACGCCAAAGGCTATAACGTTTTTTTGTGCAACACTGACGAAGACCCGCAGCGCGAAGTTGCTGTACTACGTTCATTGGAAGACAAACGCGTGGACGGCGTTGTTCTGTGCAGCTCGCGGCTTGACGAGGCCACATTGCGAACCTCATTGGCACGCCACTCCAGCGTGGTCCTCATCAATCGGCAGTTAAGGAGCCATGATTTCGGTGTGGTGTTAATCGAGGATAAGATGGGCGGGCAAACCATTACAGAGCATTTACTTAATACCGGCCACCAGGCTATTGGTTTCCTGACAGGACCGCCGACTTCTCGCAGTGGGAGAAAACGTGTTGAGGGTTACTTCGCTGCCCTGGCGGCGGCCGGCATTCCGCACGACCCTGACTGGCTACGTCCGTGTGCCCCGACGGTAGAGGGTGGACATGAGGCAACCGACGCCCTTCTCAAGAGTCACCCGGAGATCACAGCGCTCTTTTGCTATAATGATCTGGTGGCTATCGGCGCCTTGCAGTCCGCCTATGAGTTGCACCGTATCGTTCCCGTCGATCTTGCCATCGCCGGCTTCGATGATATTCCGCTGGCTGCCCTCGTCACCCCGGCTTTGACAACCTGCCGGGTCAGCCGCTATGAAATGGGGGCACAGGCGATGGCTATGCTCCTGGAACGTATCAGCGGCTGTACCGATGCCTGTCAAAAGGTCGTCATGAAGCCGGAACTCATTGTTCGCGCCAGTGCGCCTTGAATATCTATGAGTGTTGTGGCGTCGTGGAGTACCTTGACCAGGCGGATTTTGGACGCTGCCGGTTCGCCATCAAAACACTCCCGAGTGGCTCAATTCGCCCCACCATAGAACGGTCATCCAGGGTCGGGTAGACGCCGATGATCTTGCCGCGGACGCCCGGCAGACATACGCTCAACGTCATCGTGGGGCATGGTCATCGCCGGCGCCGTTTTTTGCCTTGCCCGCGTTTGAGGTTGGCTTCCGAGCCAATGTAGACCCCGTAATGCGGCAAGATTTTGCGGTGCACCAGCAAAACGGCCATCGCTGCCACAAACGCCACTCCAAAGATGAGCAGTGAACTGCTCAATGTGTTCATCAGGGAGGGTTGGATGATCATCTCAAGGGCAAAGTAATGGTACTTGAGGCCGGTGTGCCGACCCCTGCGCCGGACGTTCTCTCATTCTCCGGCGCTTTCCGACCGGGGATGATGCCTACCCCCCTATCCGGGCAACCCTTGTCCAGGCACTCGTTGACCTGCGCCTCAATTTCGGCCCCAATCTGGGTCGTGTATCCCACCCAGTAACGGTCGCCGATAATGGTCACCGGCACACCACTTGGCTTGAAGCCCAGGGCCGTTGCCATCTGCTTCATCAGTTTCATGTTTTCTGGAACATACCACACCTCATAGTCCAGCAAAGTGACACGTTGATGGTGGCGTACCAGCTCTTGCAAAAATGGCTTCTCCTGCGCACAATGCGGGCAGCCATCTCCCCAGAAGAAGTAAATCGGCAGATCAGATGTCTGCTGAGCCGGGCTTGCCGTGCGCCCTGGAGCCACCGACCAGAATCCACTGCTGATGGTTAACAAAGCGGTGACAAGGGCGATCCTGAAGAACCATTTTCTGTTCAATGGAACACCTCTTACAGTTATAACCTATGGTATCGGCACGAGTGTACCCTCATAACGTCATCTCGTCAACTTTCCTTTTCCATATTGGTGAGAGCGTCTTGTCTTTTCCTGAAAGACGGGTAAAATGCACGCACGAGTCAGTGTTGGAGATGAACGATGCCGGCCAATTATAACGAATTACATCAGGAACTTTTGAAACAACAACAGCATCTCACATCGCAGTTGGACGCTATGACCCATGCGGTCCGCGAGGACGGGGTGGGCTACAGCAATCACATGGCGGATGTGGGAACCGAGGTCTTCGAGCAGGCCCGTGATGTCTCTTTGGCCCGTCAGTTGAAGCGTTCTCTGGAGAGCGTTGAGCGCGCTTTGCGCAAATTTGAGGATGGGACCTACGGAATTTGTGAGACGTGCGGTGCCATTATCGAGCTTGCCCGCTTGGAAGCATTGCCCTCGGCACAGTTCTGCATGCAGTGCCAGTCCCGCCTCGAAGGGACGCGATGAAACCTGCTATCCGCAGCCACCTTCTGTTTTTCGGTGGCGTGGTGCTTGTTGTTGGACTTGATCAGCTATCCAAACTGTGGGTAGTGCTGAATATACCTGCCTATACTCCGATGAATTTCATCCCTTCCCTGGCGCCGATTTTATCGTTCACGTTGGTGCAGAATACCGGCGTGGCGTTTGGCCTTTTTCCGAAATTCGGCGACGTCTTTACAATCCTATCCGCTGGGGTGATTGTGGGGATCATGATTTTTCACCGCCTGATCGCCGGGACGAATTCCTGGGTCAATGCTGCGCTTGGCCTGGTCGCCGGCGGGGCATTGGGCAACCTCGTGGATCGCCTCACGCGCGGTTACGTCGTTGATTTTCTGGATGTAAACTTCTGGCCGTTGCAGGAGTGGCCTGTTTTTAATCTCGCGGACTCTGCCATTGTGGTGGGCGTGGCGATTTTGTTGGTGGTTTCGTTCTTGACGGATGAAAAATCGGCGGCGCCTGATGCCGGAATGTGAGACGGTGGTCGCGGCGACAGCGATGCGGCTGGACCAATTCCTGGTGCAGACGTGGGTGGAATTGGATCGGCAGGTCGTGCGGCAGATGATTGGGGCTGGCCGTGTATCCATCAACGGGCAGCTCGCGTCGAAGCCGGGACAGTATCTGGCGGTGGGCGATGCAGTCACCACGGCTGTACCGGAGAGAGAGCCGGCGGAAGACGGAGTGATCGTCCCCTCCCTGCCGCTGTCCATCCTGTACGAAGACGAGGCGGTGCTCGTCGTTGATAAGCTGGCAGGTGTATCCATGCAGCCGGTGCGGCAATATCCCCAGAAAACACTGCCGCAGCAGTTGGCCGAGTTTGACCCTGACATAGTTCACGTCGGTGGCGTAGAGCGGGCCGGCGTAGTGATGCGCGTGGAGCCAGAAGTCTCCGGCGCAGTTTTAGTCGCCAGGGATGCAGAGGCTTACCGTGTCCTGCAACGGCATGTCAACCATAACCGGGTAGAGTGTATCTACTCCGTGTTGGTAGAAGGCCACTTGACCGGCGAAGACGTCATTGACCAGCCGATCGGCAATGTCAAGCGCGCCCGGCAGCGATTAGCCGTCGCCCGGGAAGGACGTCCGGCGCAAACCTATTATCGCGGCCAACGTTGTTACAAAGACCAGGAGCAACCTTACTCCCTGTTGGAGGTGCGTCCGCGCACCGGACGCTTACATCAGATTCGCGTGCACTTGTCGTGGTATGGCTTTCCGCTGGTTGGCGACCGCGTCTATGGTTCGCGTCGTCAGCCGCTCTTGCCCGACCGTATTTTCTTGCATTTGAGTGTGCTGACCTTCCCCCATCCCCGTTCCGGTGACATGGTGCGCGTGGAATCGCCGCTCGCGCCCGAATTGCGCTCCGTTTTGCGTTATCTCGCCCGCCCCAAAGGCCGCTGAGCCATCAACACATTGAACGGAGAGTCATTCTCTGACTTTCGACTCAAGACTTTCGACGATTTTGGAGGCATAAAATGCGTGAATTGAACATGGCTGTCGTGCAAATGAAACCCGAGTTGGCGAAAATGGAAGCCAACGTCGGTAAAATGGCTGACTTCATCGCGCGGATTGCGACAGAGCAGCCGGTGGATATCATCGTCTTCCCGGAGCTGGCGGTGACGGGCTACGAGGGTGGGCAGCGCTTTGCACAGATGGCGCAGCGCGTCCCCGGCGCGGTGACGAACATCCTGGGGCAGCACGCCACCGAATTTGGCGTTTATGTCTTGTTGGGGATGGCGGTCAAGGAAAAAGTGGAGACGGTGCTGTACAACAGTACCGTGCTCATTGGCCCCGACGGCGCAGTCGCGGGCGAGTATCGTAAAATCCACTTGCCGGCCGAAGAACGCCTGGTTTTCCGTCCCGGCTACCGGCTGGAGCCGGTCGAGACCGAGGTGGGAACACTGGGGCTGATGTGCGGGTGGGATTTGGCTTTCCCGGAAGTCGCGCGTAGCCTGGTGCTGGATGGCGCCGAAGTGCTCTTGCTGCCGGCGGCATGGCAGGCGAAAGACGCCGATATGTGGCGCACCCTGTTGGTCGCCCGCGCTTACGAAAACGATGTGTTTGTGGCGGCGGCCAACCGCATCGGCGAGGAGCCATCTTACGTCTTCGCCGGGCAGAGCGCCATTCTGGCGCCCTCTGGTGAGGTGTTAGCGACCCTGGAAGAGCCGGAAGAAGGTTATGTCGTGGTGCGGCTTGACCTGGATGAGATTCGCCGCCGCCGCGAAGAGACGCAGATTATGTTGGCGCGTCAACCCTCGTCGTATCGCGCGATTGTGAAAAAATACTGACCCCCTTTGGGGAATAGTAGAAGACAAAAGGAGCAGCATTTTCGCTGCTCCTTTGTATATTCGCTGTGAACGACGACTTGACTAAAGACTATCCAACTATTTGACTACCCGGCTAACGACTTGTCGTATAACCGATAGGTGCGATAGAGATGCCCATTCATATAGGCGGCAGCCTGGCGCATGGGGATGTTGCTTTCGAGCACCCATGAGAACTCGGCCTGTTTGTAGCCGCGTTTTAGGGCAATCTTGAGGTCTTCCAGATAAAGGAGGGCGTCCAGGCCGCGCCCGCGATACTCTTCGATGAAGCCGCCGGCAAAGGCACGAATGGTCGTGACTTTCTGGCGTACTTTCCACCAGTACATCATCTTCGCCAATGACCACCAATCGGGCACGCCGGGACGTGGATAGGCGCGGTGGAGTGCCTGGTTCACATCCGGCAAGGGCAGGCTAGAGCCGATGCAGCGTCCATCTTTTTCCGCGAAGAGGACGGTCGGGGGGTCGATGATGGGTTTGAGCGCACCGACCTCATGGGTAAGCTCGGCATCGGTGAGGGGCACGAAGCCCCAGTTTTTGGCCCAGGCCGCATTGTACAACTCCTTGAAGAGCCGGGCATCGTGGTCGAAGTCGTGCATATTGATAGGGCGGAGGCGAAATCCCTCCAGCCGGTCGCGTACTTTTTGTGCCACACGCAGTATTTTGGGATTGAGCCCTGTGCCATCGGGTTGAATGTGCGAGATATCCGTCAGGTAGGCGTAGAGATCCTGCGCCTTCACGTAACCCGCCCGTTCGATGAAATCGACGTAATAGCGTGGATTATACGTGAGCATTGCTACGGGCGTGCCGTTCCACCCGTCTACGAGCAGCCCACATTCCTCATTCGTGGAGAAATTCATCGGGCCGCGCAGCGTGTCCATTCCCTCACCGCGCGCGAAATCCTCGGCGGTCGCCAGCAATGCCTGGGCAGCCTCCTCGTCTGGCAGCACCTCAAATAGCCCAAAGAAGCCGACTTTATCGTCCCAGTATTGATTGTGATTGTAGTTGATGATCCCGGCAATGGTGCCGACGATCTTGCCGTCGCGTTGCGCCGTAAAGTAGCGTACCTTGGCATGTTGGTGGAAAGGGTGCTTTTGTGGATCGAGAAAGGCCATGCGTTCCGAGATCAGCGGTGGGACCCAGTAAGGATCGCCTTTATAGACTTCCCACATAAAATGAATGAACGCCTTGCGTTCCGCCGCCGTTTCGGCGGGTTGAATGATCAGTTTTCCGGACATAAGTGCTCCTCCTTAAACAGGGATGACATGGCTAAATGAATACGGGGTAGATTATAGCTTATTCATGAATTGTCAATTCTGGGTCCGTACTAATGAGAATCTTATAGGAAGTTAATCTGCTTCTAATATAAATTGCGTAAGATGAACATAGCTCAAGCACAAGAAAACGTAGCGTGAGAGGTTTAGACTGGACAGACCTTCTGAGACCTATCTGGTCTCCAGATGAATGATCTATTCATCCTACAAAACTGACTATTGGCAGAGGTGTTTTATGGATCCAAATCGTTATACAGAAAAATCACAGGAAGCTTTACTGCGGGCGCAGGGTTTGGCGACCGAACGGGGTAATCCGCAGATCGACCCCGAACATTTGTTGCTGGCATTGCTGGAACAACGCGAGGGGATCGTTCCCCAGGTGGTTCTGCGCCTGGGTGCCGATCCACAACGGTTGCGCATGGACCTGGAACAGGCCCTTCAACGCAAGCCGCAGGCGCGCGGTGCCGCCTCTCAGGCAAGCATCTCGCCGGCGTTATCACGGATTCTCCAGGCGGCGGACCGCGAAGCTGCCGGTTTGCACGACGACTATGTGAGCGTGGAGCACATCTTGCTGGCCATGGCCGATTCCAGCGCCGGCGACATCGCGCGTTTCCTGGCGGCGCAAGGTGTCACCCGCGAAGCCGTGTTGCGCGCCCTCACGTCCATCCGCGGCGGGCAGCGCGTCACCTCCCAGACCCCCGAGGGGACGTACAACGTGCTCGAAAAGTACGGCCGCAATCTGACCCAGTTGGCGCATCAAGGCAAACTCGATCCGGTGATCGGGCGCGACGAGGAAATCCGCCGCGTCATGCAGATCCTTTCGCGGCGCACCAAGAACAATCCCGTACTCGTGGGCGACGCCGGCGTGGGGAAGACGGCCATCGTCGAAGGGTTGGCGCAGCGCATTGTGCGCGGCGACGTCCCCGAAGGCTTGAAGGAAAAAGACATTTTTCAACTTGACATGGGTGCCTTGATTGCCGGCGCCAAGTATCGCGGGGAGTTCGAGGAGCGGCTGAAAGCCGTCCTGGACGAAATTGCGCGTTCAGAGGGCAAGATCATCATGTTCATCGACGAAATTCACACCGTCGTGGGAGCAGGAAAGGCCGAGGGCGCGATGGATGCGGGCAACCTGCTCAAGCCCATGCTCGCGCGCGGTGAACTGCACACTATTGGCGCCACTACGTTGGATGAATACCGTAAGTACATCGAGCAGGATGCCGCCCTCGAACGGCGTTTCCAGCCAGTTTATGTCGATGAGCCGGATGTCACCGACACCATCAGCATCCTGCGGGGCCTTAAGGAACGCTATGATGCGCATCACGGCGTGCGCATTCAGGACGCAGCTTTGATCGCGGCGGCAACGTTGAGCGACCGCTACATTGCGGATCGCCAGTTGCCCGACAAGGCCATCGACCTGATCGATGAAGCCGCCGCCCGCTTGCGGTTGGAGATCGACTCCAAGCCGGCCGAACTGGATGAGATCGACCGCCGGGTGATGCAGTTGGAAATCGAGCGCGAGGCTCTCAAACAGGAGAAAGACAAAGCCAGCAAGGAACGTCTGGTCAAGTTGGAGCAGGAATTGGCGAACCAAAAAGAGAAAAGCAACGCGCTCCGTGCCCGCTGGGAGCAGGAGAAGGCCATCATCCAGGAGATTCAGGACATCCAGAAACGGATGGAGGCGCTCAAGGTGGAGATCGAGCAGGCCGAGCGTCACAACGATTACGCGGGCGCGGCCAAACTGCGGTATGGCAAGACGCAGGAGTTGGAGCGTGAATTGGAAGCCGCCGAAGCGCGCCTGGCGCAAGTACAGGGTGATCAGCCGCTGTTGCGGCAGGAAGTCGGGCCGGAGGAGATTGCGCGTGTGGTCTCGAACTGGACAGGCATTCCCGTGGCGCGGCTTATGGAAGGCGAGCGCGAGAAGCTGATGCGGATGGAGGACGAATTGCACCGCCGTGTCGTCGGCCAGGACGAAGCGGTACACGCCGTCTCTAATGCCGTGCGCCGCGCGCGCGCGGGTTTGCAGCCGCCGAACCGGCCCATCGGTACATTCCTCTTTTTGGGGCCTACCGGCGTGGGAAAAACCGAACTGGCGCGCGCTCTGGCCGAATTCCTCTTCGACACCGAGGAGGCGATGGTGCGTATCGACATGAGCGAGTATCAGGAGAAGCATACCGTCTCGCGGCTGATCGGCGCGCCTCCCGGTTATGTGGGCTACGACGAAGGGGGACAGTTAACCGAAGCGGTGCGCCGGCGGCCCTACAGCGTCCTGCTGTTGGACGAAATCGAGAAGGCGCACGTGGAAGTCTTTAACGTGTTATTGCAACTGCTCGATGAGGGGCGCTTGACCGACGGTCACGGGCGCACGGTCGATTTCACCAACACGATCATCATCATGACCAGCAACATCGGCAGCCGGGCGATCAAGGAATTGGGTGTGGAGGCCGCGCGGGCGGAGGTGATGGCCGAACTGGATCGCACCTTCCGCCCAGAGTTCCTGAACCGCATCGATGATACGATTCTCTTTGGCAGCCTGACACGCGAGGATTTGAAAGCCATCGTTGGCATTCAAGTGCGTGCTTTGCAGAAGTTGTTGCGCGAGCGCGGCATGGATATCGTGTTGACCGCGGCGGCGGAGGCCTATCTGGCGGACGAGGGTTACGACCCGGTGTACGGCGCGCGCCCGCTCAAGCGCGCCATCCAACGCCACCTGCAAGACCCGCTGGCACTGGCCGTGCTGGAAGGGAGGTTTACCGAGGGGCAGACCATCCGCGTCGACGTGCAGGAGAACCACCTGGTTTTTGCCGCCTCCTAGCAGCAGGGTAGGGCGAATGGCCCCTTCGCCCTACTTCTGTGCTCTAGCAGTACATCGAGGCAAAAATTCCACACCCGTTAGCTATGCCGGAGCGGATCGCCAGATCCGCGGTTGTATTTTGTTAACCAGGGCGCAGAACACGCTGCGCCCTGGTTTTTTATTTCCGGAAGGTTAGTTTTAAACTTAAATTCAACCAAAACAAACAAGTTATTGACATTCCTGAAAAATGGCTATACAATAAAGCTATGTTGAGCCTGCTCAACTTCTCTCCGTCATTTCTCCATGAATTGAGGACTCAATGGTAATTGTTCTGTTTTTCTTTTGGTCCATTTCTGGTGTGAGAAGTGTTGTTAATGGAGGTACAGATGGAGGTGTATGATGCACTATAAAAGAATTCCGCAATTGGTGTGTTTGTTGTTGACAGTGTTTCTTGGTTTGGTGGCTGCTTTGTTTGTTGTTGTGACTGCGACGAATGCCGCGCCCGTGGCAGATGCCCCGTGGGGGCCGAACGTCAAGGTCAATGATGATGCCGTTGGTGTTGCAGATCAAGGATCGCCGGCTTTGGCGGCCTCAAAAACCACCAGCGACGTCTATGCGATTTGGTTAGACCGGCGCAACGATGACGCCGACGTCTACTTCGCGCGTTCTCCCGACGGGGGACAGACGTGGGGCGCGAGTGTCCGCGTCAATCACGATGCCGGCGCTTGGCAATATACTCCCGATATCGCCGTCAATGCGGCGGGGGTGCTACACGCCGTCTGGTCCGACAGCCGCGCCGGAGACGACGATATCTACTATGCCCGCTCCACAGACGGCGGCCAGACGTGGAGCGCCGAGGTGCGCGTCAACGACGTGCTGACCGGGACGCAAAACAATCCGGCCATCGCAGCGTTGGGCAGCGACGTCTGTATCGTCTGGAGCGACGGGCGTACAGCCTATGTCGGAGATATTTACGTGGACTGCTCGACGGACGGCGGTCTGACATGGGGGAAGGACACCCGTGTCAACAATGATGCCGACGGATACCATCACTATGCGCCCGACATTGCCCTGGGAACGGGTAGCCGCGTGCACATCGCCTGGTACGATGACCGAAACAGCACGTGGGACATCTATTACGCGTCCCTTTCGCCCACGGCACTGGTCAATGTCCGGTTGAACGACACGACTGCCGGGACGCAGAGCAACCCCTCCATCGCGGCGAATGGGGACATAGTCCACGTGGTGTGGATAGATTCCGGCAGCAATCCCAGTGCCGGGTATATCATGGGCGACATTTCCACAGATGGCGGCGGCACGTGGGGACGACAGGATGGGCAGATCAGCGCCGTGGATCACGCCGACAGCCCGAACGTCACCATCAACGGCCAGGGCGCGGCCTGGGCGACGTGGCGCGTCATCAGCGGCACCTATCGCCTGTACGCCGATGCCTACGACCCTGGGAAAGGTTGGTCCGCGGTGGATGACGTGATCACGACCACCACAGAGTTTCTGCAAAATCCGGCGAATGACGCCGGCGCCACGCGGATCTATGCGGCATGGGAGCACTATTCTGCGGGGGATGCAGATGTGCTCCTTTCGATAAGGGACAGCGTCGCCTGGAGCGATGCAATTCAAGTCAATGACGAAGGCGATGCCCGCCAGGCGTATCCATCCATTGCCATCGGCAGCACGGGCCGGCTGTATGCGGCCTGGGCCGATTACCGTCTCGCGGCTTACAACGCCGCCCTGTATGCGGATTCCTCGCTCGATGGCGGGGTTACATGGAGCGCCGATGGACGTGTGGACGATGACCATCCCCTGCATGAATTTCCGGCCATCGCGGCAACGGGCGCCTTGACGGTTCACGTCGCATGGGCAAGCTCGCAAGGCGACTCCAGCGTCATCTACTATGATCACTCCGCCGACGGCGGGCTGACGTGGGGAAAGGATCGGCCCCTCAGTGCGAGCGGATCTTACAACATGGCCAGTGCGCCCGATCTCGTCGCCGCCGGGCAGAAGGTGTACGTGGTCTGGCAACAATCCAATAGTCTGTATTTGACTTCTTCGGCTGACGGCGGCACGAGCTGGATGACACCTACGCAGATCATCACCAGTGATGGCAGCCTGGAAAATCCCACCCTCGCCAGGGACGCCGCCGGGACGCTGCATCTGGCGTGGGTGGAGACGCTCTGGACGCCGTCTACTCAATATCATATCGGCTACGCGCGCTCCCGGGACGACGGCGAGACGTGGACTAATCGTCAGTTCGTGGATATAGGAGCGCCCGGCACATTGCGTGGCGCCCCCAACATCGCGGTGAATCCACTGAATAGCTACGTTCACCTGGTTTGGGATGACGACTGCACCGGCGTGAAGACCATTTTCCACGCTGCCTCTGCGGACGGCGGCGTGACGTGGGGGACGCCGGCCGCCATCCTGAAAGGGCCGGCAACCGAGCCGACGGTAGCCGTGGATGGTGACGGCGTGGTTTTCGTCCTCTGGCAGGATGGCCTTGAGGGGGACACCGACATCGCCTACAGCACGTCGGTGGACGACGGGGCGTCTTGGAGTGCGACGGGGCGCGTCAACGACGACGCTACAACCTTCCCGCAGCGCCAGCCCGCCGTTGTGGGTGGGAACAGCGCTTACGCCGTATGGAGTGACTTCCGGCGCGCCAACTGGGATATCGAGTCCGCCAGTCTGGTGCTGGCCTGCCCCGTGCCGTTACAGGATGTGGCTATCGGCGGCCCCCCCGAGACGCAGACCGGTGTGCCGGTGCGCCTGGAGACCAAGGTTTTGCCGGCGACGGCGTCGCCGCCCTTGAATTTCGTGTGGACGCCCAAGCCCGCCAGGGGACAGGGGACGGCTACGGCTACCTACTATTGGCAGGAGCCGGGCACCTATCCTGTGCAAGTGGTGGCGACCAACTGCGGTGGCAGCGTCACGGCCACGCATCGCGTTTCTGTCGTCGCCCCACCCAGAGCGTTGCCCTGTGTGGAAGGGCAGGTGTACTACGCGACGACGGCGCTTTCTGGCGTGAAGGTGGAGTTGATCGCCGGCCCGAGCGCGAGCGGGACGGTGGAACAGACGACGACAACCGATGCCAGCGGCCGCTACCGCTTCTGCAACGTGGAGCCGGGGGAGTATCAACTCAAACGTTATGGCCCCACGGCTGAGTACATCGGTTGGGTGGCGAGCAGCCTCACCATGGGCAGCAGCAATGTGATCAAGCACCTCGATCTGCCTAAGAAGATGACCTTGCTTTCCCCGGCCAACGGCACAGTCATTGAAACGACCATCCCGACGATGACCTGGCAGGCCTTGCCGGAAGCCGACCACTACACCTTCCAACTGAACAAAACGGTGGATTGGACGCTCGTGGAACACACCCACAACATCATCGGTACAGTGCATCAGGTTCTCGCGCCGTTGAACTGGAACACCGGGTACACCTGGCAGATTGACGCTTACGCCGGCACACGTTGGGTGGGTACAACCGACGCCGAGTTCACGTTCACTACATCGTCGCCTGTCATCATTGAATTTCCACCCATCGTGACCATCGCCTCCTCGCTGCGCCTTGAGGAAGCGGCTGAAGGCGTGGTGGTCAACAAACTGATCGGCGATAACACCGGCCAGACCGCTTACAACTACGTGGATGTCGTGGCTTACGTCTCGACTTCTGTCGCCGCGGCGTCCTCGAACGTCAATGTGATCCTCACCGTCCCCGGCGATGTGCTCGGCGTGCCGGTCAACACGTGGGTGCGCAGCACCTACGGCACGGCGCCGACGGCGGCAACTTCGACCTCTCTGGGCGGCGGGGAGTACCAGGTGACGACGAACCTGACCCGCGGGTGTTACTGGTGGTTCTGCCCCTACCGCCAGCAAGTGGTGTGGCGCTTCCGCATTCCCAACACCCTCTCCCCGCAGATGCTCACCTTGCAAAGCCGCGTGCAGCGGGCGGGTTACTGGGTGATGGGCAGCTTCTCGGATGCCGATCTGCGCCTGGTCAGCACGGCTGAGGCGCTCATCGTGACCAACCGGACCCAACTGTACGACAACTACGCCGACTATAACGCGACCGACCTGCTGGCGCAGGTGTACAATGTGGCCCAAGGCGCGCCGTACAACGATCAGCCGCTGGGAGTCATCTACAACGCCGATCTTTACGCTTCTACCATCCGCGACTGGAACAATACCACTGTCAACTACGCCAGCGAGGACACGGCTAACGCCGTGGCTAACGAGTTGGACGATCTCCTCGAGGATTGGGTGGAAGATGGCACAGAGACGTGGTCCTATCATTTCCCCTTCTCCACCACCGTCGGCATGACTTTCTCCCCTTACTACTTGCTTCTCGTCGGGGATGACGATGTGCTGCCGTTCTACCGTTACAATGATCCGTTCAACGATGAAGCCGGTTGGTCGGTGACGTCGGCGACCAACCCCCAGATTCACGCGACGGATCATGACTACATTCTCACCGACAATCCTTATGGCGATCTGTGGGGCGGCACCGATTGGCGCCTGGGTGATCTGGAACTGGCGGTCGGCCGCCTGGTGGGCGCGACGGCGGAGGACATGCGTTATCTGCTCAACAACAGCCTGGCGACCGACGGCGGCACCTGGCGGGCGGTGATGGCGAGTGTGGACGGCTGGGAGCTAGGATACAGCAATCCCAGTTGTGGCAGTGGCGCCATCGCCGATGTGATCAACGTGCCGGCGCGTCTGGCGGCGCGCGGTTTTGGCGTGTACAATGATGCCGAGACGCCGCATACCGTGGACGTGCTGGCGCCGTTCAATGCGGCCTGGATTAGCGGCTTCCGCGCCGCGGCGAACAGCGGGATGGACCTCTTCTTCATCGGCGGACACAACAGCTATAACTCGGCCACCATTCCAGAAAACAGCTTCACACCCGACGACACGTGCTCTGGCGCAGGCTGTGGCTACTTTCGTTTTGACAACGATCATCCATTGACCTTCATCGTCGGCTGTCACGGCGGTTTGCCCGTGCCCGCTATCGGTGGACGTGGAGGCGTGGACGATAACATGGTCTATGATGTGGTTCATGAGGGCGGGCGTGCTTACATCGGCGCGACCGGGTTTAGCTACGGTTCACCGGGCAGCCTGTGCCACGCGACGTGGGGCGAGAAACTTCTCCAACACTTCTTCGACGAATTCCTCCCCGCCGGAACTGCAAGCCGTACCATCGGCGACGCGCTGCTGCGGGCCAAGGACGTCTATCCCTTCGGCCAATACAACCCCGGTACCAGCGCGACCAGCGGCGATGCCCTGGATCGCAAGACCGTGACCGAGTTCAACCTCTACGGCGTGCCCTGGCAGCGGCTGGATTATCCAGGGGGAATGCAACAGGCAGCAGTGAACGAGCCGCTTGCGGCTTTGGGCAGTCAGCGGTCGGCAGTGCGGGTTGAGGCGGGGAATATCGCGCCGGCGGAGACGAACCGCTACACGCGCACGATCACGGTAGATATCGCCGGGTATGAAGCGACGCAGGTGGTGACTGGTGGCGTGATCTACGACGTGCTCTCTATCCCCGGCGGGGACAAGGCCATCGCGCCGGCCTTGCCGCTGTTGCCCTACGTGAAGGGCTACACCCTCACGCTGCCCATCAGCGCGACGTTGCAGAGCGCGACGTTGATTTCGACGACGTGCAAAGACGTTGCGGTCTACGAAGTGCCCATCATCGTCGCAGAGCCGTGGTCGGAAGGCGGCACCACCTTCACCACCACCACCGACATCAACACTTTCTACCCCGCCGACGCCGACCGGCTCCGCTGGCAACCCCAGGAGAACCGCCTGCTCTTCACGCTTTTCCCCATTCAACACAACCCCACGAGCAACGCGACGCGCTTCTGCTCGCAGATGGTGATCGAGGTGGTCTACGAGGCGCCGGTGGCGCTGGCAGTTTCGAATGTTACCCCCCTGGCCGAAACGGTGATCCCCGGCGCGCCGATCAGCGTGACGGCGCTGCTGGAAAACGTCACGGACGACTTGCTGACGGTCACCTCCACGCTGACGCTGCTGGATGCCGAAGGCCACGAGATGGGCTGGCAGGATGATGGACCGTTCTCGGTTCCCTCGGATGGTCAGCAAGCCATTGAAGTGGGGTGGGATGGGACGCTGCCGGAGGGCGCTTATGACCTGCGGCTGGCGCTGTGGCAAGGCGATGTGCTCATGGGGTTGGCGACGACCCGCGTGGATGTCGTGGGCGGCGCGCTGACCGCGTTGGAAGTCCCGACGGCAACGCTGGCGATGAGTGACACGGCGACCTTCCGTGTGACCTTTACCAACTACCTTGCCAGGCCGGTCACAGTCACCGCGCACCTGATGCTCTACGATGCTGAAGGCGGTGTAGCGGCGGACTTGCCGTCCCAGACGGACGTGGCAGTGGCAGGTGACGTGCACGTCTTCGAGTTCACCTGGGAGGTAGGGGCGAGCGCCGGCGGCGTCTATGCGGCGCAGGCGCGCATCGTGCGCGAGGATGAGACCGCCTACGGTCCGCTGACCGGCGAATTCACGGTCGGCAGTGTGCTCAACGACGTCTTCCTGCCGGTCGTGCTGCGCAACTCCTGAGACCGCACCTCACAACCATAAAACACCGTGGGTAGGGCGAATGGCCCATTCGCTCTACCCACGGGCATGTCCCTGCAGCGACTCAAAACCGCTATTTTAGAATAGACTGCGGATCAGCAGCAGAAACCCAAAGATGATGAGTGGAATGCCGACAATGGCTCCGATTAACGTCACAGTCAACAGCACACCGATGATCATGAAGACCAGCCCCAAGATGATGGCCACAAGCCGTCCGGTCAGTTGCAGAATCCAACTGATGAGATCCCACAGCGCCACGAACGGCCATAAGAACCACGGGGTGCGTTTTTTCTTTGCCATAATGTTCCTCCTTAGACTGGATGTGTCTCATACATAGTACGCACAATCAGGGCCCTGGTTGTGGTGAGATTTATCGGATGGATTCGACTTGCTTTTACTGCTGTGTGAGCTGGCAGAAAGGCAGGTTTTCAATGATGAATACATTTCAAAGGATTACGTAGAGGGGAAGAAGCGATGGCAATTCTGGGAATCACAACAGAAAACCGGGTGATCGTGTTTATGGACGTTCACAACTTCTCGATTGCCTTCAAGGTGTTGGGCGAGAATTCCCACGGCTTTGTGCAAGCGATGTATGAAGGGCTAGGGACATCATCGTTGCCCATAAGGGTGAGATTGTGAAATACCTGGGGGACGCCATGCTGTGCATATTCCCCACTGGTTGCGAGAACGAGACGGTGGCGTGCTCGTTGGAACTGCGAAGAGCTTTCTCTGATATGGTTACAAAAAACGGTCTGTCGGCTGATACCGAACTTGAGATAGGCATCGGTTCGGGGGAGGTCGTGACGGGAATATTTGGACACAGGTCGTTAAGGCAAAGGGACATATTCGGCGAAGAAGTCAATCGTGTGGCCACGATTGGGCATCATAGGGGCATAGCCATCACAGAACGAGTGCATGCTGAAGTGAGGTTGGCGTATGAAACATGCTCATTGCCCGATGTCAGAGTGAAGTGGCAGGATGAGCCGTTGCGAGTATGGGAAGTCGTGGAGTAGAAGGGAGATAGGAGATTCTGCAGAAATGACTAAACCGCTCATAAAAAATGTCGATTGTGTGCGCCTTTACGTTGAAAGCCTTGAGTCTGGCCTTTCGTTTTATCGTGACCAACTGGGACTTGAGCTAATTTGGCGAACAAAACAAGCGGTCGGGCTGCGAATGCCCGATGATGAGACAGAGATCGTTCTTCATACCGAACCGCAAGGCCCTGAAATTGACTTGAAGGTTGCGTGTGCTGATGACGCGGCTATTCGGATTGAGGAAGCGGGCGGAAAAGTGGTGATACCGCCGTTTGATATTCAGATAGGTCGTTGTGTGGTAGTTCACGATCCGTGGGGAAATGAACTCGTGCTACTAGACACGAGCAAAGGGTTATTAAAGACGGATGCCGAGGGCAATGTTATAGGTAACGTAACGACCGAAGAAGGTTTATAGAGATTCCTTGAGTGGCAGGTCATAATGAATGACGAGCGCCCTATAGTAATGTGTGTACTATAGGGCGCTTGTCGTCTTCCAATGAAGAAGAATCAGAATGGGTTGTGCCTAAGGAGCTCCGGGGTGGGGAACTCAAAAATGTGTAGGCGCACCCTACTCGATGTGCAGATAGCCCGATCCCTTCGCTCCGCACACAGGGCATTTGTCGGGGGGCCGGGGGCCGACGTGGGTATGTCCACACGTCTGGCAGATCCAATACTCGACCTTGGTTTCGCCTTCCTGTCCGGCTGCGCCCAGATTTTCCAGCGCGGCTTGATAGAGCTGCTCGTGGATTTTTTCCACTTGCAAGGCCCAATTGAAGGAGCGTTCCGCGGCGGTATGCCCTTCGGCCTGGGCGTCGGCGAGAAATTCGGGATACATGTCATTGACCTCGTAATGCTCCCCGGCGATGGCGGTCTGCAAGTTCTCCGCCGTGGACTTGATCTCGCCCAGCGCGCGCAAGTGGTTGTGCGCGTGGACGGTCTCGGCGGCGGCGACGGCGCGGAAGAGTTTGGCTATCTGGGGGTAGCCCTCGCGCTCGGCTTTTTGAGCGAAAGCCAGGTATTTGCGGTTGGCCTGTGATTCACCGGCAAAAGCGGCATGGAGATCATCAATAGTTTTCATCGTTTGTCCCTCCTAAAAGTGAAGGTTCTTCAGGATTTTGTGGGGTCGAAACAAAAAAAACCGGCCACGGATTGACACACAAAGTATAGAAAATCAGTGTCATCCGTGGCAAAAACCACTTTCCATCACCACGCAAAGTCCCAGAGAACCAAAGTGAATACATGCGTTGAACCGGGAAGCGGGTAAGCCGCACCCCACAACGCCCTGGGGGTCATGATAGGCCGGCTGCCGGAATTGTCAAAATGGCTGTCGATCCGCAGGGTGCCCAGCGGCACAAGATCGTAGGGATAGTGGCCGTCAGGGCCGTCCGCGGCCAGACGGACGCCATCCGCCGTGCGGTACCACCCTGCCCACATGGGATACTCGCCCGGCGGCAGAGCGGCGGGGATGGCGAGGGGATGGGTATCCGTGACCCGGTCGCCGGCGCGCCAGACCGTGGTGGGATACCAGCCCTGGCGCGGCGGACTGTCGTGTTGGGCCAGCGGCGCGGGGTCTCCCGGACGCCACAGATGCACGAAAGCGGTGAAATCGTCGGTGGGCGTGTCCAGGGCTTCCCAGTGCAGGGTAATGGAAATCGTTTCTCCCGGCACTGCGGTGCCCGGCCCGTCATATCCCTGCAGTGCCAGCGGCGCATCGAAGGTGGCGGTCAAGGGGAAGGTCGGCAGGAGGGCCGGCATGTTGGCAGGGACGACGCTGACGGCGCCGACGAGCGGCGGTTCGTGCGCCCGGCCATCGGCCAGCGTAGCGTGCAGGCGCTCCCCCGTTTCCGCAGCGAACAACCCCACTTCCAATCGGTAAAGCAGCGGCCCTTCGGCCCACGGAGCGATAGGAATGCGATAGTGATCGCAAAAAGCGCGTCCCACGGGCCACAGTGAGGTGGGGAAGCGTCCCAGGCCGGGATAGGTGTGGCGCTCGGCGACGCGGCTGTTCTGCGGCCCGATGAGGTGGACGAAGACGGTGTAATCCTGTGACAGTGGCACGAGGGCTTCCCAGCACGCTGTGACCGTGAACGTGTCCCCCGGCGCAGCGCGCTCGGTGTCCACGGTGACCCCCAGGAGCCGCGCCTGCCGCCCATAGTCAATCGTAGTCTCTTGCAGACCCTTCAGCACGGCGTCCGGCGCGTACAACCGCGGCGGGGCAAACGTCGCCACAAGGCGCGCCCCCGGCGCCAGCGCTGTGAGCGTAAACATAAAAAAGAGGAAGAGCAGAAGCGGTAAACGTGCACCGGGGCGCAGGGGCGCAAATTCTGCCTTCTGCTTCCTGAAGCTGTTGGTCAAGAGCAGTGCCCACGCACCGATGGCCGGGAAGAGCAGTCGGCCATGCGGAGCTTCCACCTGGCGCATCCATTGCAGTAAGGCCGCGAGGATGCCACCGCACCATACCAGCGCCAGCGCGAGGATGACCACCGTGGTGGGTGTCGTGTCGGCCTTGCCCGCGCGCCGTGCCATCTGGACGCCGTTCCACACACTGCGCCCGAGCAGGACCAGACTGCCCACCGTCAGCACCCCATAGACCCACGCCGGCCACGTCACATGCCCCCAGCCGTAAGCTGCCCAGAAGGAGTACACCAGACGCGGTATCTCCGGCAGTAAATCGAGCCATGTAGCCGGCGTCGGGCGTCCCCAGGGGGTGTTGGCATGGTTGGAGATGCCCAACAGGTCGCCGTAGAGGATGCCGTTGCGCCCGTACCACCATCCGCCGACCAGGAGGGCGACGACGCCGAAGACGGCTCCATACACGCCGGGGGCATAGCGTGCCTTTTGATCCGCCGGCCGGCGCGCCGCCGCCCCCAGCAGCGCCAGTCCGCCTAGCGGCAGGAGCAGGATGGCGCTGGTCTTGGTGAGCGCGGCCAGGCCGGTCAGCACGCCGCACACGACGACCCGCCGCAGTGTGACCCCCTGCCGCCAGGTGCGGGCGACGGCCCACAACGTGGCCGTCGAGAGCGCCGCCGCCGCGCTGTCGTTGCTGATGACGCTGCCCATGAAGACGAATTGCGGGTGGAAGGCGACCAGCATCGCGGCAATCCGCGCGCCTTTTTGGTTCCCGAATGTCTCGTATCCCAGACCCCACGTCGCCAGCACCGTCAACAGGCCGAAGAACAGCGAGGCCAGGCGCGTGACGTGGATGCTCAACACGGCTTCCGGCCACGGCCATGCTTCGCGCGCCGTGTGAATGAGCATATTTTTGTTGTCGGCGAGCGTGCCCGGCGCCTGATAGCTGAATCCCGGATTGCCCCAGAGCCAATCGTGCAGGTCCACGTTTTTGAAAGGGACGTTGAGTAGTGCGGCGACGGCGTAATAGAGCGGCGGCTGGGCCACTTCCTGGTAAGCGCCGCTCGCGTCGTCGTCCATCGCCGGCAAGCCATGCCCCTGCGCAAGCCAACGCACGTAGGCGTGATGCCAGACTTCATCCGGAGCCTCGAAGATGGGCGTGCTGGCATTGTGCATCAACACCAGCAGGGTGAAGGTGAGCAGGAGAAGGAGGAGCGGCTTGTATTTCACGGCTGTGCCTGCCAGATGATGACGGCGTTGTCGGCGAGCGGCGCTCCGTTGAAGGTCGCCATCAGCCGTTCGCCGGTGAGCGGATGGTACAGGCCGACGGCGATGCGTTCCGGCGTGCTACCCGTCGGCAGTGACAGGCTGTGGACATCCAGAATGCGGTCGCCGGGCTGCCACAGGCCGGTGGGGAAGTGCCCGTTCTGGGGCGGACTATCGCCGGTAGTCAGCAGTTCGCCTGTGGCGGCGTAGGCGTGGACGAAGACGGTGTAATCCACGGCGGGCGTAGTCTGACTTTCCCACCACAGCGCAACGCGATAGCCGGCGTGCGTTTCCTCAATACGGGCGTCTATCAGGCGGATGGCAGTGCCGAATTGTACCGGTGTCGCTGGATTCCCCCAGGCTTCGATATCCGGTGACGCCCCCGGAATACGCAGTGTGACGAGGCGCACGGCGTCGCCAATTGGATTGCCATCGCTGGAGACGGGCAGGCGTGTGTCGGTCGCGTCGTTGATGAGGGCGACGTGCACCGTCCAGGCCTGCGTGGGAGCGTCGCCTGCGGGGATCGGCAGGACGTAATGATCGCGGATGACTCTCTCGACCGGCCAGGCGTTGGTGGGAAGGTTGCCGCGGGCGGGCCAGTGGTGATAGTTGAGGCGCAAACCGGTATCGCCGGGCACGGGCGAGACGAGTTGCAGCGCCATGGTGAGATTTTCGGCCAGCGGCCGGGTGGCCTGCCAGTACAGGGTGACGTCCAGGGCGGGACGGCAGTAGTCCGTCGAGGCCAAAATACAGGCCAGGCGCTTCTGGACGACGCGAATTTCGTAGCCGCGCAAGAGCAGAGCATCGCCAAAGGTTGCCGTGATGGCGTTGGGGACGGGCGTGGTCGCAGAGAGTTGCGCCGGCGGGGCGAAGAGCAGCACCGGTCCGGCACACAAAGCGACGCCGGACCAGAGGGGCAAAGCCGCAGCCCCCAATCGCGTGAGGATCCATGAGGCGCGCGGAATCAGCACGCGCCACCCGGCGGCCATAAGGAGTGCCGGCGCCGCGATGGCCGGGAAGAGCAGTCGCCCACCCGTCGCCGGGGTGATGCTGTTCCAGCGCAGCCACGCCAGTGTGATGACCGTGAACCAGACGGCGGACAGGGTCAACGCCATTTTCTGGCGCCGGTCGAATCGTCGCCATCCTGTGATGACGCCGGGCAGTCCGCCCGCCATAGCCAGGAGGTAAGGCCAGTACACTGCGCGCGGGTAGAAAGCGCACGGCATCTGTCCCCAATAGGAAAGCCACATGGGGACGGCTTCACTCCATGTGATGGGATACGTGCGCCGCCCGACCTCTTCTAGCATCGGCGCCAGCGCCGTCAAGTCGCCGTAGAGCCGCAGGTTGCGTATCAGCCACGGCGCGACGAGGATGAGCGCCGGTAAACCCATCAGGCATCCCCAGCCGAGGATGCGGCGCAGCGGCATTTTGTGTTGCCAGCCGTAGAGCAGCAGTGCCAGTCCGCCCAGCCCGATCAGTCCCAGACCGCTCAACTTGCTCAACGCCGCCAGCCCGCTGATGACGCCGAACAGAAGTACGCGACGGTACGTGGGTCCTTGGTCCCACAGATCGCAGGCCAGGACAAGGCCCCAGGTTGCCAGCGGGGTCACGGCGTTGTCGTTGTTCACGCCGGAGGCGACGAGCAGGAACTGCGGATTGAAGGCGACGAACCCCGCCGCGAGCCACGGTGTTGGCCCGGAGCGAAAAATTCGGCGTGCCAGCATCCACACCCCGGCGACGGTCGCCGTCTGCAAGAGCGTGGAGAAAAGGCGCAAGACGTGGAGGGTCAGGCGACTGCCCTGCCATTCCTGATCCACGGCGCGTACCCAGGTGGCTTTGTTATAAAAGGTGCCCGTCATGCCACAGGCGATGACGTTGCCGGGCACTGCCTGGGGATGGTGCGGAGTGTTGGGCAGACCCCACAGACGCGACCAGCTCGCCGCCAGCAGGTGGTACAGCGGCGGTTGCGAGGCTTCTTGCCGGACGTGATACCCTGCTGCCTCGGCCTCTCCGTGGACCGGCAGTCGTCCTGTGGCCGCGATGTAGCGCACAACCTCGGCGTGTTCGACTTCGTCCAGGTTTTCGTAAGGGGGTACCAGGATGTTCCAGGCCGTGGCGACGATGACGAAGGCGACGATGAGGATGAGCAGGTCTTTACGCATTTCAGACATTGTCTCCGGCGTCACGCAGCCATGCCAGGGTGGCGGCGAAGACGAGGTCACGGTCGTAATCCATCACCACAGTATGCCCGCCGTGCTCGACCCACAGCAGGCGTGAGGGGCCGCCCAGCCGCGCCGCGATGCGCTGCGGCGTTGCCGGCGGCACCACCCGGTCGTGGCGCGCCTGCACCAACAGGGTGGGGGCGGTGACATGGGACAAGGACGTGTCCAACGTGCGTATGAGTTCCGCGACCTGGAGGACACTGCTTAACGGGATGCGCCTGTACGTGAAGTGAGCGTGACGCATGGCCGGGTCGCGGATGTCCGAGCCGATCTTGGGGAAGAAATGCAACAACCGCGCGCCGGGTTTCACCAATCGCAGTAAGGGTTGGCCGACGAGGGCACTGTCGGGCGCGGAAAAAGTGACGACACGGGTGAGAGGGTGGCGGGCAGCCGCGTGGAGCGCCAACGCCCCGCCGAGCGATAACCCTGCTACGCAGATCTGCGTGCAGTATTGCCGCAGTTCCGTCAGCCCGTTGTCGACGTCCGCCAGCCAATCTTGCCAGGTGACGCGCGCCAGGTCCTCCGGCTGTGTTCCATGCCCGCGCAGCCGGATGCCGTTCACCGTCATGCCGGCGGCGGCGAGGTATGCACCCAGGGGGCGCATCTCGTCCGGCGTGGTCAGAAACCCGTGGATCAGCAGCACGCCCGGTTCGCCGCCCGGCCAGAAGAAAGGTTCGCCGTTAGATGAAAAATGACTTTGCTTGTTCATCACTGTCGAGTGTGGAGTTTGTGGGGCGAATGGACCATTCGCTCTACCCCGCACGGGCATTATAGCATATTCGAGCCAGCATTGAAAATTGACACTATTCAGCTACCCTTAAAATAGGAGTGTGGCGGGCGCCACCACTGGCCCAGGCAGGGGCGGGCACGGTCAGAGACTGGCCCGAGCAGCCTGAATAGATACTGAAAATTGACAAATCCTTCTGCCAGACTATAATGCTCTATCGTTTGGGCGACAGACTTGCCAGGTCTCAGGAAACTATTTTTGAAGGAGTCTTTGAAGGAGTCTTTATGGAAAGACGTACACTCGTCAGTTTTGTGCTTATTCTTCTTTTGACGGCTGTGGCCGTTTATGGTGTTGTTTCTCAACAACATCCGGCCTGGCTGACGAATCTACTCTTCTGGCAGCCGGAGGCCACGCGAAACCTCGACTTTCAATTGGGCCTGGATTTGCAGGGTGGTTTGCAGGTGTTGATGGTCGCCGATTTGCCCGCGGGTCAAACGTTGGATTCCCAGGCCATGGAGACCGCGCGGCGCATCGTGGAAAAGCGGGTGAATGCGCTGGGGTTGACCGAACCGGTGGTGCAGATCCAGGGAGCAGAGCGCATCGTTGTGGAAATCCCCGGCATCGAAAATCCGGCTCAGGCGGTGGATACCATCCGTGAGACGGCGTTGCTGGAATTTGTCGAGCCACCTGCTAATGTCACCCTGGAGATGATTTACGCCCTCGAATCAGCGCAGATACCGATCAGCACAACGTATGGCATGACCGAGGAAGCCATACAGGCCCAGAGCGCCATGACCGACTCCATGCTGTTCAAAACCGTGATGACCGGCGCCGACCTGGCGAATGCCTTTGTCACGCGCGAAAGTCAAACCTCACAGCCCGTGGTGGCTATCGAATTTCAGTCCGAGGCCGCCGACTTTTTTGCGGAATACACATCGACGCACCTGGGTAAAAATCTGTGCATCGTTCTGGATAAGCAAATCATCTCTTGCCCACGGATCGACTCCGCCATCCCCAGTGGCCAGGCGACCATCCAGGGCAATTTCAACTACGAGTCGGCCAGTCAGTTGGCCGTACAATTACAATACGGTGCCCTGCCCATCCCGCTGAAGATCGAAAGCTACAAAGCCATCGGGCCGAGCCTGGGCGCGATCTCAGTAGAGAAAAGCGTGCGCGCCGGCATCGTAGGATTGGTGGTGGTCTTCTTGTTCATGTTGATCTACTACCGCCTCAACGGTCTGGCGGCGGATCTGGCGCTAGGACTTTATGTGTTGTTGAACCTGCTGCTGTACAAACTCATCCCGGTGACGCTGACGCTGCCGGGCATCGCCGGCTTCTTACTGTCGGTCGGCATGGCGGTGGATGCAAATATCCTCGTCTTTGAGCGGATGAAGGAGGAACTGCGGCATGGCCGCTCGTTGGCGCGGGCGGCGGAAGCCGGTTTCTCCCGCGCGTGGACGTCGGTGCGCGACTCTAACCTGGCGACGCTGCTGACCTGTCTGATTCTGTTCATCTTTGGCAATGCTTTTGCGGCCAGTCTGGTGAAGGGTTTCGCCATCACGCTGGCGCTGGGGACGTTGATCAACCTGTTCACAGCGATTGTGGTGACGCGCACGCTGATTCGCGTGGCCTTCGGCTCCTTGGGAGACTGGATTCAGCAACATCTTTGGGTGTTGGGGCTATAGGAGGGCGCCATGCTTAACTTTGTACAACATCGCCGTTTATTCTTCACCATTGCCGGCATTTTGGTCGCGCTCAGCCTGGTAGCTCTGGTGGTGTCGGCCATTATGTTCGATGGACAGGCCCTGCGTATCAGCATTGACTTCAAAGGGGGAACCCTGTTCACGCTGCATTTCACCGAACCGGTGGAAGAGTCGGCTATACGGGATGTCTTCATCGCGCATGGACATACCGGCCCCATTATCCAACGGCTAGGTGCCGTAGCCGATAATTCGTGGCAGGTGCGGACGCGCTTCGCCGATTCCGAAGAAGTTCAGCAAATCCTGGATGATCTCGATACGCAGGTGGGGTCTGTGGATCGCGCCCTTTCGAACTGGAACACCGTTGAGCCGACTGTAGGCGCCGAGGTGGCGCGCCAGGCGGCGCTGGCCGTGCTTGTCGCCGCTCTGGCGGTGTTGGGCTTTATATGGTACTCGTTCCGCAAAGTCCCGCACCCCTTTCGCTACGGCGTGGTTTCCATTGTCGCCATGGCCGTGAACGTGATGATCACCCTGGGTTTTTACGCGCTGATGGGTATTTTGCAAGGTTGGGAGGCCGACGCGCTCTTCTTGACGGCTGTGTTAACCGTGATCGGCTTCTCCGTACAGGACGTGATCGTGGTTTTCGATCGCATCCGTGAGAACATTTCCCGTCACCGCAGCGAGCCGTTCGAGATGATTGTCAATCGCAGCATCCTGGAGACGGTCCAGCGCTCGCTGGCGACACAGCTCAATGCCATGTTCGTGCTGGTGGCGATTCTACTTTTCGGCGGAACGACCATCAAGCCCTTTGTGGCCGTGATGCTGGTCGGGATGCTCAGCGAGACGTTCACCTCGCTGTGTGTCGCCGTGCCGCTGCTGGTCGTGTGGGAGGAGCGTGAACATCACCGCGTGCTGGCTCGCGCCGCGGCATAAGCCATGGGAGCGCTGAAATTCAAGACGGCCTGCGGGCCGTCTTTGTTTTGCTCCCCGGCTTGCCCTTCTTGCCGCCGACAGTACAATGACGGGTAGCACCGTAAATTTGCGGGAGGAGTAGGTGATGACAGGCGCGTCAAAAAAGAAACCTTTGCCAGAACAACCGCCGTTGCGGGTGACACAGGGGTGGGGTCAGCAGATGCTAGGAGCGTTGATCGGAGCGCTGGTGATGGGGATGGTGATGAGGATCGGTCCGGCGTGGGGGTGGACGCCGACTGATCGGACGAGGCTCCTTTTGATCGGTGGCATGGTGGGGGCGATGATCTTTAGCCTGGACCGCTTTGCCCAGGCCGGATCGCGGCTGACCCGCCGCACGGAGGGCCGGGGGGCGCGTTGGCTCAACATCCTCGTAGCTCTATTAGGATTGGCGCTGGTAGCCGGTGCTTTTATAGGGTTAACCTATCTGGTGGGGCGATTGATCAATTCCCGCGGCTAAAGCTATCGGCTGAACCTGCTACTCAGTCTCCCTGGGAGGCTTCGTGCGTTTAGCCGTAGGGCTTCGGTCTTCGGTCGGCTTGATGTGAAATGCGCTTTTTGAACCCGACAGGACTTCTGGGCCTGCTTCTGGCTGTCCCGATTGTGCTGCTGTACATGCTGCGGCTGCACCGTCAGAATGTGCCTGTACCGAGCCTCTTGCTGTGGGAAGCGGTGCTGGCCGACCGCCACGCCAACCGCCCCTGGCAAAAACTCCGCCGTAACTGGCTGCTCTTTTTACAGTTGTTGATTTTGCTGATGTTGGTTGTGGGCATGGCGCGTCCGGCGCTGCCCGCGCCGCTGACGTTCCACGGTCAGGTGATCGTGTTGTTGGATGCGTCTGCCAGCATGCAAGCTCGTGCTGCCGTTGGCGACGAAACCCGCTTTGAAGTCGCCCAGCGTGAACTGCGTCGCCTGGCAGACACCCTGGATCCCGGCGACCGCGTCGCTTTGATCGCTGTGGGGCCAACCCCCGTCTTACTGCTGCAAGGGGGGGAGGCGACGGCTTTCCGCCGGGCGCTGGAGACGGCTTCTCCCGTCGATGGTTCGGCCGATTGGCGCGCCGCCGCTGCCCTGGCAACGGGATTGGCGACCGGCGAGGACATCAACACTGTGCTGGTGACCGATGCCGCCATAGAGGAGGAACTGCCGTTGCTCCCCGGCGCGGTCCATTTGATCACTGTGCCGCCGGCAGCGGCGAACGCCGGCATAGTCGCTTTTGCGCTACGCCGCGCCGCGGAGGGATTGACGGCCTTTGTGCAGGTCTACAACGATGGCCCGGCGACCTCGCGCGTGCTGGCCTTGTACGTCGATGGGGTGTTGGTGGAGCGCCGCACCGTGGATTTGCCCGCGCAAGGGGCCGCGTCGCTCACCTTCAGCGGTCTCTCGGCGTTGACATGGGCCGAAGCGCGTTTGGAGGGGACGGATGCACTGACTGTCGATGATCACGCCTGGATTGCACCTGCGGGGGCCGGCGGCGAAAAGGTGCTCCTGGTAACGCCGGGCAACCGGTTCCTGGCGCAAGCCCTGCGTGCGCTGCCCGACCTGGCACTGGTGCAATCGGCGGCCATGAGCCTGGAAGACGCTGCCGCCGGCGACTATGCTGTGATCGTGGGGGACGGTCCGCTGACGGTGACGCTGCCCACCGCCAACCTGTGGCTTATCGCGCCGGGGACGGGGTCACCCTGCGGTGAACCGGGCGCGGTCGTGACGCCGACTCTCGGCGTGCGCGGGCAGTGGTCCCACCCGCTGCTGCAATACGTCGATTGGTCCGATGTCCACGTCGCTCGCGCCCGGGCCTATGTTGTCCCCGCCGACGCCACGGTGCTCCTGGAGACGTCTGCCGGACCGTTGCTGTGGATTGTCGAGCGCCCCGAGCGGCGGATTGCCTGCATGGCCTTTGATCTCCACGATACGGATTTGCCGTTGCGTCTTGCTTTCCCCATCCTCACGGCAAATGTGGTAGGCTGGCTAATGCCGCAGCTTTCGACTGAACCCATCCTGCCCCTCCCCTCTGGATCGGCGTGGGAACCGGCGCTGCCGGCGGCGACGATAGCCGCAACGTTGGTCACGCCCGACGGCCGCCGCCTTCCCCTGGCACTCGATGCCCCCCAGACGACGGAATCGGCTGTCGGACTGTATCGCCTCGAGGCGCAAACACCCGATGGAACCGTCACGCGCTATGCGGCGCTGTCTTTACTCGACACGGGTGAAAGCGATTTACGCCCGCGCGACGTCCATGTCGGCGGACGTGTGGTGCCGTCGGCAGAAGCCGTCCCCGGCTGGCGTGACCTGAGTCGCTGGTGCGTGGCCGCGGCGTTGGCATTGGTGTTGATGGAGACGGCCTTGTGGTGGGGGCCGTCTGTGCGGCGACGTTTTCAGACTGCCGGAAGGCATCCGCGTCTCTCGACACCTCCCCGTTTTTCGGCCTCTCTGCTTCTCCGCCTGGTGTTATTGGCTTTGTTGTGCCTGGCGTTGCTGGACATGGACTGGTCCCGCCGCACCGGGGACCTGGCCGTCGTCTTTTTACTCGATCGTTCGGCCAGTACCAAAAGCGCCTGGGACGCGCAACTGGCTTTTGTCGAGAACGCGCTGGCGCAGAAAGCACCTCAGGATCGTGCGGCGGTGGTGGTGTTTGCCGGAGATGCATGGGTTGACCGCGCCCTGTCGTCGTCGGCGACGCTTCCCGGTATGGCGACGTTGACCCGCATCGATGCGACCGACATCGAGAGCGCCGTGCGGCTGGGATTGGCGTTGATCCCGGAAGGCGCACCGGGACGTCTCGTGCTGCTCACCGACGGTTTGGAGACGACAGGGCGCGCGGCATGGGCGCTGCGTGAGGCGCGCGCGCGCGGTGTGGAGGTACAGCTTGTTCAGGTTGGAACGGGAACGCCGGAAGCGGAGGCCTGGGTGGCAGATTTGCGTTTGCCCACCCGTGTCTATCCCGGCGACCGGGTGCCGGTGATGGTTGAGATCGGCAGTACGGCGCAACAGAACGTTCGTTTGACCTGGACGGCCGGGGGGCAGACCGGGCAGGATGGCCTGCGGATACTCGGAGAGTCGGATACGCTGGCATTCACCTTTGTGGTGGATGAACCGGGTTTCGTTCCGCTGCGCGTGTGCCTTGATGCGGAGTATGACACTTTCGCACCCAACAACTGCGCCGACGGCTGGGTGTTGGTCCAGGGCGCGCCGCGTGTCCTGGTTGTCGGTCCGCCGGAAGAACGTGCTGCTCTTGTGTCGGCGCTCGAACAAGCCGGTTTGCCGGTCGCAGTCGCCACCGCTGACGCGCTGCCCCTGACGGCGCAAGGTTTTGTCGATTACGCCGGTGTGGTCGTCGTTAACACGCCGGCGCGGAGTTTCGCGCCACAATCGTTGACGGCCCTGCGCGCTTTTGTACGCGACCTGGGTGGCGGATTGGTGGCCATCGGCGGGCCCCAGAGCTATGGCGTCGGCGGGTGGCTGGGGACGCCGTTGGAAGAGGCGCTGCCGGTGCAGATGCAGGTGCAGGACCCCTCGCGTTTTCCGCCTCTGGCGATGGCGGTGATCATTGACAAATCGGGAAGTATGGGCGTGGAAGAGGCTGGCGTCGCCAAAATCCGTTTGGCGGCGGAGGCGGCGATCCGCGTGGCGGAGACGTTGAACGACGCCGACACGTTGGCGGTTGTAGCCTACGATGACCGGCCGGCGGATACGTTCGGTCCGGCGAGGATGGATGAACGCGAGGCGCTGATCGCGCAATTGCGCCGGTTACAGACTGGCGGCGGCGGCATCTACGTGCGTGAGAGCCTGACCTATGCCGCCGGTTTGCTGCGGAACGTGGAAGTCACCCCCGCCACCCAGCGCCACATCTTACTGCTGGCCGACGGCTCCGACTCCGAGCACCAGGAGGGAGTGCTAACGCTGGTGCAGTCTTTGGTTGACGAGGGGATGACCATCAGCGTGGTGGCGATTGGCGGAGGAAGCGATGTACCCTTCCTGACGCAAGTCGCCGAGGCCGGCGGCGGACGCTTCTATCTCACCGAACGCGCCGCCGATCTGCCGGCCATCTTTGCAGAGGAAACGGCGCGGGTGAAACGCTCCTACATTGTCGAGAAAACGTTTTATCCCGAACCGGTGACGCCGTGGTTGCCGGTGGCCGATATGGTTGCGACGCCGCCGTTGCGTGGTTATGTTGCCTCGACGCCGAAGAGCGCCGCGCAAGTCGTCTGGAACGCGACACAGGGCGATCCGTTGTTGGCGGTGTGGCAGTATGGTCTGGGGCGCTCGGTGGCCTGGACGTCGGACGCGACGGGACGTTGGGCATCGGCATGGGCCACGTGGGAGGCGTTCTCCGGCTTTTGGGGCGCGGTGGTGCGCGCGGTCTTGCCGTCCTCTGACGACAGTGGGCTGTCGCTGCGCGTTGTGGCGGAAGGCGACAGAGCGCGGGTGGTCGTGGATGTGGTAGCGCCGGAGGCGGACACGGCGGAGGGCGGGTATGTTGACGGGTTGGATTTACAACTGGCCGTGGCACCCACCGTGGCCGGGCAAGGGGAGTCGCAGACGGTGGCGCTCGTGCAGCGCGCACCGGGCCGTTATGAAGGCTATTTCACACCCGTGGGACGCGGTACTTGGTTGCTGCGGCTTTATGGAGAGCGTGATCTGGTGATGGGGTGGGCAGCGCCGACGCTCTTGGAATATATCCCCGGCGATGCCATGACGGCGGTGGCACGGTTGGCCGCTCAGGGTGGGGGGACAGGCATCTCTGAACCGGAACAGGTTTTCGTGCACAATTTGCAGGGACGTACCGCCGAACAACTGTTGACGCCGTTTTTGATCTTGCTGGCGGCGTTGTTGTGGCCGCTGGACATTGCGTGGCGGCGTTTGACCTTGACACGGGCGGATGTCGTGCGGTTTTTCGTTGTCTTGCGGGAACAGGTACGACAGGTACGTCGTCTGCGTCGCCCGTCGCGGGTGACGGCAGTGGAAACACCCCCTACACTTGCCGCCACACTGCGTCAGCGGCAGCAGAAAACAGCCGGCGTTGAACCCTCTGTCTCTGTTGTGTCGCCGCCAGAACCTACGCCGGTTTCATCGCCGCCGGCGCGGGCTGAGATGGATGCAAAACCGGTTTTGGAACATCCACCGCGCGATGATGCGGCTGACGCGGATACATTGGCCGCGCGTCTGAAGCGTCGTATGCGGGAATAGACCCTGGTGAGCACGCAGACGGCGCCTTTGAGTCAAGGCGCCGTCTGTGAGATGCAGGCGATAGGAAGCGTTTCCTCTCTACTGCAAGAGGCTGTCATTCCACAGCTCTTGGGTTGACGTGATCTCGTACTCCGGCGTTGCGGTCCTGAGCTTGAGAAGTTGCTCCATGTTGGTGCTGAGAACCTCGAGCTTTTCCTGTGTCTGGAGGGCGCGCTCCTTCATGACGGTTTCCCAGATCAAGGCGATGACCTGCGTCAACGCGCCAAAGGTGGGGATGCCTACCGGGGTCTTGCTAGGTACGATGATCGTCAGTGTGGCTTCGCGCGCCGGCAACGTGACGCCTGAACTGGTGATGGTGATCGTTTTCACACCTTTCTCGTGCGCCATACGGACGGCATAGCCTGTGTCGAGGCCTGGCTCGGTGCCAACAAGAGCTACCAGAACATCATTGGCGTTCATCTGGGGGATAACGCTCGCGGTTTCGCTCAGGCCGGGGTAGAAGATGTTGGTGGGGATGCCATAGGTCTGGAATTTCTTCGCTATAAAGGCGGCCAGATCGTAGCTGGCGAATTCACCGGTGAACCAGACTAGCGGCGCGCCCTTTAACATCTCGACGGCCTTGACAACGTTCGACAGGTCCGTGGTGACGAAGTGCTGCATATTCTGGCTGGCGTTTTCTACCAGGGATTGAAGCAGTTCCTCCGTCGTTTCAGCCTCGCCGGCCTTGCGATAGGTAGCGGTGACCTGATCCCGCACGTAATGCTTGACTTCACGGGACAGCTCGCGGTAACCGGAATAGTTGAGTTCCTGGGCGAAACGTACCACGGTCGCCGGATCGACGTCTACACGGCGCGAGAGTTCGGTCGCCGTAAGGAATGCGGCATCCAGAGTGTTGTTCATAATGAAATCTGCCAGTTTTCTAAAACCCGGTGTTAGATTCTTATAATTCTCGCGAATACGATCTTGAAACATAGTTTTTCTCCTTATTGAGTGATATTTCGAGGTTGGACTTGACAATCCAGGGTGTCTATGCCCAATCTCAGTGTGGTTGTACCACTTTTTATGTAAAATTATTATAACATGTGTAAAAGGAAAGGTCAAGTATTTCCTGGAAATCAACATAATAGAGTGCAAAGGGGCTGTTGCGAAATTGGAGGGAAATTCATGCGTTGTTGGCTGCTGGTGATGATTTTGTTGACTTCGGTCACTTTATGTTCGGCGTGCCATGCGGAAAGTCCGGTCGTCGTCGATATGACGACCCCGACGCCGCATACTTTTTCGCAGTGGGCATCCGCGGCTGAAGCCAGTTCCCAATTTGGATTCCCCGATTGGGGAGTGACCCGAGCGACCGGGGCGCCTGAAATTCAGACATGCAAGGATGATTCGCGGGCATGGTCTTCTGCTCTGGGAAGTGGGGTGGAATGGCTGCGTTTAACATATAGCCGACCGGTCTATGCGACCGAGGTGCGGGTCTACCAGAACTACGGGCGCGGTGCCATTTCTCGCGTTTCACTTATCGATGAAACGGGGACGGTGCAGCGGATTTGGGAAGGGACGGACACGGAGCAGCCTTGTCCAGGCGCGCTCATGGTCTCTGTACCCCAAACATCTGTGCGCATCGTCGGTGTGCTGATCGACCTGGATGAGTCGCGCACAGGATTTTGGAATCAGATCGATGCCGTGGAGCTGATCGGCGTGCGCTAATTTAGTTTTTGCCACGGATGACGCAGATTTTCACTGATTTTTCATACTTTGCGTGTAAATCTGTGGCTGTTTTTTTTATTTCGACCGTGCGAAATTCTGCAGCACCGGCGCTAATGGCCAAGGAGCCGCTTTTTGAGGACTTCGGGGACACGTCCCCCCTTTTCGAGAACCTGCAGCGCTTCTGCCGGTGTGGGTGGGGGAGTCATGGGCAATTCTGCGGTCAGGTCGAGCGCTGACGTCATCTGCTGCGGCGCGCTGACCGGCGCGGCGGGAATTTCTGTCAGCCACATCAGCGCCTCTACGGCGCTTGCGGCAACGTGGACGCCGTCCGGCAGGTGCGGGACGGCATTGGCCGTGAGCAGGAGGGTGGGGACGGTCGCAGGGGAAGCCGGGAGCGGTGTCGTTGTGTTGCTGCATACACGGCGCAGGGCCGCAGCCGTGGCGACTTGTTGCAAGACGTCGTCCCAGGCAGGATTGGCAGGAGCATGCGGCGGCAACGGGCTGAGGATGAGCAAGCGCCTATCCTGCAGGAGCGCTTGTTCTTGCTCCCAAAGGATGAGTTGCGCGAGACCTTGCCCGGCAAAAAGGAGGGCTTCTCCTTCGCTCGCGGCCATTTCTTCCATCAACACGGTGGCCTGTGGACTTTCCCGGAATGCAGCCAGGAGCAGGTTTTCCCCCAAGAGGATTCCCACGGTTTCCTGCAGGAGTTCATAAGTCTCGGCATCGAGCGGGCCGGGCATCAGGTAGACGATGGGACGCAGCAGCAAGCTCAGTTCACCGCGGTAGAACAGCAGCGCCGGACGCAGTTGGAGGGGGAGATGATGCAGGCCCACGGGGTAGAGCGCCTCGTTCCAGCGCAGAGCGGTGATATCCGGCAGTTTGTGGGGAGGACGCAGCTTGCTAACTTCGTCGGGGGTGATTCCCGGCACATTTGTCTGAGGGGACGGTTTTTCCAGGACGTCGCGCAGGGTTAAATCGCGTTGTTCCCATGCGGCGAGCAGTGTTTTGGCGCGCTGGGGGGCAAAGCCGGCATGGAACAAAAACCACGCCCAGAGTTGAGTTTCGTTATCCATGCGATTCCCCGGCTTCTTTTTCCAGGATGATTGTTACCGGACCATCGTTGGTCAGGCTGACGTGCATGTGCGCGCGGAAAATTCCCGTTGCTACGGGGATGTCCATGGCGCGTAGAGCTTCTACGAAGACGTTGACCAGGGCTTCGGCACTCTCCGGTGGGGCGGCCTTGACGAACGAAGGCCGAAAGCCCCGGCGGATGTCGCCGTAGAGCGTGAATTGCGAGATCACCAGCACACTGCCGCTGACGGCCTGCACGGAGAGGTTCATCTTATCCTCTGGATCGGCAAAGATGCGCAGATGAGCAGTTTTGTGCGCCAGCCAGCGCGCTTCGTTCTCGGTGTCACCTTCGCCGACAGCCAACAGCACCAGCAGCCCTGGCCCGATCTCGCCGACGATGACCCCCTCTACCGTCACTGCGGCGTTAGTGACTCGTTGTACAACGGCGCGCATACGTTCCTGCTATAGTCCTAAACGATCTATGAAAGCGGCTTAAGTCAATTGTGGATTACGTTTTTCCTGTTGCCACTACCAACGCCATGGCGATTCCTCCGTCGTGGCTAAGGCTGATGGCCCACTCGGTCAGCCCTTGCGCCTCGGCGAGCATCCGGGCACGTCCGTGGAGGACGATGTAGGGTTTGCCGCTCATTTCATTCAACGTTTCTACATCCAGCCAATCGATGCCCGCCGGCGCAAGGATGCGCATCCCCACGCCCAGGGCTTTGGCGACGGCCTCCTTCGCGGCGAAACGCACCGCCAGTTCTGTGGTACGTCCGCGGCTATAAAGGACTTCGTCGGGCGTGTAGATACGGGTGAGAAATTTCTCGCCGCAACGATGTAGTACGCGCTCAAGGCGTGGAATATCGACGAGATCAACGCCGGTTGTCAACATGGCTTATGAGGTAGACGGTTCGGCAACCGCCAGCGCGTAGTGATCGGGGTCGAGCCAGCGTTGGGCGACGTCCTGGACTTGTGGCGCTGTGACAGCCGTGATCATCTCCGTATACCGCTGCAGGTAGTCCAGTCCCAGGTTATAGCGCTCTATGTTGAGCAGCGCGTGGGCCACACCTTCGTTAGTCTCCAGTTGTAGAGGGAGACTGCCGGTAAGGAAAGACTGGCTATCATTGAGTTCGTCTTTGGAGACGCGCTTGTCACGGATGCGATGCAATTCCTGGATGATGAGCGTCACAGTCTTGTCGACGTTGGCCGGGTTGACGCCCGCGATGACGCGCCAGGGGCCGGGCGCCTTGCCTCCTTCGATGTGGCTATAGACGTAATAGGCCAGGCCGTTGGCCTCGCGGATGATCTTCCCCAACCGCCCGTACATCCCGAAGACTCCCAAGACGGTGTTGGCGACAAAACAGGGGACAAAATCGGGATCCAGCCGTGCCGGACCGGGCCAGCCCAGAATCAGATCGCTTTGCGTCTTGTCGTCAATCGTGAGACGTTTCTCGCGGCGCTCGGTCAGTTTGGGGACAGGCGGTAGAACAGGGTATGGAGGACGGTTAGCCTGCCAGGCGCCGAAAGTGTCGGTGATGGCTTGGGCGGCGACGGCGGCTTTGACCGCGCCGACGACTACGATCACTGCGTCCTGGGGGGCGAAAAACTGCGCATGGAACTGCGCCAGGTCATCGCGGGTGAGGCGACTGATGGTAGCGTTATAGCCGGTCTGACTCCAGTGGAGGGGATGTGCTTCCGGGTAAGCTAACTCGCGAAACATCAGCGCTGCCATACGTTGGGTATCATTTTCCCGCTCCTGGATGTCGGTGAGAATTTCGGCGCGGGCCTTCTCCACCTGCTCTTTCTCGAAAGCCGGATGGCGTAGGACGTCGTTGAGGATGTCCAGGAGCAAGGGGAGATGCTCGGCCAGACCCTTGGCGCCGAATGAAGTGGTGTGGATGCCCGACTCCAGGCCAAAGCTGGCGGCGATGGATTCGACTTCCTCGTAGAGCTGTGCGAAGCTGCGTGTGTGGGTGCCGCGTTCCATTACATCGGTGGTGAATCCGGCCAGTCCGATTTTATCCCGGGGAACGTCGGCCGCGCCTGCATTCACGTAGCCGCTGACGACGACGGTAGGGCTGGCGAAATTCTCACGCACCAACAAGGTGAGGCCGTTGGGGAGTGTTTGACGCAGAACGTCGTCGGGGCCGGGTAAGGAAAGTGTGGTTTTGTGTTTGTACATATATCTCCAATGCTACTTTTTGGATAGATACCAGCCGGTTGTCCGGTTCTGGGGACGCAGGTAGATTTGCGCTGCCCGTTGTACATCATCGGCGGTGACTGCTGCGAGTTTATCCAGGTAGCGTGTGAACCACCCGTAATCGGCGAAAATTTCGCTGTAGCCGAGCCAAAATGCCTGCTGCGTGGCGCTTTCGCTGGCGTAGGCAAAGAGCGCGCGTGCCTGGCGTTGGGCTTTCTCCAACTCCGGCGGCGTGACCGGCGACGTTTGCAGACGTTCGATTTCCGTCCACAACGCCGTCTCGACGTCGGCCAGGGCGCGACCCGGCCACGCTGTAGCCGTCAACTGGTAGAGGCCGGGATCAACGGTAGACATCAGGCTGCCGCCGACATCGATGGCGAATTCTTTGTCCACCAGCGCCCGGTAGAGGCGGCTGGTGTGGTTTGTGACGGCGCCTCCTCCCACCAGGAATCCTGCCGCCCCGCCAAGCACGGCATTGAGTACCGTGAGGGCGAAGAAATCCTCGTGACGGGCCTCAGGAATGTGGAAAGCGACGTTCAGATAATCTGTTTGTCCCGCGCCTTCGACGATGACGCGCCTTTCGCCGCGCTGCGGCGGTTCGATGGCACCGACCGGCGGGACCTGCGGACCGGTTGCGATGCTGCCGAAGTAGCGTTCGGCGAGGCGCTCGATCTCGCCGGTGTTGAAGTCGCCGGCAATGGCAAGGATGGCGTTGCTAGGGGTGTAGTACCTCTGGTAATAATGATAGAGGGTATCGCGGGTCATAGTTTGCAGGTCGCAGAGATGCCCCAATGTTTCGTGCCCGTAAGGATGGACGCGGTAGGCCGCCGCCGCCACCTCTTCGCCGAGCAGAAAGAGCGGTGAGTTCTCGTTGCCCTGACGCTCGCTGATGATGACGGTGCGTTCGGATTCTACCGCTTCCGGCTCGAAAACGATATTGTGCATCCGGTCGGATTCGATATCGAGCGCCAGGGAGATTTTGTGAGCCGGGAGGGTCTCATAGTAGGTCGTGAAGTCGTACCAGGTCATCCCGTTGAAGACTCCACCCTCACGCGCGATAGCCTGATCGGCGCTACCCTCCGGCCAGCGAGCAGAGCCTTTGAACGCCATGTGCTCGACCCAGTGTGAGATGCCTGTCACCCCCAAATGTTCGTTGCGGACGCCGGCCCGGTACCATGCCCAGACGCTGACGACCGGAGCCGCATGGCTTTCGCGGATGAGGACTTTGAGTCCATTGTCCAATGTGGTGCGCAATAAATTCATAATGCCTCCGTAAAGCATACATACTTTCGATGTATCTATTTAGGTTAGTAAACCTGGCGCAGCAACTTATTCCCCAGAGTACGCAGATTTTTGTCGGGGGTGTGGCGAACGGCTTCGCCGCTCGCCACACCCCCATGATCCAATGCCGCCCAAAATGACAAAGGGGCGGCTCAAGCCAGGCCCTCAACGCCGGCGCCGTTGTAGCCGCGGCCGATTGCCATGTACTTGAATCCCAACTCCCGTACCGTGTGGGGATCGTAGATATTGCGTCCATCGACCAGGATAGGCTCGTTCATCGCATCTCTGATCCGCGCCAGATCGAGGTTTTTGAACTCGTTCCATTCGGTGATGAGAATGAGCGCATCCGCCCCTTCTGCCAAAGCGTAAGGGCTTTCCATCATATTGACCTCCGGCAGCAAGCATCGCGCGTTTTCCATCGCCACCGGATCGTAAGCGCGGACTTTCGCGCGTTCCCGCAGCAGGTCCCAGGCGATGTCGATGGAAGGCGCTTCGCGCATATCGTCGGTGTTGGGCTTGAAGGCCAACCCCAGTAACCCGATGACCTTGCCCTCAAACGTGCCGCCGAGGAGTTTTTTCACCTTGCGGAGAGGCGCCTTGCGTTGATCGGTGTTGATGTCCATCACCGCATGAATCAATTGCGGATGCCGCCCGGCGACTTCGGCCATGTACGCCAGCGCCTTCACGTCTTTGGGGAAGCACGAACCGCCCCAGCCAATCCCGGCATCCAGGAACGCCGAGCCGATGCGCTTATCTATCCCCATGCCGTAGGCGACCTCTTTGACGTCGGCGCCGAGAGCTTCGCAGATGTTGGCGATTTCGTTGATGAAGGAGATCTTGGCTGCCAGGAAAGCGTTGGAGGCGTACTTGATCATTTCGGCGGTGCGCAAGTCGGTGATCATAAGGGTTGTGCGTAGTGGCAAATGGAGTTGCGCGACTTTGGCCGCGGCTTCACGGTCAGTTGACCCCAGGATGACGCGGTCGGGATTCATAAAGTCGGTGATAGCCGAACCTTCGCGTAGAAATTCGGGGCAGGAGACGACGGCAAACTCTGGCACGTCAGGACGCCGGTTGCGAATGATGTCCGCTACCCAATCGCCGGTGCCAACCGGGACGGTGGACTTGTTGATGATGATGAGTGGATGGTCGATGACGTCGGCGATGGATTCTGCCGCCATCCGCACATAACGCAGGTCGGCCTGTCCATCGACATCCGACGGCGTCCCCACGGCGATGAAAGCATATTCGGCATCTTTAAGCGCTTCGGCGTAGGATGTGGTGAAGGTGAGCCGTCCGGCTTTGATGTTGCGCGTGACTAACTCTTCCAGGCCCGGTTCGTAGATGGGCATGATTCCCTGGTTGAGGTTCGCAATGCGCGTTTCGTTGATGTCCAGACAAATCACCCGGTTGCCCAGGTCGGCAAAGCTGGCCCCGCTGACCAGCCCCACATAGCCGACGCCAATGACAGCGATATTTTTCATTGAATCATCTCCCTTGAAAATAGCCACAGAGTACCCAGAGTTCACAGAAAAAACACAAATTCTTTATTCCCCAAGTCCCGTTCGCCCCCTGGCAAGGGCGGCTGAATAGTTACAGAAATCATACCACAATTACGCCTGTTTTCCACAGGCCGGGATTTACTTCGTCGCAAACGTATCGATCATCAGCCGCACGTCGCCAAGTGGATAGAGAACCGGGCATGTTGCGCCGCGCTTGATGTATTCTTGCACTTTGGCCCGCGCTTCTTCCGGTGTGCCGGTGGCGGTGATCTTGAGTACCAGCTCGTCGGGGACGTAGATCATCGCTTTCTCGATCTGCTCTTTGGTGGCCGGCCAGCCCAGCATGCTCTGAATTTTTTCCACGACGTCCTTTTTTACCCCGCTGGCTTTGGCGATGTGCGGCTGCTGCGCGAGATATTGCGTCAGGAGCATCTTCGCGCCGCGGATAGCTTCGGCCTGATCCTCGTGGACCGAGCAGACGACGAGCTGCGGGCGGTCGAGGTCATCCACCGTGCGCCCGGCCTTGCGCGCGCCCTTGTCCAGCAGTTCCAGCGCCTCGTCGTTGTATTCCGGCGGTACGCAATAGTTGAGCACCGCGCCGTCGGCGATTTCGCCGGCCAGCTCCAGCATCTGTGGGCCGGTCGCGCCGATCATGATGGGGACGTGGCGCGGCTCCCGCCGTCCGTGGACGACGTCCAGCTCGATGTTGTTCACGGAATGGAATTCGCCGTGGTACGTGACCCGCTCCAACGCCAACAGCTTGCGCAGTACCTCGACGGTCTCGCGCATGGCGACGAGCGGCTTGCGTCGGTCGATACCGACGTTCTTCGCCAGTGGATCCCACCACGCGCCGATGCCGCAGATGATGCGGTTGGGGGCCAGGTCGTCCAACGTGAGGAACGTCGCCGCTAACAGGCCGATGTTGCGTGTCCAGTTGTTGATGACGCCGGAGCCGATCTTGATGCTGCTCGTCACGGCGGCGTAAGCCGCCATGGGCACAATAGCGTCGCGGACGAGACGGCTTTCTGCCTGCCAGACGGCCTCGAAGCCGCGTTCCTCCGCGTATTGCGCGTAGGCCATCCCGTCGCGGAGGGGGTGGGCGTCCTGCAAATACAATCCTACTCGTGGAATATCGTTTTGTGGCATAATGACCTCCTGAATGTTAGCCTGAGCGACCCGGCGAATGAGCGTGCCTTCTTTCATTCGCCGATTTGTTTTATCTGAACAAGTCTTTTTCAACCGGGCGTTGCATGTCCGTGGCGCGACCATCGCCATGGGGGTAGGCGGCACCGCGGATCAGGACGACGGGTAGGCCTTCCGCCGCCTGCCCGGTGACGAGGCCCGCCGCCGCTGCCAGCTCGTCGGCGCGGGCGACGGTGGTGACGCGCAGGGTGTAGCCGACCATGTCCGACTGCCCGCGCAGATCGGCGATGGGCAACATCCCGGCGACGCCTAGCGCCACGTTGACCGTCCCCAGACGCCAGGCGCGTCCGTGCGTGTCGCTGATGATGACGGCGACATCCGCGCCGGTCGCTTCGATGAGCCTCTCGCGGAGGCGCCGCGCCGAGGCGTCGGGATCAACTGGCAGCGTGAGCGCTATCTCACCCGCGGGGCCGGCGATGTTGGAGCGATCCACGCCGGCGTTGGCGCAAATCCAGCCGTGGCGCGTCTCCATAATCAGCGTGCCCCGGCGCTGGCGCACGACGCCGCGCGATCCGCGCAGAATCACTTCGACCAGACGCGGGTCTTTGTCCGTAGCGGCGGCCAGGACCTGCGCTGCCGGTGAGGGCTGCACATCGGCCAGTTTCACGGTGCACCCTTCAGCCTTGGAGACGATCTTGTGCGTCACGACCACCACGTCGTTGTCGACGAGGGTGAGTCCGGCCCGCTCCAGCGCCCCGAGGATCAACTGTGCCAGGTCATCGCCGGCCTGGACGAGGGGGATGTCCGGCAGTGCGTAGAGCGCCATGGACGGCTGCGGCATGGTTAACCTTCCGGCAGGCCGGTGATGCGGATGCCCGATCCGGGCACTTTGTAGCGGATGTTGATGCCGATCAACACCGAGGTTAGCCCCTCGACGACTTTGGCGTTGACCAGCGGACCGGCGTCGATGCCGCGCGTGCCGATGTCCGCGGCAAGCTGGATGGCAATCGCCTTGGCGGCTTTTTTGTCGCCGCAGACCAGCACATCACAGGCGATGGGATGGTCAGGGTTTTCCAGTGTAGCCGCGCCGACGTTCTGGAACGCGGCAACCACGTCCACGCCGGAGCCGAGAATGGCCTGCGCTTGCTCGGCAGCCGAGCCTTCCGGGGGGATGTAGACCTGGGCGACATGGGGCGGTTTCATGGCAACGTTGACGTTGATCAGCGTTTTGCCCTGGAGCGTATCTCTGAGCGTTTCCAGGAGCGCGTTCTGCACAGCGTAGGGCACAGTCAGCACGGCGACAGCGCACGTGCGCGCGGCGTCGGCGTTCGCCATACCGCTGACGCGCGGGGCGCCGAGTTTCGTGTTGATTTCGTCGGCGACGCGCTGGGCCTTTTCGGCCTCCCGCGATCCGATGATGACAGTGTGTCCGGCTTTGGCCCAACGCATGGCGAGGCCGGGGCCTTCGTTGCCCGTCCCGCCAAGAACGGCAAGGGTATACTTTTGTCCCATACATACCTCCGAGGATAATCTAAAGTCGAAAATTGAAAAACTAAAGCCGGCGGTTGTCTTTCTCCCCTTATCTACCGTCCACTCTCCATTATTGCTTGCACCACTGCCAGCCATTTTTGTGCTGTTCGCGTCCAGGTGAAGGTCGCCGCGCGCGCCAGGCCGGCCTGGCGAAGTTGTTCGCGCAAGGTCATGTCGTCGAGTCCCTGCTCCAGCGCCGCCGTCCACGCGGGGATGTCCAGGGGATCGACCTGCAGCCCCGCTTCCCCGACGACCTCCGGCACGCTGGAGGCCGTGGAGGCGACGACGGGGGTGCCGCACGCCATTGCTTCCAGAGGCGGGAAACCGAAGCCTTCGTACACGCTGGGGAAGGCCAGGAGTGCCGCCTGGCGGTACAGGGCGGGGAGGTCTGCCTCGTCGCAGAAGCCCAGCCGGTGGACATAGGGCCGTTTTTCGGCTGCGGCCACAATCGGCTCTGCCAGCCACGCCGGCCGACCGGCTATCACGAGATCGAGGTCCCGTTGTCTGGCGAGAGGATCACAGGCTTCCATCAGCCGGATGTAGTTCTTGCGCGGTTGGACGGTGCCGACGGCCAGGATGTAGGGGCGCGCGCCGATGCCATAGCGCGTCTGCAGGTACGCGCGTTCATCGTTTGCCGCTTGCGGCGTGAAGCGTGTGTTGACGCCGCCATACAGTGTGGTGACTTGGGCCGGCGCCACGTCTAGCAGATTGATCAGATCCCTGCGGGTAGCCTCTGAATCGGCGAGGATGTGATCGGCGCGGGCGACGCTGCGCGGTACGGCTTTTTCCAGGTAAGCGCCGAGTTTGGGCGGGAAGGTTTCAGGATGGCGCAAAAATGAAAGATCGTGGACGGTCAATAGCGCGCAAGTCGTGCGTTGAAGCGGCGGCAGGACGAAATCCGGGGAGTAGAAGACGTCCACGCGGCCCGTGATCCATTCGGCGGGCAGGGGCAGACGCAGACGCTGCCAGAGCCGCGCCATCCAGTCATCGGTGAGGGGCAAGTCGCGGAAAGTCAACCCGGTGGGACGCGCTGCTGTCGCGTACAATCGCTGCCGCGTGCGCGCCCATGATTCGCCCAGGCCCGCCGCTGCCGTCAGCAGTACAAAATCGTGCCCGGCGGTGGAGGCCAGGACGGCATCGATCAGCTCGCGGGCGTACCGGCCAATGCCCGCCCCCTGCCGCGCCGCGGCTGTGTAATCTATGGCGATGTTCACTGATCTATTCAGGCTAGTCAACTTGCTGTCCGCTACATCCCACTTTTTCGCCCCCTTTTCCTCTGCCGGTGGCTGAGTCGGTACCCTTAAACGTCGTTGTAGGTCCAAAAGCGGTTGATGAAGAAATTCCAGAACAACACCACGCCGGTAGCGATAATTTTGGCCGCATTGTAACCGATTTTGTGAGCCGTTTCTGCTGTGGCGACGAAGCTCAGATTGCCTGCCAGGGTGGTCAAGGGGACGTTGAGCGCCAGTAAAATGCCGGTGTTGATGGCCCAGCCGATAATGTTCACGACAAAAAACTGTCCTAATTGGGTGCGAATGGGCTTAGAGCGGGAATCGGGGTAGGTCCAGTAACGATTCCAGGTAAAGTTACTGAGCACCGCGCAGGTGAAAGAGATCGTATTGGAAAGCGCCAGGTGCCAGTGCAGAACTGCGTGGAGCAGGTATAGGATGCCGAAGTCCACCACGGCGCCGATGGTACCCACCACTGCAAATTTACCGAAGCGGATGAGTTCTGTACGGTTGTTCGTGGTCCAGTGTGCAAGTTTGTTTGTCATGAGTGCCTCTTGTCAACGTATGGGTCGAGCCGGGTGCTCCTTCGGCGACCTGCTGCGATTATAGCGGGCGGTCGTTGGATGTCAACCGGCTGGGGGGCGTTGCGTAGGCGGCTCTTCATGGTATAATGCGCGTTGGGGGGAGAGGTGCCGGAGCGGCTGATCGGGGCGGTCTCGAAAACCGTTGTAGTCTTCGGGCTACCGTGGGTTCGAATCCCACCCTCTCCGCTGTACAGCCTCACGAGCCGGTCGAGCTTAAACAGCTCGACCGGCTCGTTTTATTGAGTCTGCACCCCAGGACTGCTGCAAGCCTGGCTCGAATCAAGCGGCGGAGAGCCTGTAGTGACTGACGCCTACAAACGGGAATTGGTGTAAGTCCTAACCAGTTGGCGCGCGATGGCGTTGTGCCGCTCGAGCGTGGGTATCCAATCAAGCGTGAGCAGTTGCCCCTCTTGGATGACGACGCGCCCGTTAATCACGGACAAAGCGACATTTTGTGGATGGCAGAAGACGGTCGCCGCCAGGGGATCGTGGACGGCGGCGCCGGCATAAGCGAGCGTATCCAGGCGTAACCCGATGAAGTCGGCGGCTTTGCCGGGCGCAAGTTGCCCGATGTCATCGCGCCCCAGGACGGCGGCGCCGCCCCGCGTGGCAATCCAGAGCGCTTCTTCGGCGCTGAGGCCGGCGGGGTTGCCGGAAACACGCTGCAAGAGCAGTGCCATGCGCGCCTCGGCCAGCATGTGCGAACTGTCATTGCTGGCCGAACCATCGACGCCCAGTCCGACCGGCACGCCTGCATCCAGGTATGCGCGCACCGGCGCAATTCCCGAAGCTAGTCGCATGTTGCTGGAAGGACAGTGGGCCACGCCGGTATGCGTGTGGGCCATCTCGTGGATTTCTGCGGCGTTGATGTGGACGCCGTGTGCGAACCAGACATCGTCACCGAGCCAGTCCAACGATGCGGCGTAGGCCACGGGGCGCTTCCCGGAAGTCGCCAGGCAGAAGGCTTCCTCGTCCGCGGTTTCTGCCAGGTGAGTGTGAAGGCGCACGCCATAAGCGCGCGCCAGCCGCGCGGATTCGCGCATCAGGTTCTCGGTCACGGAGAACGGCGAACACGGTGCGACGGCAATGCGCAGCATCGCGTAAGGCTGCGCGTCGTGATAGGTTTCGATGACGCGCTGCGTATCCTTAAGGATGAAAGCCTCATCTTCAACGACGCGGTCCGGCGGCAGGCCGCCCTGGCTTTCCCCACGGCTCATCGCGCCGCGGGTGGCGTGGAAGCGGATGCCGATCTCCTGCGCGGCGCGAATCTCATCGTCCAGGCGCGCATCGTTGGGGAAGATGTACAGGTGGTCGGAGGCGGTGGTGCAGCCGGAGAGCATCAACTCCGCCAGCCCGGTCAGCGCGCTGATGTAGATGGCTTCGCCGGTCAGCCCGGCCCAGAGCGGGTACAGCGTCTTGAGCCAGTTGAACAACACTGCATCCTGGGCGGCGGGCACGGCGCGGGTGAGCGTCTGGTAGAGATGATGGTGGGTGTTGATCAGCCCCGGCAGGATCACCATGTCTGTCGCATCGATGGTATGATCGGCGTGATAGTGATCCAGCGCGGAAGTCGTCCCTACAGCTTCGATGACATGGTCGCGTACAAAAAGACTGCCTTGAGGGATACGGCGGCGTTGGTCGTCCATGGTGACCAACAATGTGGCGTTTTTCAGCAGGAGCGTGCTCATTCTTTGTCCTCCGTAAGATTGTCATGAGGCATCCGTAATTTCATAGGACGCAGTGTAACACAAGGGCCGGATAGAGCAACCCGGGTTGTTTTGTCCTTCAAGCGTGCTAAACTCGTTCTGGCGTTGGAACTATTCAGCACGTTTAGACGTGAAAACAGTTTTCCGAAGGAATTGTATGCTTGAATGGGGAAAATGGCTGAGAGTGGTATTGGTGTCAGGGCTGTTGATGGGGGGCATGGCGACGGTCGAACCGCCGCCGGACCTGGCGGCACAGGCGGCGGCGCTTCTTGAAGATGCCGCTCTGCCCTGGCCTGGGCATCAGATCGTTGCCGCCGGGCAAACGCTCACCGTCTGTTTGGAGGTGCCGCCGGAGGAATTGCGCGCCGACGCTGGGTTGGAGGCTGAGGTTGTGCAGGCTGCTGTCCAACGGGCGCTCACGTCTCTCGATTGGCGTATCCTTTATGTGCAGGCAATAGATCCTGAGGATGGGAGATGTCATGCACTTTCGAGTTTTCTGCCGCGCAGTTCTGGTGATACCATGACGACTTCTGTCGCAACCGTCTCTCCTTCTTCTGTGCAGTTTTCGCGCGCGCTTGAGGGCAAGGCGGTTTACGTCAGTGCGGGGCACGGCTGGCAGTGGAGCTATAGCTCGCAAGCGTGGCGTCCGCAACGCAGCGTCACGGAGGGGCTGATCGAGGATCACAACAACGCCGAAGCCGTAGGTTCATATCTGATCGCCTATCTTGAAAACGCCGGCGCGACGGTCATCCCCGTCCGCGAGCGCGATGGGAACGCGGCGCGCGTGATTGTAGACAATGACCAGGGGACGCCCGGCTACGTTGAAACGGGAACGTGGGCTACGACGGTGTTGACCGGCTACCTCGGTGGAACATATCGTTTTGCGGCTACCGTGGCGGGCATCCCGACGGCGACGGCCTCCTGGCAGATTGCCGTCCCGCGTAGCGGCGACTACGCGCTGTATGCGTGGGTGCGTTCCGGCGGGAATCGGGCGCCCGATGCGCATTATACCGTTTCCCATGCTGGCGGGACGACCGATGTACGGCTCGATCAGCGCATCCGCCCCCAGACGTGGCGCTACCTGGGCACGTTCCCGTTCTACGCAGGGACGACGACGGTGACGCTGGATAATGCTTCGGTGGCAGGCAGTGGCGCGGTGGTGATCGCCGACGCACTGCGTCTGGGCAGTGGCAGCTTCGACAGCCTGAACGGTATGGTGACCGATGCGCCCTATCCGCCGCAGCGTTCCTGGTGGGAGATGGCGACTTTCTACTACAGCCAATGGATGGGACTGAATTACGCCGGTGGGGAGGGTTTCAACGATGTCACCGCCCGCCCGCTGTACGCGCGCTGGAATCATGCCGGCAGTGGCGAGGAGGCGCTGTTTATCTCCTGGCACACGAACGGTTATGATGGCACGGTGCGGGGCACCGAATCCTATGTTCACAATGGAGATACCTATCCCCGTACCGCCGGTAGCCTGGAACTGCAATCCGCCGTGCACACGGAACTGCTCCATGACATTCATGCCGGTTGGGACGCCGCATGGGTGGATCGAGGCCAACGTCAGATGGATTTGGGCGAACTGCGGATGTTGTGGGATGACGATCCCGCGACGCAGATGCCCGGCATGTTGTTGGAGCTTGCCTTTCACGATCACCCGGAGGATGCGCGGGCGCTCAAGGATCCGCGTTTCAATCAGTTGGCAGCTCGAGCCGTCTATCAGGGAATCGTGTCCTATTTTGAGGGGCGCGACGGTGTGGACCTGGTCACATTGCCGGAGCCGCCGACCCATCTGCGCGTGCAAAACCTCGGCGGCGGCGCGGTGCGTGTGGCGTGGCAACCCTCGCCGACGGATGGTGTGGGACTGCGCGGGGAAGCGGCGACCGGCTATCGCGTCTATACCAGCCCGGACGGCTTTGCGTGGCGTGCACCGGTCACGGTCGCCGGGACATCGTACACGTTATCCGGACTTAGCGCCGGGCAGACGCTCTATGTCCGTGTGACGGCGACCAATGACGGCGGGGAGTCTTTCCCTACGGAGGTTTTGGGTGTACGGGTGGGTGATCGGCCCACGTTGTTGATCGTCAACGGTTTCGACCGGCTCGACGCGGACGGTATCGTCATTGAGTATGACCCGCTCGAAGGCCCGAATGCGCGGCTGTGGCTTGAGCGGATGAACCGCCGGGATTATGTCGTCGCTCACGGTGCATCTGTACCCGCATCGTATGCGTGGAATAGCGCCAGCAATGAGGCGGTGGCGGATGGTCTTGTTTCGCTGCAAGACACCGTACTTGTTGATTGGCTTCTTGGTGAAGAAGCCACACTCGAGGATGGTACATTGAACACGGCTGAGCGTACCGCGTTGGCGGCATTTCTGAACAGCGGGCGGGCGTTGCTCATCAGCGGCACGAATCTGGCCGAGGATCTCGAAGGCATGGGACGTGCTCCCATCTTCCTGCATCAAACATTGCGCGCCGGCTACGTCGCTGACGATGCACAGACGTACACCGTTCAGCCGACGGCGGGCGGTGCTTTCGCCGGTCTGCCGGTCTTCTCTTTCGACGCCGCGGGTGAATACGACGCCGATGCTCCCGACGTGCTAGCGCCCGTGAACGGTGCGACGTCCGCGCTCCATTACGGCGGCGGTACAGGCGGCGATGCGGCGGTTCAGTATATCTCCGGCTGTCAACGGCTGTTGGTATTGGGTTTTCCGCTCGAAGTTGTGCCGCGTCCGTCGCGCGATAGCGTGATGGCGCGCGCGTTGGACTTCCTCGCTGCCTGTATGACGCCCGATACGGCGATTCTGACGCCGCAAGCCGGTGGGGCTTACAACATGACGCCGGCTTTTGCGGGATCGGCGCTGGGGTGGGAGCTGACGAACGTGATGGTGCAGGTGCAACGCGGCGTCGATGGCGCGTATTGGAGCGGTGCCAACTGGGGCGCGGAAACGTGGTTGGCGGCTTCGGGAACGGTGTCGTGGAGCTATCCGTTGCCTGCACTTACGTTTGAGGGGAATTACACCGTCACCGCCCGCGCCGCGAGCACGCAGCTTGATCCCACGCCGGCCCGGGCCGCCTTCACCTATGATGTGACGCCGCCGCTTACACCGACGTTGATCACCCCCACGGGCGGCGTCTTCCTGCGGACGCCGTCCCTCGTCTTTCGGTGGACGACGCCCGAAGATGGGGGTTCGTCATTAACCTATCAACTGCACGTAGGGACGCGCGTCTTCAGCGCCCCGACCACGACGTACACGGCGACATTGCCCAGCGGCGTCTATGCCTGGCGGGTGCGAGCGGTGGATGCAGTGGGCAACGTTGGGCCGTGGAGCGTGGATGCTCTCTTTGAAGTGGAGGTAAAGCAGATTTTCTTGCCGCTGGTAGGGCGTTGACATGCCGTTGGGTCCGGTTTATCTCTACAGCCCCGGCATAGCGATGGGCACGGTGAAGAAGAAGGTACTGCCCTTGCCGGGCGCGCTTTCTAGCCAGATCCGTCCACCGTGCATTTCTACCAGGTTTTTGGCGATGGTCAGTTCCAGGCCACTGCCGCCCTGATCTTCTATCGCCGGGTCGACAATGCGGAAAAATTTGGTGAACAGGTGCACCTGGTTCTCCGCACTGATGCCGATGCCGGTATCGATCACCGCGCAGCGGATAAAATCCGGTTCATCGGCATGGATCCATGCTTTGACGGTGATGACGCCCTGCTGAGGGGTGTATTGTAGGGCGTTTCTGAGCAAGATGCTCAAAATCTGCCGCAGTCGTTCTGGATCTGCGTAGGCCGGTGGAAGTTCATCCCACAGGTCGACCGTGCAGGTCTGTTGTTTCTGCTCCAGCTTTTTCGCCATCGTTTTCAGCGCCTCGTCGATAGCGGTACGCAAGTCCACCTGACGCAAGGTGAGCCGCAGTCGTCCCGTCTCGATTTGTGAAATGTCCAGCATATCATTGACGATGGTGTCCATCCGTTGGGCATTTTCACCGATGGTGTCGATGAATTCCTGTTGTTGGGGCGTCAGTGCTCCCATCATACCGGTGCCCAGCATCTCGGCGTAACCGTAAATGCACGACATCGGCGTGCGGAGTTCGTGCGCCATGGTGGAGACGAACTCGGATTTGGTGAGGTTGGCTTGACGCAAGGCTTCGTAGAGACGGGCGTTATCGACGGCAATGGCGATGTTATCGGCCACCCGAGTGATGAATTCGAGTTTGCCGGGCTTGAACTGGCGTTCTGCGGCTACTAGATAGAGGGCGCCGATGGGGCGATTGTCGCGCAGGAGGGGTAACACCAGGCGGTGATCTTCGACGATAGGCTCACGGGTGGCTAGGCAGCGTGCCGCGGCGAAACTGTCGGGGGTGACGTTGCTGACCTTGGTGATCCAGCGTATGCTCTCTTCGGCAACGAGGCCGATCACGCCGGCCTCGGCGCCGGAGGCGGCAATGGCCCAAGCCGTGCCGCGTTCCATCACCCGGTTGAAGTGCAGGCTGGCATTGAGGTCGCGCGCCATTTCCTGCAGGATGGTCAGTTCGCGTACTTTTTCGCCCAGCGCCTGATCGGTCCTCTGATGTTCTTGGGCGTTGTGCATGGCGACGGCGGCATTGTTGGCTACGGCGCTCAGGGTCGCCATATCCTCTTGGGTAAACACATCGGTTCGGGCGCGATGGTCGAGATAGATCGCCCCCAGAATTTCTTCCTTGTAAATCAAAGGGACGCACAGGATGGAGCGCAATCCATACGCCATAATGCTCTCACTGTCCTCGAAACGCGGATCGATTTGCGCATTGCTGGTGAGGATCGGGCCTCTTTTTTCGAGAGTGTGCTGTACCACATTGCGACTGAAGGCGATATCGGAGTCGGAGAATGCTAGGTGGGGGGCGGTGCGCATCATTTCTACCTGAAGCTGGTTGTCGGCATTGAAGGTGAGGAGTACAGCGCGTTCGGCGGTGGTGATGGTGATGAAGGCATCCATCACCGCTTGCAGGGTTTGCCGCCAATCCAAAGAAGCATAGATGGGCCGGGAGACTTCGTAGAGCAGGCTGAGTTGGGCGCTTTTTTCGAGCATCATCTCGGTTTGGATGTGTCGTACCATCATCTGCCAGGTGTCCAAATAGGCGGCCAGGCTTTGCGGTGAAGCGCCATCCTGGAGTGCTGCGCGCTGTTGATGAATCTGTGTTTCCAGTTGCATCAGCATCTCGCGTGCTTGAAGGGTACTGATCTCTAAACTTTCCATGGCTTACCTCGTGGATGATGCGGAACTGCCGACCAGTCCCAGAGCCAGTAAGCGAGTCCGCCCCATGGTTGCAGGGGATCGAACATGGCGTGAATATCATGCGATGTGACATTCTGGCCTTTCTGATGTTGGCTGATGCGTTGTTGGGCGTATGAGTCGGTGGGGATGTAGTCGTAGCGGCCCAGGCTGAGCATGACCAGTCCCAGGGCGGCCAGATCAAGGCCAAAAAGTTGCCTCAGATTGACCGTCAGATCATCCAGCGGGGAATTGTCCTGGATCAGCGTGTTGACATGGTCCTCGGCAGTAGAAAATACGATGGCGATTTTGACTAATTGGCTCACGATGGCCGGGGTGAACATTTCGTTGAGGATATGCTGTCCCCCCAGGAGTTGCTGTGGCGTAGGAAATGCGTGGCGCGTAGGATTGCTCGGCAGGGAGTCGCCCAAGCGGTCGACGAGCCATGTGATGCGCGGTCCAGGCAGGGTTTTGTCTTCTAGGGTAAAGAGGACGGCTTTGATGACATCCTCGAAAAGTGTGGCGCCACGGAGAATCTGTGCCCCGTTTTGCCGGATCGTTTCGAGTTCAGGGACATGACACGCTGTTTCCAGGAAGGGCTGCAAGTTTTCACCGAGCCGCAGTATGCGCCAGAGTTTGTGACTGACTTCTTCGGTGTCTTTTCCGCCGAGATGTTCGTGAGTTTGGACGGTCAAGCCTGCCGCAACCTGGGAAACGGTTACATCGATGATGTTGCCGGAGGCGAGCCGCTCCACTCTGTTCAGATGATCTTTTGCGCGGTTGACGCTAAAAGGTGGCTGAAGCAACCACTGTGAACGTCGAATGACTTGGGTGAGTGTAAAGGCATCCGGCGGCGTTAAAATCCAGTGCATTTTTTCTCCCTTGGTATCTATTGAAACTACCCTTATCTATTCAGGCCCGATATAAGCATATCATGAGAGACGCCCGGACGAGGTTTCAGGCAAGTTACGATTGGGTTAAAAAGGGGGATTTTTGCAGGGGGTGTGGCAGGCGGCTTCGCCGTCCGCCACACCCTCATTTTTTTTCGCCCTCTTCTTCGCCACCAGCGGGGGAGAAGGAGGGCAGGGGGATGAGAGGGTCATCGCCTCTACGTTTTTCCGGCAGAACTTATTGGAGTCCTGCCAGTTCCAATCCACCGGCTAAAACGGCAGTGACCATAGCCGGGTCCGTGACCTCGCAGTAGACGCGCACAATCGGCTCGGTGCCGGAGAAGCGGATAAGCAGCCAGCCGTGATCACCCAACTCGTACTTGTAGCCGTCCAGGGTCACGATGGCGGTGACGGGCAGCCCTGCGATGGTCTCCGGTTTAGCGGCGTCGAGACGTGCCATCGCTGCGGGGCGTTTCTCGGCGGGGAAGCGGGTGTCGATGCGGTCATAGTAGTACGTCTGCCCCAGTTTCTGGAAGAGCGTTTGCAGGAGTTGTGCCGGCGTCTGGCCGGTCTGGAGCATGAAGTCGAGGAAGTAGAGATTGCCCAGAATGCCGTCGCGTTCCGGGACGTTGCCGCGGAAGGCGTACCCGCCGCTTTCTTCGCCGCCGATGAGAGCGTGGGTCTCCAGAAATTTGGGCGCGACGTATTTGAAACCCACCCCGGTCTCGTACACCTCCACCCCATACATTTTGCCCAGTCGGTTTAGCATGGAGGTGGTCGAGATGGTTTTGACCAGCGGGCCGCGCAGTCCCCGGACCTCCAGCAGATAGTAGGCCAGCAGGGCATAGACTTGAAGCTGGTTGATGTAGACGCCATTTTCGTCGCCGATGCCCATGCGGTCGGCGTCGCCGTCCATAATGCAGAGCACATCCGCTCCCAACTCTACGGTGCGGCGCAGCGCTACATCGATGTTGGGATGGATCGGTTCGGGGCGTTGCATCTCCGGGAAGAGAGGGTGGCGCCCGGCGTGGATTTCCCAGATGGTGTTGTTGCCGCCGCTCAAGAGGCGGGGGAACCAGCCCGCGCCGTTGCCCCACATCGGTTCTACCAGGATTTTGAATCCGGCATAGCGAAGTTTGTCCAGGTCGACGAGGGTACCGAGGTGCGCGGTGTAAGCCGGATCGGGATCCCAGCGCTTGACCAGACCCTGGCTCTCCGCTTCCTGGAGCGCTAAACGTCGGACGCCCTCCAGGCCGGGAATGGCGTCTTCGATCTCCTCCAATCCCTCTGGAGGAACGGCCCCGCCGTGCGCATCGCGGACTTTGAAGCCGTTATCCGTCGGCGGATTATGGCTGGCGGTAATGTTGATCGCGCCGCCGGCCTGGCGTTCGGTGACGCTGTAGCTGATGACCGGGGTGGGGGTGTTGTGCGCGGTCAGCCACACAGGGATGCCGTTGCCGGCCATGACTTCGGCGGCGGCGGCGGCGAACCATTCACTGGCGAAGCGCTGGTCGTAGCCAATGACGACGCCTTGCTGGGCCAGGGCGTGGTTTTGGAGGTAGTGAGCAAAGCCCTGGGTCGCGCGCCGCACGTTGTCGAAGGTGTAAGCTGCGGCGATTTGCGCGCGCCATCCATCGGTGCCAAACTGGATGTCATGCATAGGGATTTCCCGGCTCCTTTTCTGTTTTGAGAAGTTCCATATCGGCATCCACCATCATTTCGATGAGGTTTTTGAAGGTGACATCAGGCTTCCACCCCAACTTTTCTCTGGCCTTGCGGGGATCGGAGACCAATAAATCGACCTCGGCGGGCCGCATGAAACGTGGATCTTGCACGACGTAATCGCGCCAGTTCAGTCCGACGTGCGCGAAAGCGACCTCGCAGAGTTCTTGTACGGCGTGTGTTTCACCGGTGCCAACCACGTAGTCGTCCGGTTCGTCCTGTTGCAACATCAGCCACATGGCGCGGACGTAGTCGCCGGCGAAACCCCAGTCGCGCTTAGAGTCAAGGTTGCCCAGGGCCAGCCGGTTCGCCATCCCCAACTTGATTTTGGCGACCTGGTAGGTCACTTTGCGCGTGACGAATTCCAGACCCCGGCGCGAGCTTTCGTGGTTGAACAGGATGCCCGAACACGCAAACAGATGGTAGGACTCGCGGTAATTCACGGTGATCCAGTGTCCATACACTTTCGCCACGCCATAGGGTGAGCGGGGATAAAAGGGTGTCGTTTCGCATTGGGGCACTTCGCACACTTTGCCGAACATCTCGCTGCTGCTGGCCTGGTAAAAGCGGATGGTGGGATCGACGGTGCGGATGGCCTCTAGCATGCGGGTGACACCCAGGGCGGTGACTTCGCCGGTGAAGACGGGTTGCTGCCACGACGCCGGCACGAACGACTGCGCCGCCAGGTTGTAGACCTCGTGGGGGCGATATTCGTGCAGTGCGGCGATGAGCGACCCCTGATCCAGCAGATCACCGGAGACCAGGGTGAGCTTATCCTGAATGTGATGGATGCGCGAGAAGGTCACTGTGCTGGTCCGACGCACCAACCCGATTACGTCATAGCCCTTTTCCAGGAGAAATTCGGCCAGATATGAACCGTCTTGACCGGTGATGCCGGTGATGAGCGCGCGGCGTTTCGTCATACAAAAAACCTCCTTGAGATAGTCTGAAAAACAGTCTGATAGTCGTCAGTCGGGTCGTCTGCTAGAAGGGGATCTCGTCAGCATCGAATTCGGCGTCGAATGCCTCGTCGCAGTAGAAATCGTCCGGATTGCAGGCGTCAGGATCGATGCCGGCGGCGCTCAGGTCCTGGCGGAGAAGTGCGAGCATGGCCTCGCTGTAGGCGGCCTGTTGGCGCGCTTTCGCCAGGTCCGTTTCTGTTGTTACCAACGCTTTGTTGATTTTGGCGCTTTGTTTTTGCCAGTGCTTGCGTGCTTTGTCGTCTGCGGTGGCGTCGTGGAGACGTTGGGTGACGTCAATTTCGTAGCGCTGATATTCGAGGTCGTATTCGTACTCCTCGATTTCCCATTGGATGTCGCGCAAAGTCATCGTCCAATGCTTGAAAACACCGATTTTCGCCGCTGTGGCCTTACTTTCTTCGGTCATAATCTTACCCTCCTGCTGTGAATTGCCGCCATTCATCCAGGACATCCTGGATGGTTTGCTCAAATGGAATTTCCGGTTTCCAACCGGTATCCCGCTGGAGTTTAGCTGCACTGCCATAGATGACGGGGACGTCGGCGGGGCGATAGCGCTGCGGGTCGATCTCCACACGGATGGGGACGGTTGCCAGGGTGATCAAGTAATCGACAAGAGATTGGATGGTGCGTGGCGTCCCCGATGCGATATTGTAGACCTCGCCGGGCACACCGCGGGTCAGGGCGAGGTGATAGGCGCGTACCACGTCGCGCACGTCGGTGAAGTCACGGGCCGGCGTGAGGTTTCCTACGCGCATCACCGGCGTCTGCCTGCCCGCTTCGATGTCGGCGACCTGGCTGGCGAAAGCCGGCAGCACGAAGCGTACCGATTGCCCCGGCCCTACGTGGTTGAAAGGGCGCATACGGATGATGGGCAATCCGAAGCTGATGAAGTACTGGTAGCCTAACACATCCTGCGCGACCTTGCTGACGCTGTAGGGATTTTCCGGACGGAGGGGATGGTTTTCGGTCAGCGGCAATTCGGCGGCGCCGGCCCGTCCGTATTCTTCGCCGGAGCCGATGACCAGCGTGCGCGGCGTCAGGTGGAGCGTTTTGCATCCTTCCAGTAGGTTTAGTTGCCCGCGAATGTTGTTCTCCAGTGTGCCCCAGGGGTCCTGATAGGACGTAGGGACATGGGATTGGGCTGCCAGGTGGATGATGTAGTCCGGCGGGGACTGCGCGAGCAGGGCGCGGGTTGCTTCGGCGTCGCGGAGGTCCAGAAAGTGTAATGTCTCACGTTGCGGGTCCTCAGGCGGCGGTGGCGTGTCGGGATAGCTTGTGCCGACGATTTCCCCATCGGTATGGGTCAAGAAATAGCGTCGCAAATGCGAACCGACGAAGCCGGTCGCTCCAGTGATTAGAATGCGCATAGTCTTTAGCCCGGTTGTTTTTAGTCGGATAGTCTGATCAGGTGATGCTGGCATTATACGGGATTGGGGGTGAAAGTCAATGATGGGGGGGCCAAGCCAATGGGGTGTAAAGGCAGATGATGTTTTAGAGGATTAGAGGAGTGAAATGACTGATTACGCAAAATGTAATCAGGACGTAATCAGTCAGCGCGTCCGCGTACAAAAACGTAATCAGGTGTTTCACCAGGAATGGGCTTGCCATACAGCGACGAGAAGAACCGATCCAAGCCATAGGTACACTTGCCCGCTTTGGGGGTCACACATTCATCGACGATTTGGTGGCGTAGCAGCAAACGTTAGAACGTTCGGGCGTTCCAACGTTATTTTCCTTATTGGAAAGTTTACGTTGGATGGCGGAAAGCGCACCATTGCCGGATACCATGCCCGATGGCTCCCCCCTGGCCGCGGGTGAACATCGTCACGCCGTCGTATAACCAGGCACAATTCATCGAGGAGACCATCCGCACTACAGAGGGAGCAGCCCTGGATTCGTAGTAGGAATCGCTCAGGTTCCTAGTAGGAATCGCTCAGGTTCCTAGTAGGAATG